>CAYJIY010000025.1:0-26240 GCA_964370415.1 uncultured Alistipes sp.
GTGCTTTGGCGCACCTCATATCCATGTGTTACTGCGGACTCGATCTCTGTGGGGCTAGTGAATACACCGCTAAATGAGTCTGAGTAGTGCGTTATGACGTAGTCACTTGTACCGAAGAGAGGATCTACATAGTCCTCACGAATCTGATCGGCTGACTCGAATTTAATGGTATTGCCATCCACGCTATACTTTAGTTTATATCGAGATGGTGCATCTCTAAAAACAGAGAGTTCCCAAATCAACGAATCTTGCGATAGAAACTCCACGGAGCTATCACTATACACAAACGTCTTACCTGCAACATCCCCATAAGAGAAGTAGTATGGGGCATCATCTTTCGAGCATCCAATAAATATGATGGCTATAATAGCAGCAACAAAATACTTCATAATATCTTAAAAATTTGTTGCAAAGGTAGTACAATAAAGTGATGAAAACAAAAGTCTCAATTAATTCCACTACAAAGTGTTTGAATCTCTTGCCGCAACTATTAGCTCATCTCAATCCCTTAAATTGGGTAGTAGCAAGTTAGCTACATTTGGGTATTGATTCAAAGAGAGCAAAAGCATAATTTTGTCGTAAACCAAATAATAAAAAACTATTATGGCAAATGTAACTATTATCTATGGCTCGACAACGGGCAACACTGAGACTTCGGCAAACGAGATCGCTGCGGCTCTCTCGTCACACTCTGTGAGCGTGATGGATGTCTCTAACGCATCACAAGGCGATTTTGAGGGTGCTGACCTTCTTATTCTAGGCACATCGACATGGGGCTTGGGCGACATTCAAGACGATTGGGATGCAAAGATCTCGACTCTTGAGGGTGCTAATCTAGCGGGAAAGCTTGTAGCTATTTTCGGACTTGGCGACTCGGCATCATACCCCGACACGTTTGTTGACGGAGTTGGAATTTTGCACGAGGCGGCTACAAAGGCTGGTGCAACCCTCATTGGCAAGGTAGCTACTAGTGGGTATTCGCACACAGCCTCGCGCGCTGAGGTTGATGGCGAGTTTGTAGGTCTACCGCTCGACGACGACGCAGCCCACAAAACAAGCGATAGAATTGCCTCTTGGACTGCTGATCTTAGCTCTCAACTATAACGATTTTACGAGATGCAAGTTTTGTGTCACCACATATATGAGTACCAGAAGGGTTTGCGCCATCTGGTACTCCATACGATGAGAGGAGAGGACAGAGAGGCGGCGGAGTACAAACTCCAACGCTACGATGTCGACTACATAATCTCAGATCTAACGAATGGAAATATCAATATTTTCTTCGGCAAAAAGGAGTGTGTCGATGTGATGCGCTCCTTCGGTGCAAAGCCTCTCAACAGACTCTCCATCGAGCAAGATTTCATCCTCGGAGTGATGCTTGGCTACGATCGTTTGGCTCAATGTGAGCGATACTTGAAGCGAAAAGATACCCCATAGTAGGTATTGCAATAAAACTATAAAGTACATAAATTTGCCATTGCAATAGATTATTAACTCACACCCCTTAAATGCAATGAGCGAAAACATATACCTAAAAGGCAGGTATAGAGCAACAGACTCTATGGCTCAGCTAATTTGCGACAACAACATCATGCTACTCGTGATGAGTCGCTTCGGCATATCACTTGGATTTGCCGACAAGAGCGTAAGCGAGGTGTGCGCTGACAACGGGGTCGACTGCAACACATTTCTGGCTGTGTCGAACCTCATACTCAGGGGTGACAACCCAAGCTACCAACCTTCGCTTGAGGGGGTTAAGGTCGAGGGACTAATCAGCTACTTGCGCCGCTCCCACGACTATTACATATCATCACGCCTTCCCAAAATAGAGCAAAAACTACGTGCTGTTTTAAGCGATGACAAAATCTCATTGCTCATTATACAGTACTACGAAGACTATATCCTTCAGATAAAGGCGCACCTCAGATACGAGGAGGAGGAGTTGTTCCCCTATATCGAAAAGCTCGCAGCGGGCGAGAGAACAAACAACTACTCCGTAGATGAATTCTGCAGAAAACACGACCACATAGATGAGCCACTCACCGAGTTTAAAGATGTGATTATCAAGTACTACCAAGCCAAGAATAGCGACGAGGTGATTGGAGTTATACACTCACTACTTTTGTGCGCCAACGATCTTCTGTTGCACAATTTGGTTGAGGACAGATTGCTCGTGCCACTAATCAAAAAGATGGAGATCGATGAGAGATAAGAGAGTACACATACTTATAGCCGAACCCTCGCTCATTATCCGCAAGGGTCTGCTCGCAGTACTCTTTGATGTGGAAAATGTTGGTGTAAACATCAGCGAGAGTGACGATATAGCAGCTCTCTCAAAGGAGATCATCAAGCACAACCCTCAGATTGTCGTGGTCAATCCGCTGCATTTGGGAGTGATGCAACCCCAGCAGTTCATAACAAAAAACAAGAGCGTGAAGTTCATCGCTCTTCAAAACTACATATCCACCTCTGAGCAGCTGAAAAACTATGATGGCGTTATATCGGTCACCGACAGCATGGCTCAGATCGAGGAGGTGCTCGAAAAGCTAATTCGAGGCAACACCCCACCCAAGGACGACGAGTTGAGCACACGCGAGAAAGAGATCGTCACGAGCATCGCCCTAGGCAAGAGCAATAAGGAGATTGCCGACATGCTCTGTATCTCTGCACACACGGTGATGACTCATCGCAAAAACATAGCAGCGAAATTAAAAATCCACAACTCAGCAGGCCTCACAATCTATGCCATTGTAAACAAGCTCATTGACGTAGGTGATGTGAAGTAACACATAAACCACAAAGCGAAGATCGCAAGGGGTGATTCCACTATAACAATCTTTAAATGACACGACAAAAATTCAATCTAAGCGCACTTTTACTCCTAGCATTCACGCTGCTCTCGTGTAGTGACCAGCTCCAGCAGCTAGAGTCGGAGCAATCCACAGAGACTCAACCACTAAGCAGTGATGTAATCGATGGAGTGATCGATATAAAATTTACGGCAAACGCACTCGAGCAGATCGACCCCGAAGCTTTGGTGCTATCCCCTCCAACTGGGAGTACTCAAATAGACAGCTACATGCGCCAAGTTGGTGCATCACAGATGCGTAGGATATTCCCCCACAGCGGAAAATTTGAACAGCGACAAGTTAACGAGGGGCTAAATCTATGGTATCGACTCACGATATCAGAGCAGACCAGCACAAGGTCGGCAACACTAGCAGCTGATTCTGAGATAGTTGAATTCTGCGAGCCCGTTCTTCGACCACGCCTATCGAGGTATGAGATCCACAGGGTCGATCCATCAAGAGTATCTACTCGTGCGGTTAGCGGACAGTTCAACGATCCGCTTTTTCACAAACAATGGAATCTGCACAATGATGGCACCGTAGGGGCATATGAGCAGGATGGCGAGAGCTATGTGAGCTCGATCTCTGGCGCTGATGTCAATATAATTCCTGCATGGCAACAAAGCACAGGAGATGAGAGCGTTATAGTCTCCGTAATTGATGGAGGTATCGATGTCGATCACGTAGATCTAGTTCGTAACGTGTGGGTAAACAGTGACGAGATCCCTGCCAATGGGATCGATGATGATAATAACGGGTACATTGACGATGTAAACGGCTTCAACTTTGTCGATTGGACGGGTGTGATCGAAGCCGAGGAGCACGGCACACACGTAGCAGGGGTGATATCTGCATCGAATAACAACGGCATCGGCATCTCAAGTATCGCTGGAGGTGATGCCACTAAGGGTGGCGGAGTCAAGGTCATGAGTTGCCAAATTTTCAGAGACAACCCCGACTACGATCCAGACAATATCTTTTCGAGCGAGACGCTCACAACTAATGACGATGAGACAGCGGCAGCAATCGTATATGGTGCGAATAATGGCGCTGTGATTAGCCAAAATTCGTGGGGCTATAACCGCAATGTCGCAACCCCTCGCATAATTGCCGACGCTATCGACTACTTCCAAAAATACGCTGGCATCGACCCTGAGAGTTCGATGCAGAGTAGCGAGTCGCTAATTGCAGGGGGCGTTGTGATCTTTGCAGCGGGAAACGATGAAACGTCTGCCCCAACCTACCCCGCTAACGAAGATGGCGTTATCTCGGTAGGGGCTTTTGCTCCCGACTTCGCTGCTAGCTGGTACACCAACTATGGCGATTGGGTAACAATCAGCGCACCAGGGGGTTGGCTATCACGATATGGGCGCTACGGCCCTGAGGATGGTGAGTACACATCGGGGGTATTGAGCACCCTTCGCGATGATGGGTATGGCTACATGCAAGGCACCTCGATGGCGTGCCCTCACGTCAGCGCAATTGCGGCACTGATTATATCCAAGTATGGAGGTATGGGTTACGACACAGACCAACTTCGCCAACGCCTACTCACCGCCATCAAACCACTGAACTACAACAACTTTGTAGATGGAGCATACAGAGACAATATGGGCGTTGGTTATATCGATGCATCTGTCGCTCTAACCGAATACGACTACTCGATAACGCCTGCCGACCCTATCTTCTTCGAGGATGAGAGCTACGTTGGCTACGAATCGATCGACCTAGTTTTTGGAGTCAACCCCACGCAAGACAGAAGCACGATCAACCACTTCAAGCTCTTCCTCTCGGAGGAGCCGATAACCCTCAGCAACATAAACGACATAAACACCCTAACCAGAGAGTCAATCCTACGCTTTGACGATAACTCAACTAGCTCAAAGGTGACCTTTGACGAGCTCAAGCAGGGGCAGAAATACTACGCTGCGATTGTGTCGGTTGCGTCTAACGGCAACCAATCAGAGCTACTGACATACTCCAAGGAGCTCACCACAAAGGTCAACCAAGCCCCTAGGATTATTGCCGACGAGGGGACACAAAACAGTTACACACTGGAGGGCAACAAGACCATTTCGATGAGCTTCACGATAGAAGACCCTGAGAATCATAACTGGTATTACAGCGTCAATCTCGAAAATTTGCTAGAGATAGAGTCTAGCGAGAATCGACTCTTCATATCGTTCAATCGAGAGGGTTTCATCTTTGGCGATTATGAGTTTAACCTCACCGTTGAGGATGAGTTCGGGGCGAGGGATACATTCTCGTTCGATGTGACTGTTGTCAACAACCTACCGCCATCGCTCGTGAGGGCGAGCTACACTCTCGACGTAAAGAGCTACAGCACAACATCAATCCCCCTTCGAGAGGTGTTCACCGATGAGAGTATCGGCAGCGTAACCTACGAGATTATAAGCGCCTCGAGCGATATATTTAGCGCCACGATAAAAGATCAGATTCTCACGTTGGTAAGCTCCCAGGCTGGGCAGGGGACAATATCACTGCGTGCAACCGATGAGCATGAGCAGACCACCGAGGTTGAGCTCCCCGTGAATGTCTACATCAACGAGGGGATATACCTAATACACCCATCGCCCGTGCAATCTGTGCTAAATATCAACCTTGGCAACAGCGTCAATGGAGCTATCGAGCTAGTCATTAGAGACAGAGTGGGCCGAAAGGCTATGTCGAAGGCTCTAAGCACGAACCAACTCCCTCTGAATGATCGCCGTATAGAGCTCCATGTCGAGGATCTATTCCCAGGGCTGTACACCCTAGAGCTGATCCAAGGGACGACAAACTACAGCGCCGAATTTATCAAAATGTAACCCCACAATTAGCTATGACTACCACAAAACATATCATCACCCTTATCACGATGCTCGTCAGCGTCGAGGTGTTTGCGCAAGGGTCTCGCATTCTGCCGATCTTGGAGGCTCCGCAATCTGCCAGCTCGCTCGCTATGGCAGGCATTCAGTCGGCTACAATCCAAGGGTTTGAGATCTACAACAACCCTGCATCACTCTCAACCGATAGTCGAGTTAGCACAGGTTACTCATTGGGAGTGAGCACACTGGAGACTCTCCACACAGCTTCTTTTGCGTATCGCCTTGCGCCAAAGCACGCTTTGATGTTTGGTGCGAGATACTCGCCCATCGATATAGACCCTACCCATGGGCTTGAAACGAGTAGCTACACCACACACATTAGCCTTGGTTATAGCCACTCCATTAGTGATCGCTTCACGGTGTACGCCATCGGAAACTTCGCCCAAGAGAGAGTCTACACCAAGATCAGCGCCTATCTTTTCGATGTTGGACTCAACTACAAAAGCAACCTGAGAATCAGCAACCGACACTTTGATTGGGATGTGTCGCTCATCGCAAACAACTTGGGGCAGTACAGCTACTCCAGCAAGAGCGGACCGACCTCCCCACTAATTAACCTCAACGCATCACTCGGCACCGAACTCTGTGACAAACATAGCCTCTTGGCACTAGCTGAAGTTGGGTATTGGGTACCAGTGAAGAGTTTGGAGCAGGAGCTCAACTATCGTGTAGCGCTAAAGTATCAGTTCATGAGGCGCTACGCTCTTGTGGGCGGTTATTCCATTGTAGGCGAGGACAAAGCGCCCTCAGTTGGAGTCATGGCGAGAGTCAAGGATCTCAACCTCGAATTTGCGTATAGGCATAAATACTCCGACTACTCTCCTGCCTACTACATGCTCAGTTTATGTTGGTATAGGTAGCGACTAAAATACCCTATTGTGGGTATATAGAAAAAATTTATAATATCTAACTTTGCATCGGAATTATTACTATATACTTGATGCAACAACTTAACTGGAGGTTATTTATAATATCTATATTAGCTACTTTGGCGAGTGTCACCACGACTCTCGCCCAGACGTATCGTGCCGCAGAAAAGAGAATCTCCCTAGAGGTCAAAGTCTTAGACTCCCTCTCTAGAGAGAGTCTGGTGGGGGTTCTAATCGTTGCCGACGCAGATGGCAAAGCACACCACACTGTCACAGATCAAAACGGAGTAGCACACATCCAAATCGATGAGCCTGCGAAGGTCACAATCCACGCCTCATACCTAGGTTATAAAGAGGTAAGCGCAGAGAGCTTTATCACCCAAAATAGCCGTATCACACTCGAAATGGCGATCTCCTCGCTCGACATTGACGCTGTGATAGTCACAGCTCAGGAGGTCAACAAGGGCGCCACTAGCTCCAAGATCAGCAAGGAGTCTTTGTCGCTTTTGCAACCTAGCTCCCTGACCGATATTTTCGAGCTGCTCCCAGGTGGTGTGTCGAAAGACCCAAGCATGGGGTCAGCAAACCTAGCCACTATTCGTGAGCCCGATGGTGTACCATCGAGCGGTTATAGCATAGCGACACTCGGAACAGGATTTGTGATGGACGGAGTACCCATCTCCAACAACATGAACCTCCAAGGCGTGTTGGGCGAGTGGGACAGCAGCATCCTCTCGAAAAACACCACGGGTCAAGGTGTCGACATGAGGTCGATCTCTACCGATGGTATCGAGTCGGTGGAGGTTATACGTGGTGTGGCGTCTGTAATCTATGGCGACATGACCAACGGAATGGTCAAGATCAACCGCAACTACTCGTTTCAGGGGTTCGATGCCCGTATGAAAGTCGACGCTAAGAGCAAGCTCTTCTATGTTGCCAACAGTGTAAAGTTTGGCGAGAAGGGCGGCGTGCTAAATATGGGGGTCGACTACTACACCTCACGTGTGGATCCACGTAGCAATCTCGAAAATTTTGATCGTGTGAACTTCTCGTCACGCTATCGCAAGGTGAGCGATCTGAGCCAAGGGCGACTCAGCGTATCTTCGTACCTCGACTACTCGACCACGATCGATAACTACAAGCAGGACTACGACCTCCACAACCATGCAATCGAGAGCTTTAAATCACAGAATCAGAATATCGTAGGAAACGTCAACATATCGCTATACGACATCCGAAGTTGGATCACGAAGCTCAGCCTTCAAAGCTCAGCAACGATGGGCTTCAGCGATCTCGAAAAGGTGGACTACATACAGCTAGACCGCCCCACTGCGGTGCCAAACACCGAGATCGAGGGGGTATTCGATGCTCTTATCCTCCCATCGAACTACACATCGTATCAGAGGGTTGAGGGTCGTCCGCTGTCAGTATTTACGCAGTTTATTGCCGAGCTCACAAACAAGAATTGGGATGTTGACAATAGCCTTCTCTTCGGTGGTGACTGGCGCTACGAAAAGAACTATGGCGAGGGCTACATTTTCGATCTTTCGACCCCTCCATCGCCATCTATTACCACAAAACCTCGCCCATTTAACGAGGTTCCTGCGTTCTCGCAACTTGCACTCTATGCCGAGCCGAAGGTCTCGCTCCCTATCGGAGATTTCAAGCTAGACGTTACCGCTGGACTTAGAGCACAGAGCCTCTTGGGCGTTGATAGCCGATACACTATTGCAAATAAGTGGTATCTCGACCCTCGTATAAACGTAAAGCTCGATCTACCTGAGCTACGCATAGCAGGGCGTGCACTACGTCCATCGCTGAACTTTGGCTATGGACTCCAGACCAAGATGCCAACGGCTAGCCACCTCTATCCAAATCCGTTCTACTACACCTACACTCAGCTCAACTACTTCCACGAGAACCCCGACTATAGGCTCATCAACATGAAGAGCTTTAGGGTCGATCCCACGAATTTTGAGCTCGATGCGGCACGCAACAGAAAATCGGAGCTGCGCCTTGACCTCGAGTACACGGGCCACCACCTCTCGATAACATACTTTGACGAGCTTCTCGACGATGGATTTAGATCCTCGACTCAGTATCAGATATTCGACTACCTGAGCTATGAGACCGAGGGGGTGCAGATTGATGGCAAGCCCGACATCTCACAACTTCCATACACCAATGAGCTGAGAATGGGAACCTATGGTGTCACCACAAACGGCTCAACAATCGACAAGCAGGGTGTGGAGTTTCAGCTCACCCTCAAGCGCTTTGATCTGCTGAATCTACGACTCACGATAAATGGTGCATGGATGAGCAACAAGTACCACAACTCGCAACCATTCTACGAAAAAGCCTCTGAGATAATCGGCGGTGAGACGATCGAATACATTGGAGTCTACAACGATAACTCAGGTTACACGGAGAGCTCCTTCAACACGAGCTTCTACCTCGACTCTTACATCCCAAAAATTGGATTAAACGTCATGCTCTCAGCGCAGTGCATGTGGAACACAACAAGGCAACAGATGTGGGAATCGGGAACACCGACACACTATATTGGTGTGGATGGCATCGTGCATGAGTTCGACATAAAAAACATTGGAGACAACCACCTCTACATGCTTGTCAATAGAACCGATCCATCGCTACTGACCCCTACTCGCAACCCGACGGAGGTCTACTTCAACATCAAGGTTCGCAAGACGATCTACAAGGATTCGAGCATCTCGCTATTTGTCAACCGAGCGTTCGCCTACCTACCAGAGTACGAGCTCAATGGGGTAACGCAGATAAGATACACTGTTCCATACTTTGGAGCAGAACTAAACTTAGCATTCTAACTATTTAAATATTTAAAAACTTTAAACTATGAAACTATTTTTAAGACCATTTTTCGTCATTGCACTTGCTGCAGGTGTGATGCTTGGATCGTGTGCTGATGATAAGGATCTGATCGATCCTAACACACCGATCGAGACACCAATCGCGATTGGAGACTACCCTACGGGTTTGGTTGAGTCATCAATTTCTGACATTGTCTACACTATCAAGGAGATCAACAGCGGTGTTGAGACGACTCAAAACTTCACACAAATGCCACAGACGCTATCTCTGAGCCCAGGTCTATACAACATCTCAGTGACAGCTACCGCTTTGCAAGACCCTACAAAAACAGACGGACAGACAAGCGTGAGCATCGTTGCTGTTGCACAAAACGTTACGGTAGAGAGAGATGCTGCGCTTACTCTTACTCTTAATTTCTTCCTCTACACTCCATCGACAAGCGACTTTGTAATCGAGGAGGTGTTCTTCACAGGAACTGTAACTGCTGAGGGAGATTCATACTCTGGAGATAAGTATTTCAAGATCACAAACAACTCAGATCAAGTTCTTTACGCTGACCGCCTAGCTGTTTCGGAGACTACTTTCCTCACAAACATGCAGGAGAACTACTACACTCTAGACACTAGCAATGAGAAGATCGCTGACATCGCTGATGTTATGAAAAACAGCACGTTCGTAAACGCTCTATACATGATCCCAGGTAACGGAACAGATGTTCCAGTTGAGCCAGGCGAGAGCATTATCATCGCTGACATCGCTATCAACCACAAAGTGGAGGGACACCCAGATGCGATCGATTTGAGTGGTGCACAATACGAGTGGTACGACGAGAAGGGTGCTGCGTATGACGTTGACAACCCAGATGTTCCAAACCTTATCAACTACTACTCAGCGTCTGCTACAATTTGGTCGCTTCACAATCGTGGATCAAGAGGATTTGTACTATCTCGCATCCCTGAGGATGTAACTCCTGAGATCTTCACAACTCGCACACCAGTGTTGGACGAGAATGGTGATCCAGTACTAGACCGCATGGGTGATCCGCTATTTGCAAATACACCATACTACTACAACTACGCATACATGTTCTCATACACATATCCTGATGGATCGCTTCTTGAGCGCTTGATGACATTCACGAGCTACGCAATTCCTAATGAGTGGGTTGTCGACGGTGTGAACTCGGCGGTGAAGGATAACTTCCAGTGGTTGGTGATGGATCCATCGATCGACATGGGATGGACAACTGCATCGGATAGCAACTCAGACGCTACTCGTTATAGTAAATCTGTAAGAAGAAAATCTACACTCAACTCTTGGGGTGAGCCTATCTACCAAGACACGAACAACTCAAGCGTAGACTTCGACCACAAAACGACTCCATCTCTTCTGTAGGTAGAGACGTATCTATAATCCAAATTTTTAAGTGATCGATGAGCTGAGAATGCTTGTCGATCGCTTAAAAAAATTTTCTGTTTATAATAATCCGTTAGGTAAACTATCAAACGATGAGACTAAAAATAGCTTTTATACTACTTCTCACAATATCGCTCAGGGTATTTGGTCAAGAGACCTCAAATGCCCTCAGAGATAATGTCATGCAGGTTAATAGCCAAAACAATGCATTTGTTTACGATCTGGAGTCCGCTGTAGCAAAGTATATAATACACCAAAACACGCTCTATCAGGTCGATGCACGCTATAACTGGGACAGTGGTCAAGAGCTATTTATCGACGCTCTAGGGAGTGGCGAGAGATCGGGCGGATTGGGAGTAGATGTTGCCCATAGGCTCAACCCCTCAACGCTCTTCTATGCTGATGCGGAGTACAAGCGCACAGACAGAGCAGATATAAGCCTAAATTCGGTGGCAGATTTCGAGAGACTCTACCCCTACATCATGCGAGACAGCGTGGGTGGCGACCTCGATTCAGAACAATACCGCTTTACGCTCGGCTATATACAGAGCACTGGCAGATTCCTGCTGGGTGCAGACTTTAGATACCTAGCGGGGCACAACTACCGCCTGGTAGATCCACGCCCTCGAAGCATAACCTCCGACATCAATATTGGGGGAACCGTTGCCTACCAATTCAGGGGCTACACACTCGCCACAGAGTACGAATATAGCTACTACACTCAAAACAACAATGTCGAGATATACAACATCCTCGGTGGCGCTATACAGTACCACTACTTGGGGCTAGGAACTCACTCCGAGCGCTTTTCGGGGATCTCATCTTCGTCGCTCATGCGTGGCGATGAGCACAACCTCTCTCTGAGCATAGCTCCCCAATCGGGCTATGGTCTCTTTGCTAGTGCAACATACAAAAAAGAGAACTACGAGAAGATCCTAAACGATCACAGCAATCTACCGCTGAACTTCCTCGACAACAGCACATACAGCGCCAAGGCAGCATATAGACTCCGCCTAGGGGAGTACGACCTGAGCGCAAAGGCTGAGATAGAGCAACACAACCGCATCGGCATCGAGCAGTCGTTTGGCTCTGCGGCAAACTCATACCCTCCAATATCAAAGGTGGAGGCGTTCGAAATGACATGTAATACAACAGACCTATCTCTGCTCATTGAGCGCAACATCTCGAAGCAATTTAGAGTAGGTTTGCTATCTGGCGTAGAGCTATTCGATGCATCGATTAAGCGCTACGACTCATCAATAAAATGGAGCGATCTGAGCCCAAAGGCTCAACTATTTATAAACTATATGGGCGATCGTATGTGGGGGACACTATCCATAGCCTCGCAGTATAGAAGCCCACAAAATGGCGGCGCAGAGCACAATCTTAGTGCCCATGTCGTTGACGATTTCGATGCACTGCTCACACCCTTGTGGTCGAATGGGGCATCGTTTGATCTATACATAAAACTCAACGGGCGAATTGCCCTCAAAGTTGGCACTCACTGCTCTTTGGCAAAATATGAGGGTTACGATAACACATATCTACTCCAGCACTCACTTGGAGTTGTATTTTAAAACTATTTATCTCTAATTATGAGCGAAAAAATAATACAATGTGAGAATATCACTCACTACTATGGCGACAAACTGATATACGAGAACCTAAACTTCGAGGTGGAGAAGGGGCGTATTTTGGGACTGCTCGGCAAGAATGGAACGGGCAAAACAACCATCATCAACATCCTGAACGGCTACCTCAAACCCCACTCAGGTACCTGCTCGATATTTGGCGAGAAGATGCACAGCATCGACCCTCAGACCAAATCTCGCATCGGACTTTTGCTGGAGGGTCACGTTCAACACAACTACTTCAACGTCATCCAGATCGAGAAGTTCTACAGCCGCATGTTCAAGCGCTGGAACAGAGACCTATACTTCGAGCTAATCCAGCGCCTGCAAGTGACTCAAACCCAAAAGCTACACACCATGTCGTGTGGTCAGCGCTCTCAGGTTGCTTTGGGATTGCTCTTTGCACAGGAGCCCGATCTACTGATTTTGGACGACTTCTCGATGGGACTAGACCCTGGTTATAGACGACTATTTGTGGAGTATCTACGTGACTATGTCTCTGGCGAGAACAAGACGGTTTTTCTAACGTCCCACATCATTCAGGATATGGAGAAACTCATCGACGACTGCATGATTCTCGACTACGGAAAGATCCTCACGCACCAATCTACGGAGTCTATTCTTCGAGATTTCCGTCGCTACACGTTCAACTCCCCTAGAGAGATCACAATCGAAGATGATAGCATAAAGAACATCTCCCTCATTGGCGATCAGTGGGAGTGCTACTCCTTCGAGGGCGAAGAGCACGTTGGAAGGCTACTCTCACCTTTCGAGGTGAGCAACCTGCAGAGCAATAGCCTTAGTCTAGAGGATGCATTTATAGGTTTAACTGGAAAATATTAGAAGATATGTTTAAAGCAATATTATATAAAGAGTGGATCAAAAGCGGACGCTTAGTCACGTTGCTTCTGCTCCTTGGCATAGCACTATGCATATACACAATCATAATGAGCACTACGGCTCTGCGTGTTGAGGGTGTGGTTGAGACTTGGGCACTGATCCTCGATAAAAGCGTATCGATAATCCCTAACTTCGTTGAGTGGTTTATCATCATAACGCCTATTGTCATCTCTATTTCGCAATACTCGATGGAGATGGTCAACAAGCGCCTAAAGCTTACGCTACACCTACCGTTTAAGCCTTGGCGAATAATGGCAGCGACACAAAGTTTCGGTATCCTGAGCACACTGGCTATCTACGCCACTATGCTAGTACCCATTACTATCTATCTCTGCTTGTGCTACCCTCCTGAGCTTGTTTGTGGCATGTTGGGGCTACTCACGCCTAAGATTCTTTGCGGGCTTGCGGGCTATTTTCTCGTTGGGTGGATCATCATCGAGCCTATCATCTATCGCCGTGCTATACACCTGATAATCTCGGTGGCGATAATCTCGATCTTCACAACCGATGCTCTAATGGGGGCATACTCTCAACTCATCTACACGAACTTAATCCTCCTCGCTGTTGCACTATGTGCTATGCAACTCTCGCTAGGCAGATTTAAAGATGGTGCACAAAGCTAAAAAACAATAAATAAGCGCAGTCTATGAAAAATCAAAATACACTCATTGCGATAGTTACAACATTTGTCGCCCTGATTCTCTGCTACTTTATACCTGAGTTCACTCACATGGCAACTAGCCAGAGAACCAGATCGCCACTCTACTACTATAGCTCGAAGATCAAGGAGCTATGCCGAATCGACTACTCAAACGAGGATGCACCTGTTTTGGACATGAGCGGCAACGCATACACAGAGCAGCAGGCAGACACGATTCTTCCGCTATTCAACTCACGCCAGCTCTTCTCGGACGGGATGATGCCCGACTCGATCGATGGCCACGAGATTACACCTCAGATCCTGAGCGCACACGCCGTGATTGAGTTCTATCGCCCTCGCAATGTGAACACTCCCAACGTAGGCCTCACGGCAATACTTGAGAGCATGCCCGTTAGGGTTGGGCTTAAACAGCCAGACGACTTTTTCCGCTATGACGACAGATTCGAGTTCATCGATGCTCAATCCAACAGCATAGACCATACCAAAAGCGAGCTCTTCGACAAAGCGCTCGAAAAGGCTGGATATACATTCCCGACTCAGTGGGTCGTGGGTGATGCTAGTGTTCGCAAACCATACGACGAGGGGTACTTCTGTTTCGACAGCAAGGGGGAGCTCTTCCACGTGAAGCTCGTCAATGGTCGTCCGTTTGTGAAGAACACCAACGTGAGCCAACACCTCAAGGTCGATAAGTTTATCATGCACCTATCTCGCAACAAGCGATTCTACGGCTTCATAATTGACGATCAGGGCGGTGTCCACATCCTAGAGAGCGACAACCAAGGGGGCTACAACCCTCTACGTTTGGATATTGACAACATCAATGCCCAAACCGATAGCTTTAGGGTTATGGGTAACCTTCTCTACTGGAATATACTGGTCACAACACCTAGCGAGAATCTAATATATGCCCTAAAGAGTGACGATCTGAATTGCGTTGCTAGACACTCCGAGAAGATCGAGCCTCAGACTTGGGACTATCTCTCGCAGTGGCTTCTGCCTGTCTACATCACATTCGAGGGGCCAATGGATAGCTACTTCCACACTAGAGTTAAAATCGCTGACTACAAAGCCTTTGCCCTAAGTGGAGTCCTCGCCATTGGTGTATTGCTACTCCTCTTGCGCAAGCATAGAAGAAGCTACGCTATCTTCTCGTCACTACTAGTTTTGCTCACTGGTGCGGCAGGTCTTCTAGCGGTTCTAATAATGCCAAAATTCAACAAATAAAATTAAATATTAACTCAAAAGGTGCCAAAAGCGCCGACTAATAACATTAAAAAAGATGAAAAAAATTATTTTCACACTCTCACTTGCTCTTGTTCTTGCAGCATGTGGATCAACACCTAGCAAATCACAAAAGAGCGAAAGCAAAACTCAAACCGAGGCTACGGCTCAAACCAAAGCTGCAGCACAGCGTTACACACTAGATCAGGCTCTAGAGTCGTGCACGGAGCTAGTAGACAAGGAGATTGCCATTGTAGGTACTATCACACACACCTGCAAGCACTCTGGTCGTAGATGCTTCATCGTTGGAGACAACCAAGAGGTGACTTTCCGTGTTGAGGCAAAGGGCGACATCGGAGGTTTCAACCGTGAGCTTATCGGCTCTGAGGTTGCGATCACGGGAACTTTCAAGGAGAATCGTCTCACGGAGGAGTACCTCGATCAGTGGGAAGAGGCTGTGCGTGAGGCTCAAGGCAAAGAGGATGGATCAACTGAGTCGTGTGGCGCTGAGACAAACAACATCAACAAGATGCGTGAGTGGATGAAGCAAAACAACAAGGACTACTACTCGATCTACTACATGGACGGCAACTCATACGAGGTGCTAGACTAATTAAACCGAAGATTGATGATCTCAAAAAATCAAGTACTAAAGTGGATACGCATAATCCATCGAGACCTTGGGTTCTTAATGGTTGGCGTATCCATAATATATGCTGTCTCAGGTATTATTGTCAACCACATGGGCGAGCAAGACCCAGCCTACGACACCATCGCTGAGACTATCACCATCAAAAGTGGCGTGAGCGACGAGGCTCTACCCGAACTCTTCGCCAAGGAGGGGCTACCCACAATTAAGCGAGTTGCCACGATAGATGAGAGCCACACCAGAGTAATGCTCGAGGGTGGGGTCGGAATCTACAACTCCGAGAACGGAGAGCTCACCTATGAGCAACATCGCCAACGCAAAGTGATATACTGGTTTAACCGCCTACACCTCAACAGAGTTAAGGGGTGGAGTATCATGGGTGATTTCTTTGCCGTGTCGCTTATCTTCTTCGCCATATCGGGACTCTTTATGGTGCGAGGAAAAAACAGCGTTCTAAAGCGAGGAAAGTGGTATCTCATAGCAGGATTACTCATTCCGATATGCTATATCCTGCTCTCTTGACACGCACACTACTAAACTTAGAAAACGGGGCTAATTGCTCCGTTTTTTATTACCTATCACTAAGGAGCAAAAAAAATGTGATTAGACTAACAAAATATTGCACAGCAAATTATTAATACGTAAATTAGCCGTACCAAACCAACATCAAATATTTACATATACAAACCAAACACTAACCATGAAGAGAGTTGCCCTATTATTTGCCCTAGCAGTTGCCTCAGTTGCAACGGCACAGATGCCCGATCCTCACATCTACAGACTAGAGGAGGGGATAATCCCTAACGTTCGTCGCCACATCTCAATCCCCGATATTCTCGGCTATGAGAGCCTGACGGCCGACCTGCACATCCACACCATCTACTCCGATGGCGAGGTTCTACCCTCAACACGTGTCAATGAGGCGTGGCGTGAGGGGCTCGACATCATCTCGATCACGGACCACAACTGGGATATGTCATCGAAGTACAACGCCGACCTGAACACTCCGTATGAGTTGGCAAAATCGGCAGCTCAAAGAGCAGACATTATCCTGATTCCTGGTGTCGAATACACCGACTCAAAGCCTGCGGGACACCTCAACTTTCTGTTCGTGGATGATGCCAACATCTATCAGCGCTCAAAAATCGAACCCAAAGAGGCGGTTGAGCTAGCGGCCAAAAATGGCGCTTTCGTAATATACAACCACCCAGGATGGCCAGACAACAATAGCGATCTATTCCCATTTCAGCTTGAGCTGATCGATAAGGGTGCGATACATGGTATCGAGATATTTAATGGCTCTTCGTTCTACCCAAAATCGGTGGGTGATGCCGTGGATTACAACCTTGCGCCAGTTGGAGCGAGTGATATTCATGGTCTGATCTCCAACACCTACGATCTGAATGTGATGCACCGCCCTTTGACCATCATACTTGCCAAGGAGAGGAGCCTAGAGTCGGTAAAAGAGGCTCTATTCGCTCGTCGCACTATTGCATGGATGGGCAACATTGTGGCTGGAAAGAGAGAGTACATCACCGCCTTGATGAAGGGCTCGCTCACGATCTCCGACCTAAAGTTTGGAAACGATCAATTCTCGTGTCTTATCACCAATAGCTCGGACATCGACTACATGCTCTCAGCACCTAAGCTTCGTGACGTTACTATCACGGCTCATGCAACTACTAGAGTTTCGGGAACTGTGGAGTCGCTATCTAACATCTACAACGTGAAGAATCTATTTATAGGCTCAAACCAGACACTGCAGATTCCTCTCTCATACCTCATTTGTGATGAGGCGGAGCAGGTGCAGATGCCATACGTGACTGAGGATCTAACTCTATTCGACCCAGCCCAAGATATTGAGATCACATCGCTAACTCAAGGGGCACAAATCCACTACACGTTAGACGGTAGCGAGCCTGATGAATCATCGCCAAAGGCTGATAAGAGCATCAAAATAGAGAGATCATCGACACTCAAAATCAAGGCATTCAAACAGGGGCTAGCACCTAGCCACACATTCACCATGCAGGCGATTGTGCAGACCGAGCAACCAGCCCTCAAAGTTAGACCTAAGAGCCAAGGCGTAGCGTATAGCTACTATGAGGGGGAGTTCATCGGAGTCTCTCAAATCGAGAGCAAGGGCAAGTTCGTAGAGAGCGGCACGCTACCATATTTCGACCTCTCGGTGGCACAGCAGCCCGATTACTTTGGCATTCTGTTTGGCGGCTACATATATGCTCCCGAATCGGGTGTCTACGACTTCACGCTACGCAGCGACGATGGTTCGGTGCTGTGGATAGACGACATAATGGTCGTTAACAACGATGGCTCGCACAGCGAAAAGAGCGTCTCAGGAGTCATTGCACTCAAAAAGGGTTACCACAAGTACTCACTCAAATACATGGAGGACTACGAGGGGCAAGCGCTATACCTCTACTGGAAAACCCCATCTAGCGCAACAATGGTAGATGTTCCGAAAGAGAATCTATTCTTGGCGAAGTAATCTATACATCAACATCATAGGGCGTAGTTAACACCGAGGAGTTAACTACGCTTTTTTTGTGCATGACGCGACCAAGAAAGTGTAGAAAATATATAGTATTTTAAAATAATTTTCTATTTTTGTATTGTGCATCACACACGATAAGGTGCTGTACATCAATAAAACTAACCAAGCAACAGATAAACTTGATCTAAAATGAAGAGAATAACACTTATTGCCCTGCTACTGAGCATCGCTTTTGGCATTAGCGCCCAGGAGGGCAAGGTCGACCTCAACCACAGAGATGTGGGTGGTTACGGCTACACCATCTCGACCGCAAACGACATAGACGTTTGGTGGGCCGAGGGGCTCTATAAGGTAATGCAAGACGCACCGCTCCCATCGCAAAAGATGGATGATATATCTATAAAGGCTGCAAAAAATGAGTTTGAATCGTTCCTAGTGGTTCTCAACCCAAAAGCGGACATCACCAATTTCAGCATCAAGGTGCCAAGCCTCACGGATGGTTCACATCAGATCAATGACGAGAATATCACAATCCGCCAAGTGGAGTACGTCCAGGTGAACATACCTACCGACTACTACTCTACTCCTGGTCTATACCCCGATCCCCTACCACTTGCGGGCGATGATCTCACTCTAAGAGCCAACCGTAACACCGCATTTTGGATCACGGTGAAGGTACCTCAGGGCGCTAGCGCAGGTGACTACACATCTTTGGTCAAACTCAGTGCTGGGCATGACTGGCAGCTGGATATTCCCCTCAGACTGAAAGTTTGGGATTTTGAGCTACCTAAGGAGTCCACCATGCGCTCAGGTTTTGGCATGAACATGGACAACATCGCCACCTACAACAACATCACAGAGCAGGAGGACAAAGAGGCGGCGTTCGAGAAGCACATGCAGGCTTTCAGAGACTACAAGATTGCGCCCTACGACCCATTCCTCTTCTCGCCAATCAAGGAGACTATCACGGGTGTTGAGTGGGATGGTGGCTTCTACGACTCGAAGAGCCCAAGGCAGGGAAAATATAGCTTTATGGTGGTCGATCAATCTCGCACCGAGAATGTGGAGGCTACAACACGCGAGCTCCTAGCCGTGGAGCCTAGTGCAAGCTACCAGCTCAGCTGGGAGAGCAGATCCCTCGCTCCGAAACAGACCTATGTGGTGGGTGTGGAGTGCTACGACAAGGAGCAACGACTGCTTCACTTCGACAATAAATTTGAGCAATATATCGCAGATACACTATGGCATAAACGAGTATTTGAACTCGGAGGATTCAACCAGCGCATAGCCTACGTCAAGCTATACCTATGCCCATCGAACAGAACTATCAGTGGCGAGGATGTCGGGACAATGTGGTTTGACAACGTAGAGCTACTAAACAAAAACACACAGCAGAACACCCTTGTGGCTGGTGATTTTGAGGTTGACACAGACAAGATCAGCATCGAGCTCGACTTCACCGACTTCAACAAAGCGGCGAAGAAGTACCTCCACGACTATGGCTTCAACGCCTACCGCCTGAGCTTAAAGGGGCTTGGTGGTGGAACCTATTACAGCACCACTCGTGGCGTGTTCGAAGGCTTCGAGCAGGGCACCGAGGAGTACAACAAACTAATGAGGGGCTACCTAATGCAGGTGCAAGAGAACCTTGAGAGGGAGGGCATCCTAGGCAAAGAGTATATCTACTGGTTTGACGAGCCATCGGAGAAGGACTACGCATTTGTCTACGAGACAAACAAGATGATAAAGGAGTATGCGCCAAAGCTCACCACGTTCCTCACCGAGCACATCGCAGGGCAGGATATATCGGATGTGACGGATATTAGCTGTACGATTTGGCACAAGCTCAACCACGACAAGATACGTGGCATGAACGACAAGGGGCTGGAGTACTGGTCGTACCTATGTGTATGGCCCAAAGCGCCTTGGCTTAGCGAGTTTATCGATCACGACGCTGTGAATCTAAGGATGTGGCTCTGGGCATCTTACGTCCACAACCTCAAGGGCATCCTCATTTGGGAGACAACCTACTGGAACTCACCTGCCGCATCGCAAGTGGGCTACCTACAAAACCCTTGGGAGGAGGCGATGTCGTTTGTCTCTGGCTATGGCTGGCCTCTGGGCAAGCAGACCGTGTGGGGCAATGGCGATGGGCGACTGTTCTACCCTGAGAATAGAGATGTTAATGGTAGCCGCGAAAAATATGCGGGCGAGCCGATCCCTTCGATCAGGATGGAGAACATTCGAGACGGAGTTGAGGATTATGAGTACCTCACGATTTTGGAGCGCCTAGCCGAGCAGACCAAAAATCAGTCTCTGAAGCGCCGTGCACTAAAACTCCTCGAAATACCTACTCAGATGTACTCCAATGAGCAGACCTACTCGAAGGACCCTCAAACCATTCTCCGCTATCGTGATCAGGTGGGTGAGCTCATCGAGCGCATGAGCAAAAAATAGCACACCAATCAACACGAGCTAGAACAGATAAAATTCACATAACAAATCTATGTGATTAGGTTTTGCGTCACATATGGTTTAATCTCAAATATAACAACATTATAAATCCATTAACTCCTATGAAAAGACTACTTATAGCAATTACTGCGTGCCTACTAGCGGCAGCATGCGCAGATTCATACCACCTTCCACCCCCAACGACATACAACTACGCTGAGGTGGACTCTCACAAGATATTTTATCGTGAGGCTGGCGATCCATCGAAGCCAACAATCGTACTTCTGCACGGCTATCCATCCTCGTCGCACACATATCGCAACCTCATTCCGATGCTTGCGACGCACTACCACGTGATTGCGCCCGACAACCTTGGTTCGGGATATAGCAGCCGCCCGAGTGTTGACAGCCTCGATTATAGTTTCGAACTACTAGCGGAGGTAAACAACAAGCTCCTATCGAAGCTTGGGATCGAGAACTATGTTATGTATATGCAGGATTTTGGCGCACCCGTGGGCTACCGCATGATGACCAAAGATCCTAAGCGCATCGATGTTCTCATTGCGCAAAATGCCAACACGTATCTCGATGGACTCACCGAGCAGAGGCAGCACTTTTTCAGATCGGCACAGCAGGATACGAGTGCCGAGAAACTGGCGCAACTCTACTCCCTAACGGGCGAGGATGCGATCATTAACTCGCAGTACCTCTTCGACATCCCGAAGGATAGCCTAAATATTCAGTCGCCAGATGCATGGGTGCACGATTTGAACTTCCTGCGCACAGAGAATGATCGACTCATTCAGGTACGCCTATTTCAGGACTACAACAACAACCTCCTAAGCTACGACAAGTGGCAGGAGATGTTGCGCACAGAGCAACCACCAACGCTGATCGTTTGGGGCGCTAAAGATCTAAAATTCAACAAAAACGGAGCTACCGCCTATCTTCGTGACCTACCAAATGCGGAACTTCATCTCTTAAACGCTGGTCACTTTGCAGTAGAGGAGAAGCCCACAGAGATCGCAAGGCATATCCTAGAGTTTTTGGATAAGAATCTATAGTCCCACAACTTGACACTTCGCAGGTGAGATTAGCAGATAAAATGAGGGAGTCCCCAGCTGGAGACTCCCTCATTTATTACACTCATTAGCGAGGACTCTACTTCATAATATCTTGCCAATAAACAAGGTCAGCTTTTAGCTCCTCGTCATACCCTGCAACATTCTCAATATCGCACTCACCAAACTTTATGCATAGGTTTGTAGGGTGTTTATTCTCTTCGTGGAGCCAAGGATTTTCAAACACAAAGCTAGCCTCATCGCCCTGAAAGAAGTAGTACATGTTGTGAGCACTACCTTGTATATCCAAACGACCTCGAAGTAGGTAGTCAGGCTTTCCCTCTAGAGGAGTACCACTCTTATAGAGCGCCAACTGCACATCCGCCGCATGTCGCTCCGCTGCTACGCCGTCGATTCTCCCTATCCACTTGTCATCTTGTGTTTTAAAGGCAAGAACGGGTAGTTTCACTGAGCTTGACACATCGGGGTGCACCATCTCATACTCCCTTGCTATACCCTTTCGCAGCAACTCAGCAGCGAGCTCTGTCTCCCAATTTATCGCCGTTAATGTGCCATCATAGTCGAACCAAATCTCGCCATTATTGTACATAATACCTCGCCAGCCCATAGTTTGCCACCTATCGGGATTCTCGATAAGTGAGTCGATGATAGCTCTATCGAATAGCTCATCGTATCGAGCGACAAACTCCTGCTCATTATTAATATTTTTGAGCGGATATTGACGATTCAGAGGATAGCGAACAAGTTTTGCTACGCCATTCGCATCTCCACGCTTTGTCTGCTCCAAGAAGTTCTGAATCGATACCTCATAACCATCAGACTCGACCTGGTCTGCCACACTTGCCTCACTATTTGTATGCTTTGTTGACAACGCGCTACAAATGATATAAATACCTAATGCAATAGCGATCATAGCTATTAACACGTGCCTCATCTTCTTCATAATTATCTGTTTTACTTTTTTTTTCAATTCCTTGGCATAAATATAAGAATTATTTTTGTAAATTAGCAATAGTACACCATAAGCTGAAGATATATAATTGCGATTAGCAAACAAAAAACGGTGAAGTAAAATTAATATAACCCGATAATTAGGCAAATTCTCGAATAGAGTGTCGCCTAAATTTGGGGATCTATTACTCTCTGTGTACTTCTCACATGATCCAAAGGCAGTAAATAATTATGTATAATTTAAACAGCATAAACTATGAGAACAATTAGACGTAATGATTCGGGCGAAGAGGTCACTTTGCTACAAAACCTACTTATTTCGTGGGGTCATCAACTAGTAGTCGATGGCATTTTTGGACATAACACAGAAAACGCTGTCAGAGATTTTCAGCGCAGTGTACACATCTCATCAGATGGAATTGTCGGCTCGGCTACATGGCACCACCTACAAAGCGAGAGCGGTCGCAAACTAGCCTCTACACGCTTGAGCGATGGCGATTATGAGCGAGTGGCAAAACTCCTTGGTGTAGATGTTGCTGCCGTAAAGGCGGTTTGGGAGGTCGAGACTGGAGGTCGAGGAGGATTCTTCGATGTTGGCTATCCCTCAATACTCTTTGAGGGGCATATCTTTTGGCAACAACTCAAGAAACAGGGCATAGACCCTCAGCGATATGTCAAAGGCAATGAGGATATTATACACCCAAAATGGGATAGGTCGTACTATGTCGGAGGGATAAGGGAGCACGATCGACTCAAAAGAGCCATCGCTATTAATCGCACAGCGGCTTTGTGCTCTGCCAGCTGGGGAGCATTTCAGATTATGGGTTTCGACTATGCCGTTTGTGGTTGTAGTAGCGTAGAGCAATTTGTGGAGTCGATCAACCGCAGCGAGGGGGCACAGCTCGATCTCTTTGCACAATTCATCAAGCATAACAAACTCGACAAAGCTCTTCGAGAGCATAATTGGGCAGAGTTTGCAAGAGGCTATAATGGACCCTCCTATGCAGAGAACAAATATGATCAAAAACTTGCCATGTCTTATGCCAAGTACTCTTTATAGGTGAGATTATCGAACAACTAACCCAATTTGACATGAAAACAATAAAACAATTTTACATTCTCATCATATCTGTTTTTGCTGCGACATTCGCTTCGGACATTGCCCTTGCGCAGTCACCAGATTCGACTGCCATCATAGCGATAGTGGATGGTTATGCGCACAAAAATGCCACGCAGGAGAGGCTACCCCATGCACATATTGTAGAGCTACCCTCGGTGACCGATGCCTTGATGATGATAATGAGCGGCAGGGCTGATTACGCACTCTTTGACCTTCCAGTAGCGAATAGTGTGGTTGAGAATAACCCCGATATGGAGATCATAGCAGATTCCACTCTAGCTGTGAAGCAGCTAGTTGCTAGCTTCAGCGCTAAAAACAGCGCTCTACAGGCTGAGTTCAACCTCTTTTTAAAAGAGTTTAAGCAGGATTTTAAGTATAAAAATATTATATTCCGCTGGCAAGATGGCCATGATGAAGAGCCGCCAAATGTTCCAACTCATGATAAGTGGCGAATCTTGAATGTAGGGGTGGATAGCGAAGTGCCGCCATACTGTGTGTCAAAACATGGTGAACTCCACGGAATATCGGTCGAGATCATCAAACACTTTGCACTGGAGAATGGCTATCAACTGAACATTCAGGACATGAGCGCCGAGGATATAGAGGCATCATTGACATCGCAAAAACTAGACATTTCGCTTACGGGGTACACACTGGCAAAGGCAAACAGCAATGTGCTATATTCTGATCCATATTACAGTGTACCAGTAGTTATGGTATCTCGCATCGGAACTCTCACCGAAAGCGTGCCGACAGAGACAGAGTACTCAATCGACAATCTATCTCGAAGCACTATTGCTGTTGCTGTGGGCTCGTCGCATGATCTCTTTGTCACTAAGTATTTCCCAAATGCTGAGATAATTAGAGTAGGATCATCCGATGATGTTTACTCTCGTGTGAGGAGCAAGGGTGTCGACTATGGAGTATTGGATATGCCCGTACTGACAGATGCTAAGAGCAGATATAGCGACATTGACATAGTAGAAGAAAATCTATTCTCAGGAGATGTAGCTATAGCATTCTCTCAAAATGACACCTCACTACGTGATGACTTCAACACGTTTTATAGATCATTCATGCTGACCCCTGAGTATGATGATATGGTCAACAGGTGGCTCAAAGATGGTTCGGGAGGTGACATTCCGCAAATCGATGATATAGAGAGCGATAAAGTGTTTATACTCGGCACCTATTCTCAATCACCGCCATACGCCCTCATGATAGATCAAGAGATAGAGGGTTACGAAATTGAACTTATGCGCCACTACGCTCAACAAAGGGGCTACAAACTCAAGATTGTGGATATGAGCACGAATCTAGTGGTGCCAGCGCTCGAATCGGGGAGTGTCGATGCAGTTGCTGCAGGGCTATGTATAACAGACGAGAGGGAGCGCAAAGTGCTGTTTTCGGCACCTCATCAAAAGATCAATGCAGGTGTATTTAGGGTAACAGATCAGGTGAGCGAGCTAAATCAGGGGCTGCTTGGCGGTATCATCAATAGCACGCAACTAAAGCAGATAGCCCACGGTCTTTGGGTGACAATTCTGATATCGATAATGTCTATTCTTTTGGGAACAGCGCTTGGTGCTCTGGTGCTTTGGTGCTCAGCCCATCGCAATAGAGCATTACAGATATTTTCTAGGGGTTACATTACCATCATTCGAGGCATCCCAGTTTTGGTGTTACTGATGCTCAACCTCTATTTGATCTTCTCAATGACATCTATATCACCACTGGTTGTGGCGATCATTACTCTAGGCATATCGCTCAGTGCCGATCTTGCAGACAAACTACGTCGCCTTCATGGTGAATGTCAAACAGGACAGATCAGTGAGCTACTAAGCCCAACAAAACTAGATTCAGTGGTGACGATGTATAAGAATGAGACTGTATCGCTTATAAAAACGACCTCTATTGTGGGATATTTCGCCATTGAGGATCTCACACGAGTAAACTATATGATACAAAGCGAAACTTTTGATGCCATTCTCCCACTTATTCTAACGACAGTGCTATATTTTGCGCTCGCATATCTATTCTCACTGTTGGTAGATGTTCTCATTTCGCATAGCAAACGCCTGCTTAAGAGAAATTAGCTAGCGGTGGTGTAAATTTGAGGTGATAAAAAAAGTTTGGTGCGAGAATCCTCGCACCAAACTTTTTTATGAGCTTACTATTATTACTAGA
>CAYJIY010000026.1:0-25137 GCA_964370415.1 uncultured Alistipes sp.
TGGCTTAGATCAACTTCTCAAGTGCATTTAGCGACTGTGCAATCTGCTCATCCGATGGAGAGTAGTCCTTCAGGTTTCCAGCTAGCATCTGATCGTATGCCGTCAAATCCACAAATCCATGCCCCGAGAGGTTGAACAGAATTGTTCGGCTATCACCAGCCTCTTTCGCTGCCTCCGCCTCACGAATTGCAGCCGCAATTGCGTGTGTCGACTCTGGAGCTGGAATCAAGCCTTCGCACTTAGCAAAGAGCATACCCGCCGCTAGCGTTTCGGTCTGAGGAATCGCAACCGCCTCGATTAGTTCATCCTCCAAGAGTTTACTCACGATAGCCCCTGCACCATGGTAGCGTAGACCCCCTGCGTGAATATCGGCAGGCTGGAAATCGTGCCCAAGTGTGTACATAGGAATCAGAGGTGTAAAGCCCTCTGTATCACCAAAATCATACTGCATTTGACCACGTGTAAGCTTAGGGCAACTTGCCGATTCGACCGCCACAACACGTGTCTTCTTACCCTCCGTGAGGTTCTTTCTAAGGAACGGGAATCCAATTCCTGCAAAGTTACTTCCACCGCCAAAACAGCCAATAACCACATCAGGCTCAGCGTCGAACATCTCCATCTGAGTGATCGCCTCTTCACCTATGATAGTCTGGTGCAGGAGAACGTGATTTAGAACACTACCTAGGCAGTATCGTGCACTCTCAGGGTTCTTAACCACAACCTCAACAGCCTCCGAGATCGCTAATCCTAGACTTCCTGACGCATTTGGATTGCGCTCCAAGGTTGCACGCCCAGCGTCTGTGAGTGTACTTGGTGATGGTACACACTCGGCACCCCACACATTCATCATCATACGGCGATATGGTTTCTGATCGTAGCTCACTCTCACCATAAAGACATCGACTTCGAGCCCAAAGTGCTGCCCCGCAAACGCCATTGCCGAGCCCCACTGCCCTGCTCCCGTTTCGGTCGTAAGACGCTTGATACCCTGCTTAGCATTGTAGTACGCCTGAGGAATCGCCGTGTTAGGCTTGTGCGAACCTGCTGGCGAGACGCTCTCATTCTTGTAATAGATTTTTGCCGTTGTCCCCAATGCTCGCTCAAGACCATAGGCACGAACAAGCGGTGTTGGTCTCCATATCTTATAGAGCTCCTGCACCTCCTCAGGGATCTCAATAAAGCGCTCGGTCGACATCTCCTGACGGATCAGCTCATCGGCGAAGAGCATCTGCATCTGCTCAAAAGTCACAGGCTCCTTCGTCACTGGGTGAAGCGGAGGGAGTGGTTTGTTTGGCATATCTGCCACGATATTATACCATGCTGTCGGCATTTGAGCATCGCTCAATGTAATTTTTTTAGTCTTCATAATTATTATATGATTTGAAATTTGTCCTAAACGAAAAAATCCCACTGCTTACATTATATGTAAACAATGGGACACTGAAGTTAAAGGTTATATCTTTTACATCTTTAATTTTCAAGCGTGCGCAAAACCGCACTCATTGTCTACGAGAGTCAACGAGCGCCACCACCATGCTTGTATATTAAAGTTGTATGTCATCACTTTTTTTTGTTATAACGCAAATATAAAATATTTATTTTACATCTCCAACTCTTTTACTAAAATTTTTCTAAATATTTTTAAATATTACTCCAACTCCTAGAGTTTATCGATGCTCCCACTAGTGCGCTATCCACATACTCGATCATCTGTCGCAAGCCATCATCGAGCCCCACGTATGGTAACCATCCGAGCATCTCATACGCCTCGTGTAGGTCGGGAATTTTACGCATCTGATCATTCACACGAGGCTCTGTGTGCTCAATTATAGAGTCGCTATTGGTCAAAGCAATTATCTTATGCGCTAGATCGAGAATCGAGATCTCTTGGTTACTCCCAACATCCACTACTGGCATGTGGGAGCTCTCGGGCGCATTCATCAATCGCCACAACCCATCCGCCACATCATTTGCCCAGCAGAGTGTGCGCACCTGCCTCCCCGATCCATAGATCGTGATATTTCGCCCCTGAATAGCCTGAAGTATCATCTTTATCACGACTCTCTGGTCGTTCATATCAGCCCCCAGACCATAGCAATTATATAGGCGTGCTACCCTCACATCGGTCGAGTACTCCCTCTTATAGGCTCGTGCTATAACCTCCGAGGCGCGCTGTCCCTCGGTGAACATATGCCCCGATGCGTTGTAATCAACCTTGCCTGTCTCGGTCTGTTCGGCAGTTAGAGGAAAGCCACCACCTTGGGTCACATGGACCACCCTTGCATGCTCTGCTCGTGCAGCCTCAAGAGTATTAATGAGCCCCAGCGCCGACAGCTTCATTGCCTCGACAGGCAGGATCTCGTCATACTGCAAGCGCACTGGCGCAGTGAGATTATAGATCTCATCGCAGTGGATATTAAATCCATTTATGATATTGTGATTAACGAAGCGAAAGCGACTATGCCTCCGCACCTCAAATAGATACGATGAGGAGGCTATACCTCTCACATCGACACAAACTACGTCGTACCCCTCATCGAGGAGTCGACGGCAGAGGTGCGTGCCAACTAGCCCTACACCCCCTAAAACTACAGCTCTTCTACGCATGGCATCTTGATTTTATACAAGAGCCAATCTACAAGAACTATTCCACAAATAGCGCCTTAGGAAGTTGGTCGACACTCTGGATCGCAACCACCTCTATACCCTTGTGCTGCTTGGCACTCTTTGCGATATATCCCGACACAATTATACGTTTGAAACCAAGGCGTGCCGCCTCGCTGATGCGCTGCTCAGTGCGTGATGCTGGGCGAATTTCACCCGAAAGACCGATCTCACCAGCGCAACACACCCCCTGTGATATTGGGCGATCGTAGTACGATGAGATCACAGCCGCCACAACCGAAAGGTCGAGCCCAGGATCATTGACCTTGAATCCCCCCGCAAAGTTCAGGAAGACATCCTTCTGAAACATCTTCATCCCCACACGCTTCTCGAGAACCGCCAAAAGCATGCTCATACGCTTTGCATCATAACCCGTAGCGTTGCGCTGAGGTGTACCATACGCCGCCGCACTAACCAACGACTGCACCTCAATCAGATATGGGCGGATACCATCCACAGCCGAACCTACGGCAATACCACTAAGCGGCATATCGTAGTGCGAGAGCAGTATCTCCGATGGGTTATCCACGCTCCTTAGACCTGCATCCAACATCTCAAAGACACCAATCTCGAATGTCGCCCCGAAGCGATTTTTATTACCTCTGAGAATCCTATATATTTGGTTATTATCGCCCTCGAACTGAAGTACTACATCCACTATGTGCTCCAGCACCTTGGGACCTGCAATAGCACCATCCTTTGTGATATGGCCTATTATAAATATAGGTGTACCGCTCTGTTTAGCATACTTCAGAAGGGTCGAAGCGCACTCTCTGATCTGAGAGACGCTACCTGCCGAAGAGTCAATAAGCCCCGTGTAGATGGTCTGTATAGAGTCTATGACGACCACATCGGGTCTCTGCTCGGCGATCTGTGCAACGATATTTTCGAGCAAAGTCTCTGCATAGATATAGCACTCCTCATTGCCGATACCAATGCGCATAGCTCGCATCTTGATCTGCTCTGCCGACTCCTCACCCGACACATAAAGCGTCTTTAGGTTATTCGCCGCAAGAGCTATTTGGAGCGATAGTGTCGATTTACCGATACCAGGCTCACCACCCAAGAGAATCAAAGATCCAGGGACTAATCCCCCTCCCAGCACTCTATTGACCTCGGCTAGCCCCACATCCATGCGCTGGTGTGCGCCATGCTGGATCTCTGCCACCTTCAAGGGTTTTGAGCTAGTGGCAACACCACTACTCGCCATCACTTTGTCGGCAATGGAGCCCCCCTCCTTAGAGATGATCTCCTCGGTGATGGATTGCCACGCACCGCACGCAGGGCAACGCCCCAGCCATTGCGAGACCTCGTTGCCACACTCCTTGCAGAAGAACGCTTTTTTGACCTTTGCCATCTTTAACTCTTACTTAATGAAGAAGCGATATATGTCGTTTCCGTTTGCGTACAGAAGCAGCAGCAACAGGATCGCCATTCCGATATATTGCGCAATCTCTAGGAACTTTTCGCTAGGCTTACGCCCCGTCACCATCTCCCAGAATGTGAACAGAGCGTGCCCCCCATCAAGACCTGGGATAGGTAGAATATTCATCACCGCCAAGATAATCGATAGGAAAGCGGTAGTCATCCAGAAGCCATACCAATCCCACTGAGCAGGGAAGATATTTCCGATCGAGATGAAACCTCCCAACTCCTCATGGAGCTTAGTTTTTGGTTGCACCATGAGCTTGAGTTGCCCCCAATATGACTCGATTACACCACCAGCCTTCACAACTCCTGCAGGGATAGCCTCCACAAGAGTGTAATCACGTGTAGATAGTTCAAAAAGTTTTGCAGGACCTGCAGCAACCACCCCAAGGCGACCCTCTGCAGAGATCGGAGCCTTGATTTGGAGCGGTTGACCCGCTCTGATGATACTCAAAATCACGCTATCACCCGACTGCTCAGCGATATACTCTCGTATTGCGCTGTAATCGACACCCTGAAGGTCGTTCACACCAACAATCTGATCGCCAGCCATCATACCTGCCGAGATAGCAGTCTGAGACCCTACACTATCGACAATGAATGGTAGAAACGGCTCAATGAATCCCTCATGTCCCTTGTTTTGGCGCATCTCAACGAGCTTCTCAAATGGGAGAACAAGCTCTATTGATTGACCACCACGCACGATTGAGATTGTGCGATCTTGATCCGTTAGAACTAGGTCTGAGACCACTGTGCGATAGTTATCGATCGGCTCACCATCGATAGAGACTAGCTTGTCGCCATCCTCAAAACCGAGTTTGTGCCCCGTCTCGTTGAATACATAACCCCACTTTGCGTCCTTGTTTGCAAAGTACGAGTCGCCCCAAGTGTAGCTAATTCCGATGTAGACAAAAATTGCAAGAATGAGGTTCATCACAACGCCTGCAATCATCACCAAAAAGCGCTGCCACGCTGGTTTTGATCTGAACTCATCCTCCTTGGCAGGTTGCTTCATCTGCTCCTTATCCATCGATTCGTCGATCATACCTGCAATCTTAACGTAGCCACCCAAAGGCAACCACCCTAGACCATACTCCGTGCCTTTGCGCTTGAACTTAAAGAGCGAGAACCAAGGGTCGAAAAAGATATAAAATTTCTCGACACGAATCTTAAAGATACGTGCCATTATAAAGTGTCCAAACTCGTGGATACCCACCAAGAGAGAGAGACACAGAAAGAACTGAACTGCTTTAATTAGAATTTCCATCTACTATTTATTGTTTTATTATTTATCGTTTTATAGCCCCAGTAGCTTACGTGTAAAGTCACGCACCTCCCTATCGCACTCCACGTAGTGCTCTAGACTAGGTTTGTCGATGTGTGGATAGAACTCCAACGCCGCCTCAATTGAGCGCACAATGTCCAGATAGCCACACTCGCCAGCCAGGAACGCCGCCACTGCAACTTCGTTGGCTGCATTCATCACACAACCTGCCGTTCCGCCACGTCTTAGGCACTCATACGCCAAGCCCAAGGCGGGATACTTCACAGAGTCCACCTCCGAGAAGGTGAGCGTTGGATTTTTCAAGAAATCGAAGCGCTCCTGCGGACGATTTGCACGGTGCGGATACAACAGCGCATAGCTAATTGGCATGTGCATATCGGGAGTTCCCAACTGCGCCTTAATCGAGCCATCCTCGAACTCCACCATAGAGTGGATTATCGATTGTGGGTGGATCAACACCTTGATCTTTTCAGGCTCAATACCGAAGAGCCAAAACGCCTCAATAACCTCGAAGCCTTTGTTTACGAGCGTCGCCGAGTCGATCGTGATCTTTGCCCCCATCACCCATTGAGGGTGCTTGAGCGCCTGCGCTGCTGTCACTCCAGAGAGCTCCTCTCGAGGAAGATCCCTTAGAGCTCCACCGCTACATGTGAGTATCAGATTTCTAATTGGCGAGACCTCGCCCGTTAGGCACTGGAAGATTGCTGAATGCTCTGAGTCAATAGGCAAAATAGGCGCTTTATTATCACGAGAGAGAGCCATCACCAGCTCCCCTGCCACAACCAACGACTCCTTGTTTGCGAGTGCAAGTTTCTTGCCTGCCTTCAGAGTTGCGATCGTAGGCATCAGCCCCGAAAAGCCTACCAAGGCGTTGACAACAACATCCACCTCTTTGCCCACAACCACCTGCGAGAGCGCTTCAGCTCCTGCGTAAACCTTCACATCGGTATGTTGCAGAGCCTCCTGCAGACTTGCGTAGTGCTCGTCATTGGCGATGACCACCGCATCTACATCGAACTCTTGGGCCTGCTGTGCGAGCAGCTCCCACTGGTTATTCGAAGAGAGAATCCTCGCCTCAAATAGCGAGGGATTCTCTCTTACAATATCTAATGTTTGACACCCTATCGAGCCCGTAGAGCCTAGGATAACAATCTTTTGCTTCATATCTTAAAACACTATAAAATTCTCTGGATCAATCGGCTTGCTCCCCCTCCATATCTCCAGCGAGACAGGGTGTATCTCCTCGCTATCGCTCGACATTGCATAGCCCAATAACTCGGCAGATCGCACCACTTGACCCGTCGTGATTTGCGACTCACCAAGTCGTTTATAGATCGAGACCACGTTGTCAGCGTGTTGCACTCCGACAACATACCCTGCCACTGGGTCCCACATATTGAGGATCACAGTTCCATCGGCAATTGCTACAATTGGGGCACGAGACTCCACCGTCAAGCTAACTCCAAATCGACTATCTGCAATACTAAATTTCTCGAATATAACACCCTCAACTGGCGCCACAAACTCGTTCTGTGCACCTCGTCCACTCTCACCACTGAGGTTGAGCGAGTACTCCTCGCCCTGCTCAATCTGTGATCTGAGGAGCGAGTCCGTACCCGAAGGCATCACCAATATCTTTGTCTGCTTATTGATCGTGGGATCCTCCACACTCTTCACAACGGGAGTACGCCCCTCCATAATCAGGGTCATGCTATTGTTGTAGGTCAGCATATCGTTAATGACCCTCTCCATCGAATCTAGGCGAATGATACCCTCTGTCATCATCTCACGGTGTCGCTGAGCTTGGGTTCTATAGCCTGGCAACAGCTCCAAAACGGGTGTGTATGCCACCAACGTGAGAAGTAGCACGAAGATGATCACCACCACCGAGAGAAGGGCAGCGAAGAGCTGCGCAGGAGAGATGTGTACATACCACTGCTCCTCACGACTCTTTGCGTTAGATACACTAAATCTATATTTCGAAAAAAACGCAGATATGCGTCTACCTATTGTTTCCAACATCTTCATACCAAAACCTTATCAAGCAACAAATATACAAAAGAATATTTATTTTAGCATTAAATATCAGAACAATAATATCAGAAGGGGAATAAAACAAAAAAAGCTGCCCAAATGGACAGCTTTCTCTTAGCTTTGTGACACCGCCAGGACTCAAACCTGGAACCTTCTGATCCGTAGTCAGATGCTCTATTCAATTAAGCTACGGTGCCGAATTGCGAGTGCAAATATATGGTGTTTTTTTTATTTCTCCAAATATTTAGGCGATAAAATTACAAAAAAATCAAACTCGCCGATCTTGAAATTCGTGTTTCGAGCAGCAAAAAGCCGCATAACACACTATATATCAAAACATTTAACCCAGAGAGCCAATAAAAAAGTTTTATTTCAGCACTTCAGAGAGTTTTTGCTCCAACTCTTCAGGATGTAGATTTTTCGCCACGATCTCACCCGATGGCGAGATCAAGAAGTTTGTCGGAATAACACGCACAGCGTAGGTTTTAGCCACTGGACTCTCATTGTCGATCATCCCCAAAACATCTACCCATCCATAGCTGTGCTCTTGAACAAAACTCTGCCAATTCTCAGGGGTGCGATCCAACGACACGGCATAGACATCGAAGCCCTTGCTATGATACTTATCGTAGATTCGTTTCATGTGTGTGATCTCCTCAACACACGATCCGCACCACGTAGCCCAAAAATCCATCAAGACCCAACTCCCCTCATCAACTAGAGATGAGAGCGCTACCGAGTTGCCCTCAACATCGCCCAAAACAACGTCGGTATAGGGTTGACCTACCGCCGTACTTAGAGCTGCTTCTATCTCCGCAAGAGCCCCTTTCATCTGGACTGTCTGCTGCATTGACTCAGAAAATTTCTTCGATTGCGCAAGTGCTAGTTCTGGATCAACTATCGAGTATATGCCCTCAGAGAAGACGTACACACCAAATATATTATCGAGATTTGAATTTATAACCTCTTTGATTATCTCTCTATTTGCCACCTCCAGCGAATCAGAAAGCTCACGTGTTAATCGCCCCTGCTTTCTCAGTTCGATAAGAGTTGCTCGAACCTGCGCTATTCGTGCTCTAAACGCCTTTGATTTATCATTCAGGGGGGTTGACTTTGCGATATAATCGCTACCGACTCTCTCTAGGACAATATCTCCAGGTTCGATAAAAACGGTAGCAAACGCTCGCCTAGCATCACTATAAAGATCTATAACCACAGGTTCATCGACATAACCTCGGAACGAGAAAGTGCTGTCAGCGTTGACAATAATCGAAGCAACAGACTCTTTCCCAGGCGTTGTAGCCTTCAGATAGAGAGTATCCGCACCAAATGGAGCAACACCACTAATAGTATAGTTTGTCTCTTTACAACAACTACACACAGCCAATAGAGCCAGTGTAAAAATAAATAGTCTCTTCATCTTTAGTCTAAATGATTATGTTTATCTCTTCTTTATCTCTCTGTCTGGGTTACGACTCAGGAACTGCTCCCAACTCGCTGATTTTCCTTGCTTTGGTATCGCTCTGCCCTTGCCTGAGCTCTGTGTAGAGGCTCTATTTATAGGTGACGAGATGCAGTAGTAGTGACACAGTGCCACCGCCATACCATCCGTTGCGTCGAGCTTCATTCCCGACACATCGACCTTCAGCATCTGAGCGATGAGCGATGCGATCTGCTCCTTTGTTGCCGATCCACGCCCCGTTATACTCTGCTTGATGCGTGTTGGAGCATACTCCGCAACGCTCAGCCCTTGTGAAAGTGCAGCCGCCATTGCCACCCCCTGAGCACGCCCAAGTTTGAGCATACTCTGGACATTCTCACCAAAGAATGGCGACTCTAGAGCCACCTCACGAGGTCCGTACTCAACAACAAGTGCCGTGACACGCTCGAATATATGGCGCAACTTCTCGTATGGGTCCTTTATCTTATGGAGATCAATAGCCCCAAGCACGACCGATTTGACCTCTCGCCCTTGAATCTGAATAACCCCATAACCCATATAGTTTGTCCCAGGGTCGATCCCCAGAATACGATAGCTATCTTGCTGCATAACTTAAGTAAAAGAGCCTACTCCTCTCTCTTCAATCTCTTCTCCAGCTCGCCGACACGTCTCACTAACTCTGGTAGAGTCTTGAACGCTGCCGAAGCGCGGTGGAACAGCAGACCTGGCAGGGCTGGATAACCCAAACGAGTCTCACCATCTGGCACTGTTCTATCAAGTCCACTCTTAGAGCCGATCTTCACCTCATTACCTATTGTCACGTGGTCGGCAATACCCACCTGCCCCCCAAGGAAGCAGTTGCGCCCAACCTTCGATGAGCCCGCAATACCCGTCTGTGACGACATCACGGTGTTCTCGCCCACCTGAACATTGTGGCCAATCTGAATCAAGTTATCGAGCTTCACGCCACGGCTTATGAGTGTTGTGTCGGTCTTAGCACGATCCACACAGGTGTTTGCACCAATCTCAACATCATCTTCGATCACTACATTTCCGATCTGAGGGATCTTATCGAATCCACCCTGAGCATTTGGCACAAAGCCAAAGCCGTCGGCACCAATTATAGCCCCTGCATGCAGAATACATCTCTGCCCTACGTGGCACCCCTCATAGATCTTTACACCTGGGTAGAGGATAGTCCCCTCACCAATGCTAACACCTGCACCAATATATACCTGAGGATATATCTGACAATTTGCGCCAATCTTAGCGCCATCCTCGATAACTGTAAAATCACCAACATAGCAGTCTGCGCCCACCTGAGCGCTCTCACTGATAGATGAGAGTTTACTCACACCCGTCTTGCGAGGTTTTGCTGCGTTATACATCTCCATTAGCTGCAACACGGCACACTCCACACTCTCGACCTTAATCATAGTCGCTGCAACTGCGCCCGATGGCTCAAAATTGGCATCAACGAGCACAATTCCTGCTTGAGTGGTGTAGATGTGTGGTTCATATTTTGGATTTGCGAGGTAGGTCAAACCCTTAGGATTACCCCCCTCTATTGAACAGATTGTATTTACCTGTCTATCTTTATCGCCTACAACGACCCCCGATAGGAGTCCTGCGATCATCTCTGCTGAAAATTCCATATTTTATAAATACTTTTTAATATCAATTTTACACGGCATAAACTCTTCGACCGAACGACCAAATGCGAGGATCTCCCTCACGGTGCTCGACGAGATATCTGCCACGTCTGATGGTGTGAATAACATCACAGTAGTGAGATCAGGATATAGCCTATTGTTAGTCGCCTCCATAGTGCGCTCGTACTCAAAGTCGGTCGTGTTACGCACCCCTCTGATTATAGCACAAGCTCCCTTCTCGATAGCAAAATCGCCTGTCAATCCTCTATACATGCACACCTCAACTCGGTCGCAATCCGCATAGACATCCTGCACCATCCTCTGACGATTTTCGGGCGTTAGCAGCCCCTTTTTCGTCGAGTTAACACCGATTCCAATCACTACTCTATCGAATATGCGCAGTGCATCCTCGACCAGCGCTTGGTGACCTCTAGTAAAGGGGTCGAACGATCCTGGAAATATAGCTATCTTCTCCATCTACAATATGATTTTTCGAGTCTCAAATATAAGATCATAAAAATTATACAATCCGCAATTTAACACCATCTATACAAATTTACAACTATTTCTCTAAAAACAAACTTAATCCTTGAAAATATTTATCCCACGAGCCACTCTATTGATTTTTTACGGGATAAATAGTTGATTTAATTACTCACCGACTGGGCTACCTCATCGATTCGGCCACACGCTCACAAACGATGTGCATATATGGTGTATCTCCACATCGTGATATAGCAGTAACCCCCACATGATTGCAATAAAAGAGTTCATCCAAAGAGCTTAGATCGGACTCCTTCAGCTCCTGTTCAAGGAGCTCTAAACCAGCCTCCTTAATCGCCGAAATTGCCACCATCCTCTCGACACTCTCTACACCCTTTGGGGCTATTACACTCCTCCCCCTCACGGCAAATAGCGGATAGCCATCAATCGAAGATAGCGAACCTTGACCATCGATCCTAAGCACCGATCTCAGCTCTTGGCTATCGATCATGGCTTGTGCCATCTCAAGCGAGCTCTCAAGCGAAGAGGTGGGTCGATCTCCACCCACAGGATCGAATCGAAAAGCGACGGCTTGGGGGTAAATCCGACGCATGACATAGCCTCGATAGAGCGAGCGAACCACCATTTCAATATTATATTTACCATCAGCAAACAGCTCCATTCTAACGTAGCACGAGCGCCCACACCCCCTATCACTAGGCGAAAGAGTTGAGAGGATCTCCTCACGCAGAGACTCCACACTGAACGAGACACTCAAGCGGAAAAACTCCTTAGCCCACCCCTCCAGCAGCCTTAGATGCTCCTCTAGGTGGAGCACCTCGCCATCGAGCGTGTGAATAGTTTGGTAGAGGTGCGCAGCCATACTACACTGTGAATATTTTGAGTAGCAACTCCCTAAGAAGCTCTCCATCAGAAGCGCCCCCAGAGTTTATACCCTTGCTCTTGGCATCGTACTCACGCATGAGCCCCAGTATAGCAAAAACTTTGCTGTTAGGCCAAAGTGCGGAGAGCTGCTTAACCTCGCCCACCACGTATGGATTATTAGCCTTAATTAGGCGCATGATCTCCATATCGGATGGAAATGCAACTCCTTTATTTTTTGTCTGCCAACGCAGATAATTTATCACAAACATCTGTCTAAACTGCCCAAAAAGAGCCATCACAGTGACCAACAGTGGGTGATCTTTGGGGTTATGAGCAAAGTTATCTGCAATGAACATAGCACGAGCCATATCCTTAGAGGCAACCGCCTTACATAGCTCAAAGTTATTGAAGTCTTTTGAGATACCGATATTCTGCTCTATATCACTATCTGTGATCTGTTTCGTTCCTTCAGGTAGCGAAACCAGCAACTTATCAAGCTCGTTGGATATCTTCGAGAGATTGGTTCCGAGGTGATCTGTCAGCATCGATTGCGCCTTTGCATCGATGGAGAGCCCTCGTCTCTTGACAAAAGCGGTGAGCCACGCCCCAATCTCGTAGTCACGAGGTCTTATAGACTCAAAGACCACGCCCTTTGAGAGGACACTCTTATAGAACTGCGAGCGTTTGTCTACCCCCTTCTCCTTGTGGCATATAACCAAAATTGTCGAACTCACAGGATCCTTTGTGTAGAGCGCCAACTTATCCAGCCCCTTGAGGTTTTGAGCCTCCTTGACAATGACCACCTGATACGAACCCATCATCGGTAGCTGGCGACACAGGCTCACCACCTGCCCCCCATCCGTATCACGACCATAGAGGGTAGTTTGATTAAACGCACGCTCCGCCTCGTTTAGGATCGAGGCACCAAGCATATCGCTCAGATGATCGATAAAGAAGCTCTCCTCGCCCATCAATAGATATATGGGTGAGTATTGACGCTGCTTTATACTGCCCTGCAACTGCTCGAATTGCGCTACCGAGTCCTTGAACTTAACCGCTGATTTGGCCATCCTATATTATCTCCTTTGTTATTTTAAGAACATTCTCACTCTTCGTCCCCAGCGAGTATCTATCATCGATACGATGCCCCACAACCCAGACGATATCATCGCCCGATGTGAGTACAAATTGACGCTGCTTCTCCGCCATCGACACTTTGCGGTCTATCAGAAAATCGCTAACCTTGCGCTTTCCGCTCATGCCAAACGGCACAAACCAGTCGCCATCGCTCCAACGTCTTAGCTGGAGTGGCCACACTAGTTTATCGGCATCGAGGAGTGCAACACTGTCGGGTTGCGAGAATGTCGATATATCATCTATGTCACGCATCTCGATATTGAGTCGAGAGTTTCCACAGAACGCCCTCAGGGAGCCCTGCTCCACCTCCACAGCGCAAGTGTCACTATCGCTGATTGGCGCTACGACAATACGCCCCCTATCAGCATAGGCAACATGGGTTCTAGAGTAGAATCTCTTACCCGTCGCACCCGCCTCCAGAGCGTCGCACAATCGATCCACCACATCGCCCTTGAACTCATATCCTGTGCTCAAAAGCTCATAGATCACAAATCCAGACGGCAGGGTCTGTGGTATTTTATCGGGGTCTAGTGTGTGAATATCACCCGAATACTCAATAACCCCATCTCGAAGCAGTTCAATACTTTGAGAGATGAAGATCTGAGCATCCATCAAACGCCCTAGATTCTTGCTCATTCGGGTAGGGAAACCAGGGTTTATCTCCCTCATTCTTGGGATTAGCCCCAGCCTTATCTTGTTGCGAAGGTGCTTAGTCGAGCGGTTCGACGAATCCTCTCTAAATGGGATATGTTGACTCACTGCAAACTCCAAAATCTCTTTGCGTGTGGCAAACATCATCGGGCGAACTATGCGATTACGCTGGGTGTGGATACCCGTAAGCCCCTTGAGCCCCGTACCACGCATAAGGTTGATGAAGAAGGTCTCTATCGAGTCATCGATGTGGTGCGCCACCGCAATGACCGTGTAGCCATCACTCTCGCAAATCTCCTTGAACCAACCATATCGCAAACGCCTAGCCACCATCTCCATAGACTCTCCCGAACGCTCAATCTCGGCGTTGGTGTCGAATCGAATGTTGTAGTGAGCCACGCCTAGTCGCTTAGCTTCAAGCTCTACGAGCTGCTCATCCTCATCGCTCTCCTCGCCACGCAGCTGGAAGTTGCAGTGCGCAACCCCAAACTTAAACTCACTCCTAGCGAAGATATTCATCATAACCATAGAGTCCACGCCACCTGAGACTGCAAGAAGGATCTTATCCTCCTGATCGAAGAGCTCCTGCTCCTTTACATACTTTAAAAAAACATCTAATAGTGCCATGCTCTTTATACTATATTTACCTCTGTATCAATCCCCACACCAAACTCATCGGCAACTCGTTGTTGCACCATGCGAGCAAAGCGCATAACCTGCTCCCCTGTCGCCTCGCCACGATTCACAAGCACCAAAGCCTGCTTATCGTGCACTCCGACCGAGCCCTCGCTATAACCCTTCAGCCCCACACGATCAATTAGCCAGCCAGCTGCCAGCTTGACATGCTCAGGATCTGATGGGATGGGATATTGAGGCATATTATCATATTTTTTGGATAGCTCTTCGGCTACACCTCTCCCAACGATTGGGTTCTTAAAAAAGCTACCAGCATTGCCCATCTGCTTGGGATCTGGCAACTTAGAGCCCCTAATTGCACAAACTGCATCACGTATATTGAGAAGCGAAGCCCCACCTCGAAGCGCCACCTCACGCTCCAAATCGCCATAGCTAAGCTGTGGGTTTGGTTCACGATTCAGCACAAAGCTCACACTTGTGATTATCACACGCCCCTTGAGGTAGCCCTTAAAGACGCTCTCACGATAGCCAAAGCCACAGTGCTCACCCGAGAGCACCACGCTCGATAGAGTATCGACCGAGAAGAGCTCCACCGACTTTATTGTCTGCGAGACATCGCACCCATAGGCGCCGATATTCTGAACTGGAGCCGCTCCGACCTTGCCTGGTATTTGTGAGAGATTCTCCAGACCCCAGAGTCCATTCTGAACACTCCACTCCACGAGATCATCCCACTCCAGCCCTGCATCGACACGCACCTGAACCTTACCTCCAATCTCTGAAAGTATCTCTATTCGCTGCCCTACGGGACAGAGCAAAGTGCCCTCATAGTCCTTTGTGAAGATGATATTATTACCACCTCCAACAACCATCCACTCCTCCAGAGATTCACTCTCGAAGATAGTGTGTAGCTCCTCCAAAGAGTCAAACTCGATGAGTTGTCTTGCACGCTGGTCGATCCCAAAGCTATTGCGATCACGAAGACTTATATTCTCATATACCTTTATCATAGAGGGCAAAGTTAAAAATAATTTATTAAAAACCACCAAATCGACTCCACAGTGGCAAAAAACTAAACACCGAGGAGCAATAGACTAAAAAAATATATTGCTCAACATCCACTATTTTAATATTTTATTGTTATATTTGTATACAGCATAGAATCACAAAAATACCAAACATATAAAACCACTAAAGAGATGTTTACAGACAAAGATCTACTGCAGATTGCAAACAAAGGGATCTCGACTCAGAGTGTCGAGAAACAGCTACAAAACTTCGAGAGTGGCTTCCCATTCCTCAGCCTCACACGTGCGGCATCACCTGGCGATGGGATCACAATCCTCAGCCCAGAGCAGATTGCACAAGCAGTCGAGTACTACGACCAGAGAGCCGACAAAATCAATTGCGTGAAGTTTGTTCCTGCGTCGGGTGCTGCAACTCGCATGTTCAAGGAGCTATTCGAGTTCGTCAACGACGACAAAAGGGGCGAGGGTATCGATCAGCTGATCGACAACATCGAGCACTTTGCATTTTGGCCCGAACTAAAGGCTCTTTTGCCTGAGGGTGCAGACGACAAGACAATCGTTAGCCACATCATCACTCAGGGGCTATGCTATGGCTCTAAGCCAAAGGGATTGGTGAGTTTCCACACCTACCCAACTGGTGCCAACAAGGCGATGGAGGAGCACCTTGTCGAGGGGGCTCAATACGCCTCTAACGGCTCAAAAGTAAAGATTCACTTCACTGTATCGGCCGAACACCAAGCCCTATTCGAGGAGCTAATCAAGCTTCGAGCGCCCCTCAACGAGGAGCTATATGGCGTAGAGTATGACATTGAGTTTTCGGTTCAAAAACCCTCTACCGACACTATTGCAGTAAATCCCGACAACACACCATTCCGCACCGAGAGTGGCGAGCTACTTTTCCGCCCTGCGGGACACGGTGCACTGATCGAAAACCTCAACGAGATTGAGGCGGATGTGATCTTCATCAAGAATATCGACAACGTAACAACCGCTGAGCTTCGTGCGGATACAATCACATACAAAAAGGCACTAGCTGGTGTTCTACTAGATCTTCAGCACCAAATCAAGGAGCATATCAACGCCCTAAGTAGCGAGCCTAACAACCTTGAATCCAGCGCTAAGTTCATCGAGCAGAGCCTATGCGTGAATCTACCAGAAAAGTACAGCCACGAGCTCCTTCTTGAGATCCTTGATCGTCCGCTCCGCATCTGCGGAATGGTTCGCAACGAGGGTGAGCCTGGGGGTGGTCCTTTCTGGGTGCGTAACGCGAATGGTAGCGAGACGCTCCAAATTGCCGAATCGAGCCAAATTTCGCCTGAGGACAAGCACCTTATGAGCGAGGCTACACACTTCAACCCTGTTGATTTGGTGTGCGGCGTTATGGACTCTAGCGGCTGCAAGTTCGACCTCACAGAGTATGTCGACCCAACTACGGGGTTCATCTCATCGAAATCGGCAGGTGGAAAGGAGCTACGTGCACAGGAGCTACCAGGGCTATGGAATGGAGCCATGGCGAACTGGAACACTATCTTTGTGGAGGTTCCAATCACAACATTCTCGCCAGTTAAGGTCATTCAAGATCTCCTGCGCAAGGAGCATCAACCCCTAAAATAAGGGTAGTACACACATCTAGAGAGCAGGGAAATTCACTAATAGTGGTGAATTTCCCTCTCTTTTTATCTGTTCTCAAAAAAAGTTATATATCTTTGCGCCTTATGAAGGCAAACCAGATAGGAAGAATAGTTGCATTAGCGCTCCTCACGTTGATTATATCGACGCGTGTAGTGCAGGCCGTTCACATCTTCACTGAGAACCCCCTCACATTCGAGGCATTTGCCAAATATCTAACCCCTAGTGGGGAGTTCGAGGACACCCCACACCGCATTGCGGAGCTCTGTACTGTTGATGACTATACGTTCTATCAACACCTTCAAGCCGATAGCTTTCTACCCGAATTCATCGCTGAGACTATCGCCTCGTGTGAGCAGCAAAGAACTTGTGAGAAGCTCTCTGCGCATCTGCGACACTTCTCCCTGCGTGCTCCTCCCGGCGTAGCATAGCACACAAATCAGATCTTAAGTACAAAAACATTACGTAGTCATATCGCACCTGCCCTATTTCAGAAGGGGGAGTGTGATAAGTGGCTATGCGACTACATATTCAATACAAATCAAGCAAATAAATAATGAAAAGAGTTTTATCTATTCTTCTTACCCTATGTATTACACTTGGGGTGCAAGCAAACAACACACAAGAGTCACCAATGAAGGTTACTCATGCAACTACAACAAGTATCTACGGACACGTAATAGACGCTAGCACAGGCGAGCACCTACCATACGCTACGATCAGCATCGACAACACAACAATCGGAGTTACTGCAAACGATTCGGGACACTTCGAACTAAAGTCACTAACACCGGGAAGCTATACGATCGTCACAAGCATGATCGGATATGAGGACTTCGTGAGAACGATCAAAATCGAAGCTGGCGAGCATATCGATCTCAACGTAAGACTAGAGCCACACACCCTAAACGTTGATGAGGTTGTAGTCTCTGCCAATCGTGTCGAGACAAAGCGCCGTGAAGCTCCAGCCCTCGTGCAGGTGCTTGACAACAAGGTATTTGAGCAGAGCGGTGCAACTTGCCTTGCGGAGGGTCTACCCTTCCAGCCAGGTGTGCGCATCGAGGACGACTGCCAGAACTGCGGATTTGCACAGGTGCGTATCAACGGACTTGACGGCAGCTACTCGCAGATCCTGATCGACTCTCACCCAGTATTCTCGGCACTAACGGGAGTGTATGGACTAGAGCAGATCCCAGCGAGCATGATCGAGCGAGTGGAGGTTCTTCGTGGTGGTGGATCGGCACTATTCGGCTCATCGGCCGTAGGTGGAACGATCAATATCATCACTCGTGAGCCTATGCACAACTCAGCGCAACTCTCACACACGACAATGGCTATCGGCAATACTGGCGCATTGGACAACAACACGATGTTCAACGCTGCAATCGTTAGCGATTCGAAGAACGCTGGTATCAGCTTCTATGGACAGAGCCGCCAGAGAGATGGTTACGATCACAATGGTGATGGTTTTACTGAGATCCCAACATTGAGCAACACATCATGGGGAACGAGAGCCTATTTCCGCACATCGGACTACTCTCGCATCACGGTGCAGTACCATCACATCTCGGAGTTCCGTCGTGGTGGAGATCAGATGGATCGCCCAGCACACGAGGCACTAATCGCAGAGCAGGTTGACCACACGATCGATGGAGGTAGCGTATCCTACAGCGTATCGTCTGCCGACAATCGCAACCGCTTCAACACATACCTCTCGTTCCAAAACACCGCTCGCGAGAGCTACTATGGTAGCCAAATGGATCTACTTGCCTATGGAACAACTGACGATCTAATGGCAGCGGCTGGTGCACAGTTCACACACTCGTTCGACAAGCTATTGTTCATGCCATCGGACCTGACGCTTGGTCTAGAGTATCAGCACAACGACCTACACGACTTATCGCTAGGCTACGACATCAATACAGAGCAACTAGTTAAAAATGCAGGTTTCTACTTCCAAAACGAGTGGAAGAGCACTAAGTGGTCACTCCTTTTGGGTGCACGCCTAGACAAGCACAACATGGTGAGCGATCCGATCTTCTCGCCACGTCTAAACCTCCGTTTCAACCCAACCGAGTCGATCAACTTCAGAGCTAGCTACGCAGCAGGATACAGAGCACCTCAGGCATTTGACGAGGATCTTCACATCTCGATCGTAGGTGGCGAGAGAGTTAGAATCGCACTAGCCGACGATCTAAAGCAGGAGCGCTCACATAGCCTTAGCCTATCAGCCGACACCTATTTTAATATAGGAGGTGTTCAGACCAACCTTATGGTCGAGGGTTTCTACACGATGCTAGACGACGTATTTGCTCTTCGTGAGCTTGCATCAACTCCAGAGGGCAAAACAATGGAGCGCTACAATGGTTCGGGCGCAACGGTACGTGGAGTAAACTTTGAGGGTCGTGCACCAATCTCAAGAGCGGTGAACCTCCAAGCGGGTTTCACAGTCCAAAAGAGCACCTACAACGAGGCAGAGTACTGGAGCGAGGATCCAGACGTTGCGCCAACAAAAGAGATGTTCCGTTCGCCATCGACGTATGGTTACATCACACTTAACCTTGAGCCTGCACGCAACTTTGGCATCGACCTCTCGGGAACATACACTGGCAGCATGCTAACGCCCCACATGGTGGGTTCTGGTGTTCAGAAGGACGTAGCCGTTGAGACACCTGAGCTCTTCAACCTCAACATCCGCTTCTCATACGATATTGCGCTGTTCAACGACATCAACATGGAGATCCACGCAGGTATGCAGAACATCTTTAACGCCTATCAAGATGACTTCGACAAGGGCGTAGATCGAGACTCTGGCTATATCTATGGTCCAGCTCTTCCACGAAGCATTGTGGGTGGAGTGAAGTTTTCGTTCTAAGCAAAGCATTAGGTATAAATACTTAAAAACGGGTAAGACTCAACATCTTACCCGTTTTTAAGTATTTATACCTCCCCATCTTTAAGCTAAATGCATTTACTTTGTATTGCAAAAAATGTATATAACATTTACACTATGGGAAAGTATTTCGACATGTTAATGGAGGATATAAGAATGGAGGAGGGGCTACACTCCTGCATGAACTGTGGAGTCTGCACGGGGGTGTGCCCCGCTGCAGAGTTCTACCGCTATGATCCTCGCCAAATTGTGAATATTGTTCAAACTCGCGACGACACAGCGATCGAGGAGCTCATGCGCAGCGATGTTGTGTGGTACTGCGGCGAGTGCATGTCGTGCCGTCCACGCTGTCCTAGGGGAAATACTCCTGGCTACGTAATCCAAGCCATGAGAACGCTATCTCAGAAGTTAGGTTTCTTTGTCGACAGCGAAAAGGGGCGACAGCAGATCGCCCTGAAGCGAGTAATTGGCGATACTATTCTCAAGACGGGATACTGCCTCACCCCAAAACTCATCGACCCCGACCTACACTTCGAGCAGGGGCCCGTATGGCGATGGATCTACGACAACGATCAGGAGATCTACCCTCAATTCTCGGAGTCATACCAAAAGGAGGGGGCAGGAGTTCTCAGACAGATGCCGAGCGAGGATCTGGACGAGATACACCGAATATTTGAGGTCACGGGAGGGCAAGAGTTCTTCGACACAATAGAGGAGCACTCCCACAGGCAGGCATCTGCAATGGGCTATGATGGTGCCGACACAGAGTATATGATGGATACATACACCAAAACAACAATAAATCACACATAGGGAATATGGCAAATAATAAGAGTTGGAGCGAGTATCAAAAAGATATTGCTGACGATAGCTACTTCTACGCAAGGAGTTGTATTCGCCAAAACTTCTTTCCAGGTAGCGAAAAGACATTCCTACGCATCCTGCGTGATGAGCTAGGGCGAGAGGTGAACGACAGCGCCCACCACACCTCATGCACGGGCATAGGCTACCACTCCGACATAGTACCACTTGAGACAACTATGACAGTCGTTGCGAGACAGTTTGCGCTGATGAGCGAGTCGGGCTACAAGAACTTCGTATCATCGTGCATCACCTCGTTTGGTCTCTACACCGAGATTCTCGCCACATGGGAGGAGTTCCCCCACATGGAGGAAAAGGCGCGCGAGTACCTCTTCAAGGCGACAGGTCGTGAGTTCACAAAACCCGAAAATCTTGCTCACACATCGGACGTAATATTTCACTTTCGCAACGACATAGCACAAAGGGCTAAACATAAGCTCGTAAATATTCACACGGGCGAGCCTCTCAAGGTTGTTGACCACATTGGGTGTCACTACGCCAAACTATTCCCAAAATCGGGGATCGGAGGGGCGGAGTTCCCCTATGTTCTTGCAGGGATGATCGAATCGTGGGGTGGCGAGGTGATCGACTACCCTGAGCGTAGGCACTGCTGTGGATTTGGATTCCGCAACTACCTAGTAAAGGCGAATCGTGGCTACTCAATAGCCAACACCCAGAAGAAATTGGAGAGCATGGCTCCCTACAAACCCGATTTCATAGTGTGCAACTGCCCAGGTTGCCCAATGTTCCTCGACAAGTGGCAGTACACCATCGCCGAGATGGATGGCACGACATATGGCGCTGACGGAGGGGGTATTCCAGTACTCACATACGAGGAGATGGCGGGCCTAGTGCTCGGATATAACCCATGGGAACTGGGGTTGCAGATGCACCAAGTCGACGTCGAGCCTCTGCTCCGAAAGATGGGGGTAGAGTACGATCCTGCAGCGAAATATCTTGGCACGCAGGGCAAACTAATTCAAAAACCTAGAGCGGCAGCAGTCAACTGCTCACCTCAGGAGTTGGTCTACAATATTAAGGAGTAAACAATGAAGAGAGTTGTTATAATTGGAGGAGGTCCCGCAGGGATGCAGACCGCAATTCGCCTACACGACGAGGGGCTAAAGCCACTAATCATAGAAAAAGAGAAGGTTCTTGGCGGTAAACTAAAGGGGTGGTATCACCTATTCCCTACACTAACACCAGCTGCCGAGCTACTCCAAGAGCTTCGTGCGAGGGTTCAACAGCGAGATATTAAGGTGATGACATCGACCACTGTTGACACCTTCACCAACGAGGAGGTCACACTCAGCGATGGTCGCCATATCGAGTGCCGAGCGGTGGTAGTGTGTACTGGCTCCACGCTCTTCGATGCCACACGCAAGGAGGAGTACGGCTATGGGATCTACAACAACGTAATCACATCGGTCGATCTCGAACAGATGCTCTCTCAAGGGAGTGTTAGCCTTCACGATGGGAGGATGCCTGAGCGCATAGCCCTTCTACACTGTGTGGGTTCTCGTGACGAGAAGGTATGTCAATCGCACTGCTCGAAGGTGTGCTGCGTGACGGGCGTAAAGCAAGCGATGGAGCTTAGGCGATTGTTTCCAAATGCCGACATCGTAAACTTCTACATGGACATTCGCATGTTCGGCCCTGGCTACGAGGAGATGTACAAGACAGCACAACAGCGTGACAATATCCACTTTGTGCGTGGTCGCATATCGGAGACTAGCCCCACGTTCGATGGACGCATCCAGATCAAAGCCGAGGATACCCTCACGGGAAGACCTCTAAGAATCAGTGTCGACATGCTGGTTCTGCTGGTTGGCATGACCGCAAACGAGCACAACATCACAATGGAGCAGCAGTGCGGATTGGAGCGCTCAGAGAGTGGTTTTATGCGTCCAAAAGATATGTTCCTAAACAACACCCTCAGCTCCAAGGAGGGGATCTTCTACGCAGGTTGTGTAACCGCTCCCAAGAACATTGGCGAGTCACTAAACGAGGGGTCGACAGCAGCCCTTGCCGTTAAAAACTATATCGCATGAGCACAATAGACTTTGGTTTCACGATAAGCAAGGCTCGCACTATCGATCTCGACCGCAACAACCTCAGACGTAGCAACGAGATCATTAGAGAGTTGCCCGAATTGCAGACCTGCATAGGGTGTGGCAGCTGCACGGCAGTCTGCACCGCAGGCGAGCTCACATCATTCAACTTTAGGATGGTGCACACCCTTGTGCGCCGTGGCGAGTATGAGGGTGCCTACGACCTTATGAACCGCTGTATGCTCTGTGGCAAGTGCCGCTTGGTGTGCCCAAGGGGAATCAATACACGTGCTGTTGTAATGACAATTAAACGTAAACTAGGAGACTACTAAACTATGAACTTCTACGCACCATTTTGCCTGCCCTTTATCGTTGGCGCGATCTTTATGTTCGCTGTCATCGCCATAAAGTACACAACATGGCTCCTACGCCTAAGCTCTTCGGACAAGAGACTAATCATAAAGGGAATCCCAACACGAGCAACTCTACGCTCAATCTGCGAGATTGTGAACGAGGCTTTGCTCCACCGTCGAATATGGAGAACGAACCCTGTGTTGGGCTACATGCACATGAGTCTGGCGTTCGGGTGGTTTCTACTGATAGCTGTGGGGTGGATCGAGACAGTTATCTATCTCGGTTTTGAGTATGTGCCGCTTCAGGGTCACGTATTCTTTAAGTACTTCGCAACGGGACTACCCCACATGCCAGTGCTCGACTTCTTGATGGATCTGCTACTGCTGTTCGTCCTTTCGGGTGTAGCTCTTGCTCTATCGAAGCGCCTGCGCTCCTCGGCAATGGGTATGCGTCGCACAACAAAACATGTTTTGCCAGATCGCATAGCGCTCACGGCACTATGGTTCATATTTCCTGCTCGTTTAGTGGCGGAATCGATCACCGTGACCGTGCATGGAGGGGGGAGTTTCCTCACCCAAGGGGTCGGATCGCTCCTCGAGAGCATGACATCGCTCCAAACACTCGCAAGCATTGAGAATGGGGCGTGGTGGCTCTACTCTATCTGCTTGGGTCTGTTCTTTATCTCCATGCCATTTTCGAGATATATGCACATCTTCACCGAAATACCACTCATCTTCCTTCGCAACTACTCCCTACGCTCGACCGAGAAGGCGAGCTCTTTCGATGAGTTTCAAATCGCAGCATGCTCTAGGTGTGGAATATGTATAGATCCATGCCAGCTGCAGAGTGACTTGGGTATAAACGATGTTCAGTCGGTATATTTTCTACGTGACAGACGCTACAAAATGTTGGAGCTCGCAACCGCCAACAACTGCCTCATGTGTGGACGATGCACCGCCAAATGCCCTGTCGGGATCGATCTCGACATCCTACGCCTGAACTCTAGGGACAAGATGCGAAACGTGCCCAACGAGAAACGCTTCGAATACTTCAGCGGCATTGACCGCTCTGCTGGCAGAGGTAAGGTGGGCTTCTTTGCAGGTTGCATGACAAAACTCACACCCAACACCCTAATCTCCATGGAGGAGATCTTCACAGCAGCCCAAGAGGATGTCTGGTGGGCCGACCGCAATGGTGGAGTCTGCTGTGGCCGCCCCTTGAAGCTATCGGGAGAGGTGGATGCCTCGAAAAAGATGGTGCGTCACAACGTGGAGCTATTCAAGAAACACAAGATTACAACCCTTGTCACATCGTGCCCAATATGCCTTAGAGTATTCCGTGAGGAGTACGACCTCGGCTCTATCGAGGTGCTTCACCACTCGGAGTACATCGATCGCCTACTAGCGCAAGGGCGCATAAGTCTTAATCAATCCCAAAAGATTAGCTACACCTATCACGACCCATGCGAACTGGGGCGAGGATGCAAGATCTATGAAGAGCCACGAAACGTCATCCGCTCGATGGGTACTCTGATCGAACCCGCGCAGAGCAGACAGAACGCACTATGCTGTGGCTCCTCACTCGCAAATACAGCTATAAACGATCGCCAGCAGATCGACATAGCTCGCAGTGTTGGCGCAGAGCTACAATCCACTGGCGCTGACGTTCTGGTCACAGCCTGCCCTCTCTGCAAAAAGGGGATCGGGCGAGGAGTTAGCACTCCGATTAAAGATTTATCTGAAATCGTGGCAGAAAATATCAAATCGCAACAAGCTTGCAGTTAGATGGTTAAAAAATATTATTAAAAATATGTTACAAAATATTTGGTAGTGTAATATATTTGCCGTACATTTGTATTCACAATTGCGGAAAACATGGCGCATAACTCTTCTGAGAGTCGCACCAAACAAGATATATCGCGGGATAGAGCAGTTGGCAGCTCGTCGGGCTCATAACCCGGAGGTCGGAGGTTCGAGTCCTTCTCCCGCTACTAAGTAACCCTTGCAGAAATGCGAGGGTTTTTTT
>CAYJIY010000027.1:0-24460 GCA_964370415.1 uncultured Alistipes sp.
ACCTTTTTTGTCACATTACCTTTTCGCTAAATCTAATAGCTCTGAGGTTTCAGATTGTTGAACTGCCACGTCTTAGGGCGCTCATACTTATAATTTTCGGGCTTAGTCCAGTATATGCGACTATAATCAAAGAAGTAGCCCTTTATCTTCTTATTGTTAATTCTCGTTTCGTCGTATGTCGGAATAAACTCCACAGTGCGGCTCACGACCTTTGGTTTTCCGTAGTTCACACCTCGTGATGTAAGCACATCGGTTGCGTGGTCAAACATCAAAATATGCTGTGGGCTCTTCTCGGAGAGGGCATCTCCTGATTCAGCAATGGTCTGCTGAACTCGCTTTAGTCTCTCATAGAATGCGGTCTCCTGCATTGTGTTTCCGAGCGCACCATAGGCAAAAGCCATCAGATTCAAAAGCTGTGGACTAAACGGATTCTTGTCCAACGCCTCACCCGCAACGATAATCAAGGTCTCCAATGACTCTTGGGTTGGCTGATCGGGATCGACCATCGATGCCGCCATGAGTGTTCTGTCAAACGCCTCGTTTGTCTCTAGCGGTCGGTACTGATCCGTGTAGGCAAAGCCGTAGTATAGATAGTGGTAGTCATCCGCTGTCATTGTTGTATCGCCCGCTTGATAACGAATCATTAGATTTGGGTGGTAGTACCTCGATGCGCCATCGAGCGTTTTCGCCAATATATCTTCATTATCAGGCACTTTTGCTAACAAAACAGCAGGCAACGCCAAAGCCAAGAGAAGTAGTGATCTCATTTTTTGCATTCTTAAATTTAAAATATAACGCAAAACTAGCACAAATCGTATCTCTCGATCAAATCTTTTACTCTAGCATTTAGCTCCTCACTAGCTGTGACTAGTGGTAGGCGCAACACATTTTTCACTAAACCCATTGACGCTAGCGCACTCTTTGCACCTACTGGGTTACCCTCAGCAAATAGCGCATCGACAGCCTCTTTTAGGCACTCATACTCATGTAGCGCCTCATCGTAGCGACCCTCCTTGGCGAGATTCAGACACTTCATGAACGTGCGAGGATATGGATTCAGCGCAACAGAGATTACTCCGTCACCACCTCTACGCATAATGTCGATAGTCATATCATCATCTCCCGAAATCACGAGGAATCCCTCTGGGCGCGTGTCGATCACCTGCTGTATCTGGTCGATATTGCCCGATGCCTCCTTGATTCCCACTACGTTATCAAAATCTTTTGCTATGCGGATTGTTGTCTCAGCGGTCATATTAACCCCCGCACGTCCAGGTATGTTGTAGAGCAAAACTGGCACTGGAGAGTTCTCCGACACAGTTTTAAAGTGCTGGTACAAACCCTCTTGCGATGGCTTGTTGTAGTATGGCGTAACGCTCAAAATCGCATCTGCATAGCGAAGATCAAACTCACGAAGCTGATCGAGAACCTCAGATGTAGAGTTACCTCCACAACCCATAACCAAAGGCACACGACCTGCAATATGATTAGAGATGTACATAGCTATCACGGCACGCTCAGGCATGTATAGGGTTGGGGTCTCGGCAGTTGTTCCCAGCGCCACAATGTAGTCCACACCGCCCTCAATCACATAATCAATCACTCTGGCTAGTGCTTCATAGTCCACACGCCCATCCTCTGTAAATGGAGTAATTAGCGCAACTCCTGCTCCCGATAGTTTCTCTCTGATCATACTTGTATTCATCATTTATTTTGTCTTATATTATTTACTTTACTAGAATGCGGCAACAACTTCTATTGTTATTTTATCGTGCAGAAGACCATTCACTGCAAAGTCCGATGGAGTCTGCTTTGGCAGATACTTCTCGAATGCAATTCTAAGGTCAGAGCGCATAGGTATCTCTTTTAGACCAAAATTCAGTGCAATAGTTATACGATCGGTATTAAACCTATCAACTAGTCCCGTATTCATATTCACAAACTCGATTCCACGTCCAATATCGTAGCGCAAGTGCGGTGCGATGTGGTTCAGGAAGCACCCCTTTTTCATTCTTATGAGGTAGTAGCCGTGAATGTGTGCCGCTTCGAGAAGATCGACAACATCACGACCCAGACGGCGTTGAGCATACTCAGCCTCCACCAAGAAATCATCACCTATATAATGTAGCTCGCCACCAAACATCTCTATTTTCTGCTCAAAGGACTCCGACATCAGCGCTCCCGTTGGGTCGGCAAAAATCCTAGATGTTGTTGGGGTAGTACCCTTATAGTAGCTTATCGCACCTCCGAATCCCTTGTCGTAGCCGATCATCAGGCGTGTGATAAAGTTCACATTATGAGTCCATTCAGGGTTGTTTGCACCCGAGCCATTGAAAAGTCCTATCGATGCCGAGAGAGGGTAGGCATCGTGTGGGGTGTAGGTAAGCATAGCACCAATATCACGAGATCCGATTGTACTCACAACACCAACCTCCTTACCATCAACAACCTCTTGACCGTAGTATGTCGTTAGAAACTTAGCCAGGAACGAACGATTCGAAAACATATTACTCGTTGGCCCTCTATCCAGATCGCTACTAAAATGGTATTGTTGCTGCCCCAGCGTTAGCTCAAAATCCCTTGATACAAACGCCACATAGGAGTCCAAAATCGACAATTTCCCCTCATTATTGAAGTCGATCTGAATCGCATATTTCATATACTCCGACGCTAGACCTTTCACTCCAATACGAGAGTTGCGCACATTAAATCGCTGAAAATCAGTATCACTAGTACTGAGTTCATACTTAGCCTTCACGGCTCCATATATTGTTGGTCGATAGCTAGTCTCCGTAGATTGCTCCTCCTGCACTTCAGATTGAGCAAAGAGTGGGCACACGCCCATTATACATAATAGTAAAGTAAAAAAGATACTTCTCATAATTATATTTAGTTTTACCTTTGCGTACTGCAAAGATACAAAACTTATCGACAATTCCATATTGTAGCCCTACAAATTCACAACAATGTAGCCCCATGGCATAAAATTAGTACAAATATCGCTGTGTGGGCTGAAAAATCAAAAAAAAGTGTGTATATTTGTACGATATTTTTTCAAACAATAATGGCAAATAAAGATCAAAATATAATAGACCAGATAGGCGATGGTGAATATAAATACGGGTTCACTACCGACATCGAGACTGAGGTCATTGAGAAGGGGCTAAACGACGATGTTATTCGACTCATCTCCCAGAAAAAGGGCGAGCCAGAGTGGATGACTCAGCGCAGATTGGAGGCCTTTCACTATTGGCAGCAGATGGAGCACCCGCAGTGGGGGCACCTCACGATCCCAGAGATCGATTTTCAAGATATAATATACTACGCAGCACCCAAACCAGCAAAGAAACTCGACTCGATGGACGAGGTTGACCCTGAGCTAAAGCGCACATTCGACAAACTAGGAATACCACTCGAGGAGCAGATGATGCTCGCAGGGGTTGCCGTAGATGCCGTGATGGACTCCGTGTCGGTCAAGACAACATTCAAGGAGACACTAGCCGAGAAGGGGATCATCTTCTGCTCGATGTCCGAGGCTATCCAGGAGCACCCTGAGATGATTAAAAAGTACTTGGGGAGCGTCGTACCATACAAAGACAACTACTACGCAGCACTCAACGCTGCTACATTCTCCGACGGGTCGTTCTGCTACATCCCCAAAGGTGTGAGATGCCCGATGGAGCTCTCGACATACTTCAGAATCAACGCAGCGGGCACAGGACAGTTCGAGCGCACGCTTATCGTTGCCGATGAGGGTTCATACGTCAGCTACTTGGAGGGGTGCACAGCCCCACGCCGTGACGAGAACCAACTCCACGCTGCGGTTGTGGAGATCATCGTTGAGAAGGATGCTGAGGTTAAGTACTCTACGGTGCAGAACTGGTATCCAGGCGATAAGAATGGCGTTGGAGGTATCTACAACTTCGTCACCAAGCGAGGTATCTGCCACCAAAACGCACGCCTTTCGTGGACTCAGGTCGAGACAGGTTCGGCAATCACGTGGAAGTACCCTAGCTGTGTGCTTGCGGGCGACAACTCGGTGGGGGAGTTCTACTCCGTTGCGATGACCAACAACCACCAACAAGCGGACACTGGCACAAAGATGATACACGTGGGGCGCAACTCTCGCAGTCGCATCGTCTCGAAGGGTATCTCAGCGGGAAAGAGCCAAAACTCATACAGAGGTTTGGTTCGTGTGGCAAAGGGTGCGGATGGTGCACGCAACTACTCGCAGTGCGACTCTCTACTCATCGGCGATCAGTGTGGCGCTCACACATTCCCAGTCATCGACTCTCGCAATCGTGGGGCGGTGATCGAGCACGAGGCTACAACCTCGAAAATATCGGAAGATCAACTCTTCTACTGCAACCAAAGGGGACTCTCCACTGAGGATGCCGTGGGTTTGATCGTCAATGGTTACGCTAAGGAGGTGCTATCGAAACTTCCTATGGAATTTGCCGTAGAGGCACAAAAACTCTTGGCAATCAGCCTTGAGGGATCAGTAGGTTAAAAAATAAGAACAAGATATATGTTATCCATAAAGAATTTACACGCCTCAGTTGAGGACAAAAAGATACTAAAGGGCATCAACCTAGAGATTAAGGCAGGTGAGGTGCACGCAATCATGGGCCCTAACGGCTCAGGAAAATCGACTCTAGCATCAGTGCTAGCAGGTCGCGAAAAGTTCACCGTAGAGCAGGGTGAGGTTACATTCATGGGCGAGAATCTCCTAGAGCTTCCGATCGAAGACAGAGCACGCATGGGGCTTTTCCTTGGGTTTCAGTACCCAGTTGAGATCCCTGGTGTCTCGATGGCGAACTTCATGAAGCAATCGGTTGCCGAAATTCGCAAATATCGTGGACAGGAGCCCCTCACCGCTGGCGAATTCCTCAAAGTAATGAGAGAGAAGAGCGCTATCGTGGAGCTCGACTCAAAGCTCACATCACGTGCCGTGAACGAAGGCTTTTCGGGTGGTGAGAAGAAGAAGAACGAGATCTTCCAGATGGCGATGCTAGATCCGAAACTCTCGATCCTCGATGAGACCGATTCGGGACTCGACATCGACGCTTTGCGAATTGTTGCTACGGGTGTTACCAAGCTCCGCAGAGACGACAACGCAACAGTTGTTATCACTCACTATCAGCGACTTTTGGACTACATTGTCCCTGATTTTGTACACGTACTCTACAAGGGGCGCATCATCCACTCTGGAGACAAATCCCTAGCCCTCAAGCTAGAGGAGGAGGGTTACGATTGGCTCATTAATGACTACAAGGAGTAATGGAGAGCATAGATAAAATACTCTCAGGATTCACTCTCGTGGAGCAGGAGCACCTCAATATCAGCGGAGGCTCCTCTACTGGCTTTGTTGCTCAGAATCCACAGAGTGTGAGCATAAATGTGGAGTCGGGAGCAAGTGCCCAGATCTTCATTCTCCACACTCAGGACAACACGTCGAGTGTAAATATTGAGGTGCAGGAGCGTGCCAAAGTAGACATTGTACAGCTCTTCACAGCTCAAAGCTTTGCCGAGATAAAGATCTCGCAACACAAGGATAGCGAGGTTACGCTTGGCTCTTTGCAGTTGGCATCGTCGAACGTGCGCATTATCTCGTCACTCAATGGAGCTCATGCCAACGCCTCTGTCAATGCGCTCTTCGCAGTTGGTGGCAAGGAGCTTGCGCTTTTAGATATTCGCACCGAACACATGCACGCAGATTGCCAGAGCAACACACTCGCTAAGGGTGTCGCTGGTGGCGAGTCTAAGGGCGAGTTTAGGGGGATTGTCTATGTGGCAAAAGATGCTCAGAGAACCGACGCTAAGCAGCTAAATCGCAACATTGAGCTCAGCGAATCGTCTCAAATCATCACTCAGCCACAGTTGGAGATCTATGCCGACGATGTGAAGTGTTCGCACGGAGCAACGGTTGGTCAGATGGACGATGAGGCGATCTTCTACATGCGTCAGAGGGGTCTCAGCGAGCAGTCGGCACGCCGTATTCAGATCGAAGGCTTTGTGTGCGATATTGCAGAGCGTTGCTCAATACCACCTCTAAAGGATGCTCTCATTGAGTGCATCGAAGAAAAACTAAAGCAGATATAACATGTTTGACATCAAACATATACGCTCACAATTCCCAATACTTGAGACTAAGGTCTACGGCAAGCCGCTGATCTATCTCGACAGTGGAGCCACAGCCCAAAAACCAAAGGCTGTGATCGACATGGTGAACTATCTCAACGAGCAGATGAACGCCAACGTCCACCGTGGGGTGCACTACCTCTCGGAGGAGACGACCCTGCTATACGAGTCGGCACGTGAGCGCATAGCACAATGGATCGGCGCACCACGCAAGGAGGAGGTCATCTTCACTTCGGGAGCGACAGCAGGGCTCAACATCGTGGCGCAGTCGTGGGGCGATAGATTCATCTCTGAGGGCGACAATATCGTCATCAGCGAGATGGAGCACCACTCCAACCTTGTACCTTGGCAGATGATTGCTCAGCGCAAGGGTGCCGAACTCAGAGTTTTGCCGTTCGATGATTCGGGACAACTTATAATGGAGCGACTCTCAGAGCTTCTGGATTCTCGCACGAAGGTTGTGGCTATAACCCAAGCATCCAACACGTTGGGCACACGTCCCGACCTTAAAACTATCATCGAGCAGGCGCACTCAGTGGGGGCGATTGTCGTTGTTGATGGGTGCCAAGGCATAGTTCACGGTGGGGTAAATCTCCAGGAGTTGGGGTGCGATTTCTACGCATTTTCGGGGCATAAGCTCTACGCCCCGACGGGCATTGGTGTGCTGTGGGGCAAGAGCGAGCTACTGGAGCAGATGCCACCCTTTCTATATGGTGGCGACATGGTCGACAGAGTCTCATTCGAGAGCACAACATTCGCACCAATACCACTAAAATTCGAGGCTGGAACATCCAACTATGCAGGGGCTATCGCACTTGCCGAGGCGGTGAAATTTATGGAGTCGCTACCTCTTGAGCAGATCGAGGAGCACGAGAAGATGCTACTCGAGAGAGCAACCAAGGGGCTTCTCGAGATTGAGGGGCTAAAGATATACGGCACGACAGAGAATAAAAGCTCTATAATTTCGTTTACGATTGAGGGCACACACCCCTATGATATTGGTATGATTCTCGACAAACTCGGCATAGCAATTCGCACGGGTCAACACTGCGCTGAGCCAGTTATGGCACACTATGGGTTGGATGGAATGTGCCGTGCATCGTTTGCGATGTACAACACCCAAGAGGAGGTCGATGCGTTTATCGAGGGGGTAAAGCGTGCCGCAAAAATGCTAAAATAAACTTAAATAAACACCTATGTTAATCGTACTTGAAGGGCTCGATGGAGCTGGAAAATCCACACAAATCGCAATGCTGAGGGAGTACCTCACTTCATGTGGTATCGAGAGCGAATATCTACACTTTCCACGCTTCGATTCGCCTGTATATGGTGAGCTTATCGCTAGATTCCTACGTGGTGAGTTCGGCCAAGCAGATCAGGTTGATCCATATATTGTTGCACTATTTTTTGCGGGCGACAGAGCACACGCTGCCAAGCAACTCAGAGAGTGGATGCAGAGCGGTAAGGCTGTGATTCTCGACCGCTATGTCTACTCAAATATTGCGTATCAATGCGCCAAGCTCGGATGCGAGCAGGAGCGAGAGGAGCTAAAGAGGTGGATCCTTGAGATGGAGTACACGGTCAACGATATTCCACGCCCCGATCTGTCGATATTTTTGAACGTACCGTTCTCATTCACCGAGGATAAACTCACCAACATACGTGAGGGTGAGGATCGTGACTACCTCAAAGGCAAGAGCGACATCCACGAGACTTCGCTAGATCTTCAGCGATTGGTTCGTGAGACATATCTCGAAGCTGCGAAGAGTGACGATAAGTTGTGCGTCATTGATTGTGCAGACGAGGATGGCAACATGGGCACTCCGCAAGCCAATTTCGAGAAAATTCGCACGGCACTAACCAAATACGTAAACATCTAACAATGGGCAGGTTTGGGTGCATAATCACCTCTGCGAGTCGCTTTCTGTTGGCTGGAGTATTTATCTTTTCAGGCATCACAAAAGTTGTGGACCCATGGGGAACGGCGATCAAAATAGGGGAGTACCTCTCGGTCTATGGGCTTGATGCTCTATCGGGAGTTGCTATGCCTCTATCAATCGCATTATGTGCCATAGAGCTACTTCTAGGGCTGATGCTATTACTTAAGCTCCTGCCTAGAGTAGTCAGCGCCGTGACACTCATCACCGTTGTGGTATTCACAATAGTCACACTACTTAGCGCCACAATTTTGCCCGTTGAGGATTGCGGCTGCTTTGGCGATGCAGTCAAGCTCACAGCGATGCAAACCCTCTATAAGAATCTGGCACTGATCCCCTTAGCCGTAATCCTATGGCGCAAGTGGTCGAAGTATAGTTTTCGACCAACGTTGGGACATAGCTTAGCGACACTAGCACTCGCATCGATGTGCTTTGGGGTGGGTATCTACTGCAATAGCCACCTGCCACTCATCGATTTTCTGCCCTTCAAGGTCGGCACTAATCTCAAAGATCAGGTGCTAAGCCCTAGCGAGGAGCCTAGCTCGGAGGTGAAAACCACACTCATATATAGAGAAATTGCCACTGGCAAGCTCCACGAATTTACGCTGGAGGATACTCAGTGGCATGACGAGAACAAGTGGGAGTGGGTCGAGACAAAGATCGATCAAGAGACACCAATCAACATCTCGGCGCTGTCCGAGTTTGCCCTGCGCAACAATTCGGGCGATGCAACGGAGCAAATTCTCACAACATCGGGCGAGCTCACTTTGGTCTGCATCACAGATCTAAATCAGATTCCAACCCAATGCCTTGAGAGCATTATATCGCTGATTCACAACAAACAAGCTCAGGGCAAAGAGATCGTCTGTATCACTCCGAGCCAAATTTCGCATGACGACTACCACTCATTTGGACAGAGCGCTCAAGTGCCAATTTTCAATGTCGACGGCACACTCCTAAAGACGATGCTCAGAGCAAAAAATGGCACAATCACACTCCACGATGGGGTGATTGTATCCAAACTCAACTGCCGAGACATAGAGTAGCGCTAATCAAAAGCGACATCGTTGCTCATCACCTCTATCTGACGATCTACGGGCGCAATGTGCCTTAGCATCGCCATCACACCGCAATATTTATCGTGCGTGATCTCCACTGCACGTGCCAACTTATCGCAATCACTCGCCACGAGGGACTCCATGACGTATCTCACATCGAAGCCCTCGTAGACGCTATACGCCATGTCGAAGGGTTCACTCAATGTGCCGCTTACCGAGATCTCTAGTTTTGTGATCGTCGCTCGATACCTCTGCACCAGAGCCAAGAGTGTTACGCCTGCACACTGCGCAGCGCTATAGAGCATTAGGCTCTTTGCCGAGAGTTCCAAGAGCGGGGTATCGCTCTTAATCTGAAGATCACCGTTTGCATTAAGCTCAACTACAACTTTATTAATCATACTTCTAGGATTTAAATTTTTGCATAAAAAGAGCAATTATCGCTCCAAATTATCATATATACATAGTATATATGTGGAAAAAATTGTATAAATTTGCAGAGTTTGTATCGTTACTACAATGTAGCGATTTTAATTTGAATTCATAATAAAATTGTAAAGATATATGCGTAAGGAATTAACCCTTCTACTCCTAGGTGCCGCCACACTCGTTGGCCCACCAAGCTACGCAGCAACGCCTCAAAGTCAAGCTGCCATGGATCGTGGAGTCTCACTCTTCAGCTTCGGCAAGTGGAGCGATGCCAACCTAGAGTTCCTCAAGGCGAGAGATGGTCTCTTGTCAACAGATCTCATCGATCAAGAGCGAGTAGACTTCTACCTTGCGGTGTGCGCCCTAAAACTGGGCAATGCCGAGCCTCAAGTCCCTCTGATCGAATTTATGACTAAGTACAAAAATTCTGTCTACACGAACGATGCTCGCTTCGAATTGGGGGTCTACTACTGCTCGCTGAGTCAGATGCAAGTAGCAAAGAGCTACTTCGAGAGCGTTGATTACAGCTACCTAAGCGATCTTCAGCGTGAGCGCTTCGACATCAGAATGGGGTATATCAACTTCCTAGATTCTAATTTCGAGAAGGCGTATGAGAACTTCTCACGCATCCCACTAAACAGCAAATACACCGACCACGCCACATACTACATGGCGTATATCGACTACCAAAAGGGCGAATATGCCGATGCAAAGCAGAGCTTTAGCTACCTTGGCAATAGCGATGCATACAAAAATCTTGTTCCATACTTCTTGATTCAGATCGAGTTCAAGGAGGAGAACTACCAATACGTAATCAACAACGCTGACGCTCTAATTGCACAGGCGAGCCCTGCGCAACGTGCCGAGCTGGATCGCATCGTTGCGGAGTCGTGGTTCAGAATGGGCGACTACTCAAAGGTTGTTCAATACATCAACGACTACAAAGCCAACTCTGGTGAGATGGATCGTGATGTGAACTACCTCATGGGCTTCTCGCTGTATCGCATGACACGCTACGATGAGGCGGTGGAGTACCTTCGCCGTGCTTCGGGTGCTGACGACTCCTTGACTCAGAACGCATCGTACCACCTTGCGGACTGCTATCTTCGTCTGGGCGATAAGCGCTCAGCGATGCAGGCATTTGCACTCGCTGCAAACGATGATTACGACGCTCGCATAGCACAAGATGCACTCTTCAACTACGGAAAGTTGCAGTATGAGCTTGGCGAGGGTCGATTCAACGAGACTATCAACGTCCTCACACGCTACATCACGAAGTATCCCGATTCGGATCGCACGCTAGAGGCTCGCAACCTACTGATTGCAGCCTACTACAATTCGCACAACTACGATGCGGCGTATGAGGCTATCAAATCGTTCCCTTCGCCAGATGCATCGGTTCGTGCAGCTCTCCAAAAGATCGCCTACTTCAGAGGTCTGGAGGCTTTCACTCAAGGAGACTACACAAAGGCACAGAGCGCATTGGCGGAGTCTCGCACAGTGGGTGTAGCACCAAAATACAACGCACTTTCGCTCTTCTGGCTGGGTGAAATATCTCAGATCAATGGCGACTACGAGGCGGCAGCCAACAACTACATGGCATACATCGCACGTGCTCCACGTGGGGAGTGGGAGTACATGATGGCGCACTACAACCTCGCCTACTGCCGTTTTGAGCAGAAGCGCATGAAGGACGCTCAGCGTGCCTTCACTACATTTATCGACGACTACACGACCAAGGATCAATATCGTGCCGATGCGATCAACCGCCTAGCCGACACCTACTACTCGGAGCGCCAATTCAACAAGGCCGAAGAGCTATACGAGGAGTCGATCATGCTTGGAGGGCAGACTGCCGACTATGCACAGTATCAGCGAGCGATCACCCTTGGCATCCTTGGCAACACAGATGGCAAGATGTGGGTTCTGCGCCAAATTATCGAGGGCAAGAAGGGCGACTACATTGCCGACGCATCCTATGAGCTTGGCCGTAGCTACATCGCTGAGCAGAACTACAAGCAGGGGGCAACAACCCTTGAGGAGTTCATTGCTAACTTCCCAACTGCGCCACAATACTCTGCAGCGCTATCAGATCTAGGACTGGCATACCTCAACCTTGGGGACAACGCCAAGTCGATCCAATACTACGACATGGTGGTCAAAGCAGCGCCACAATCTGCCGAAGCACGTGGTGCGATGCAGGGAATCAAGAATATCTACCTCTCGGATGGCGATGCCGATGGCTACTTCGCATACGCCGAAAAGGTGGGTGCTGAGAGCGATCTCACAGACACAGCACGCGATTCATTGTCGTTTGCAGCGGCACAGAAGCTATACCTCACGGGTAATAATAGCGCTGCTGCCAAGTCTCTCAGAAGCTATGTTCGCACCTACGAGAACGGAGCCTACATGGTCGATGCCCTCTACTACCTGAGCGATTGCTACCTCAAACTCAACGAGTCGGACAACGCAATCCAATCACTCACGGAGCTCTCAGAGCTCGGAGGTGGAAAGTACGCTGCCGTAGTCCTAGAGAAGCTAGCACAACTAACATGGGATGCGGGGCAGTTCGAAAAGTCGGCTACAACGTATCGCAAGCTCTACGATGTGAGCCAATCACAAGCCGTGCAGGATAAAGCGATCCGCAGCTACGTAGATGCGACCCTCAAACTCAACAATGACGAAAAGACTCTAGCCATGGCTAACGACATCACGGAGCTAGACGTTGTTGCCGAGGAGCCTATGCGCAAAGCTGTATTTGCAAAGGCAGAGATCTTGGAGCGCAAGGGCGAGAATGCAGATGCTATGTACATCTACAAGTACCTAGCCGATCAAGAGGTTCAGAGCTATCAGGGGGCAGCTTCGGCGTATAAAGTCATTGAGTCGACATTCAACTCTGGCGACATGAAAGCTACCGAGGATAAGATCTTCGAGTTCTCAGATCAAAACCCTACAAACTCATACTTCCTAGCAAAGTCGTTCCTAATTTTGGGAGATGTCTACGCCTCGAAGGGCGACGCGTTCCAGGCACGTGCAACATACCAAAGTATCGTGGACGGCTACTCACCAGACAATGACGGTGTGATAGAGCTAGCAAAGGAGAAAATCAACAACTTGAAAGATCAGAACAACAATGAATAAAGCGATTAAAAATATAGCAATCCTTCTCGCCATGATAGCCCCAACGCTAGCCATGGCGCAAGTCGAAAAGCGTGTGGAGGTATCCAAAACCTACATTCCTAGCGTGGGCAACGCCAGCAAGCTCGCCATACAGCCAAACATGAATGACACGGTGCGCCTACACCCCGACATCGACTACACGATTACACCTCTATCTATCGAGACTGCGCTTGCAACCAAGCCAATCAAGCCAGCAACGGTGACATACTGGGAGTTTGATCGCCCGAAGCCACTATACGTAAAAGTTGGCTTTGGATTGCCTCTAAACTCGGTTATAGATATCTACGCATCGACTCAAAACTCAGGTACTGGATATGTGGTGGGGTACTTCAACCACCTTGGGCAGTTTGCCAAGATTCAGAACGATTGGGGCGTGAAGAACAAATCGGATATGATGCTAAATAGGGTAGGCGTTGCCGCAGGTAAGTACTTCGGCAAACAGACCCTTTCGGCACAGATCAGCTATGAGGACCAACTCCACCATCGCTACGGCATCTACAGCCAACCAACAGCACCTGTGGGGGCGCTAACTCCAGGCTCGGAGTCTAACTTCGGGCGCTTTGATGCTAAGGTAAACTTTGGAGATGATTTCCTATATGAGGATAACATCAACTACAACGTTGGCGTTGATTTTGGGCACTTTGGCGATAACTCAACATGGGCAGAGACGAGCAATCCTAGCGAGTTCTCTTTTGGTGCTGACGCCATCGCTGCTATGCGTCTGAACCACTCAAATCGCCTGACGCTTCAGGTGGAGTACGACCACATGCAGAGCACAAACAGCGACTACAACTTCAAGCGCAACTTGATAGGTTTCGGTGGTGTGTATAGCTTTGTGAACGATCGTATTGATCTGGATGCGGGTCTTATCTACTACCACGAGAGCACCGACGGCGTAGATCTTCACAATCGCATTGCTAGCCACGTGATCCCTCAGATAGATCTTGAGGTGAACCTTGGCACCGAGAAGTTCATCCCTATTTTGCAGTGGGATGGCGAGGTTCGTGCCAACTCAATGGGCGAGATTATGGCTCAAAATCCATACATCACAGCACCAACTTACATCGACTATAGCTCGGTGGATCTATCACTTCGCCTAGGAGCAAAGGGTGCACTTGCGAGCAAACTCAACTACTTTGCATTTGCGGAGTATGGCGTTCAAAACGAATTCCTACACTGGGCATTCCTTGTGGATGAGAGCAGCGTTGCGAGCTCTGCTGTAGCACCAGCTGTTGGCTTTGTGCCACTCATTGGCGATCAGACATACCTAGCCGCTAACTTCGAGCTGGATTACCGTCCATCTCAACGCTTTCAGGCTCTAGCATCGTTGCGCCTTTTGAAATACTCTTCAGATGAGATCTACAGCAACGGTATGCCAAATATCGAAGCCTCAGCGGAGCTAAACTACACGATCAAGCGATTCATATTTGGTTTGGGTGCTAAGTTGCAGAGCTCTCGTCAGTGGCAGAGCGTCGCACTACCGACTGCACAACCAGCAATGTATGAGGTTGGCACAACGGTAGATCTGTCTCTTAGCGCAGAGTGGCGCATGAAGGACAACCTCTCGTTCTTTGCGGAGGGCAACAACCTTGCGAACATGGAGCTTTATGCGCTTCCATTCTACGCGGGCTATGGCGCAAACTTCACTGTGGGTGCAAAGATTCTATTCTAAGATATAACGAAAATTGGGAGTGACTCTTTTATGCACAGAGTCACTCCCAATTTTATATATTAGGTGATATATGGGTACAAAAAAAGGGTAAGCTCCTTATATCGCACCGCTCAACCACATACCCTTGCTTGATTCCTCACCTGGGGGATTCTGTAGGAGCTGGTCGTATAAGACTTACCCGAGCACAAAAGTAGAAAAAAATATTTAAAAACAAAAATAATTGACACAAATGAGTAGAAAAACTTTTAAAATATTGCTTTGGTTTGTGATCGTCGTGATTCTTGGAGGGTGTGCCGCAGCGCTACTCGTCCACGATAGATTCTACAAAGAGAGCCTAAAGGGGGAGTACAACCTCTACATTTCCAAGCAGATGAGCTACGATGAGCTACTCGATTCGCTCAAGCCACACCTTGAGCACCCCGAAGCCTTCGAGATCTACGCCAAGAGAATATCTCTGAGCACCTCATTCAAGCCTGGTCACTACGTCATCAAGCCCGAAATGAGCAATATCGAGCTCGCACGCGCCATAAAACTTGGGATGCAAACTCCCGTTCGTGTGACTCTGAACAATATTCGCATTCCATCGCAACTTGCCGCCAAGCTAGCCCCACAGATCGATGCTGACTCGGCATCGATTATGCAGGCGATAACGTCCTCTAAGTTGGCTGAGAAGTATGGCGTGGATAGCGTGACGCTCTTCTCGATGTTCCTGCCCAACACCTATGAGTTCTACTGGACGGTGACACCCGAAGAGTTTGTCGATCGCATGACTCGTGAGTACGAGCGCTTTTGGACAGAGGAGCGTGACGCAAAGCGTGAGCGAAGTGGCCTTAGCCGCCTAGAGGTTGCGACTCTAGCATCGATCGTGGCGGAGGAGACCCTAAAATCTGACGAGAAGCCTCGCATAGCGGGTGTCTACATCAACCGCCTACGCAAGGGGATGCCACTTCAGGCAGACCCAACGATCAAGTATGCGATGCAAGATTTTGGGCTCAGACGCATCCTACACAAGCACCTGAAGTACCCATCGCCCTACAACACCTACATCAACAGGGGATTACCGCCGTCACCAATTCGCATGGTCGATGGCAACACAATTGATGCTGTACTCAATTTCGAAGAGAACAACTACCTATACTTCTGCGCTCGCCCAACGTTCGATGGCTACCACAGCTTCGCAAGCAGCTACAGCCAACATCTACGCAACGCACGTGCATACCACGCAGCGCTCAACGCCCGCAAGATTAAGTAGCGGCTCAGCCTAGCACGAAACAACACGACAAAAAAATACGACCAAGAGATTCTTGGTCGTATTTTTTTATCTTATATCGTAAGTCCTACTCCTCTTTTTCGTAGAATCTCACCCAATCAACCTCCATCTTCACAGGGAGTTGCTCTGGGTCAATATCTCCAACCCAGTTACCGCCTAGTTGCGACGAGAGGATCAGATAATACGGCTCATCAGGGAAAGGGAACTGTCCTGGCAGGTCTGTTTCGATACGCTTGTAGACGTGCGAGAGCTTATCGTTCACAAAGAAACAGAGGCTATCCTGGTATCTCTCAACAGCGTAAACATTCCACTCCTCGAAGTCAACTTTAGTAACGTTGAAGTGCTTTGGTGTCATCTGCTTTAGATTGTAAGTGTAGTTTGTGTGGATAGTCTGATAAACCTCCTCATCGAAGTTCAAGTGCTCCATAATGTCGATTTCACCGCCCATAGGCCACTTCGCATCACGAGGTAGCATCCATATCGCAGGCCAGAAACCTTTAGCTTGATCGCCACGTGCTCTGATCTCGATACGCCCATTTGGGAAGTACTTATGCCCCTTTGTTGATATACCACCAGTTAGGAACTCCACAGGGTCCTCCTTATGCAGTTCGTTTCGCTTGCCCCACAGAATTAGACGCCCCGACTTCACCTCATATAGATCCTCATAATCGCCCATAAAATTGCTCCAATCAGAGCCTGCACGTGGAGTCTTCCCCCAGCTATCCCAATCGATTTTTGAGCCGCTAAACTTCTCTTGCCAAGTCAGGTTCCAGCCCTCTTTTTTCATCTTAGACACAGATTTCTGTGCCTGAGCACTCTGCCCCGAAAATACGAGCGAGAGCAGTAGTAGTACAACAATTTTTCTCATTAGTTTGTGGTTTTAGGTTAATAAAAAAGGGGCTGAATCATAAAGACTCAACCCACAATATTTAGTTTAGAAATTCACAACATAAGGACACACCGCAACAACACCCTTCTGCGAGAGTAGCTCTTGGGTCTGTCTAATTATTGGCAGCAGCTCAGCCATTGGATCTGCCTTAGTCGCCTCACCTGAGACCTTCACCGACAGTGACGATAGCAGTGCATCAAATCCTGCTGGAGCGTCAACCACCTGCACAACGCTATACTCATCGCCAAGCTCCGCACGTGAAGCGGCTATGCTCACCGCATGCTTTAGGCCTCCAATGCCATCCACAAGACCAATATTTAGCGCCTCTTCTCCTGACCAAACTCTACCTTGCGACACTGCCAAGACAGCCTCCATTGGCAGGTTGCGCCCCTTAGAGACGATTCCCGTGAATGTTTCATACACCTCGTCCACTCCGCGCGACATCAACTCCTTCTCGATTGGCGATAGTGGCTTCACAAGACCAAGCCCCATAACCGACGAACCGAAGCCCGCTGAGGTGTTTGACGACACTCCATCGAACGTTAGCCCCAACTCACGCTTCATAGTCTCGCCCACGTTTGGCAACATGCTATACACACCTATTGATCCCGTGAGGGTAGTCTTGTTTGCAATAATCATATCAGCAGGTGCAGAGATGTAGTAGCCTCCACTTGCAGCATAGCTACCCATCGACACAACCACTGGCTTCTCAGCACGCAAAAGCTCCATCTCACGCCACACAACATCCGATGCTTGGGCGCTACCTCCTGGAGAGTTTACTCTCAGAACGACAGCCTTCACATCTTCATCCTTGCGCAACTTCTTTAGGCCTGCAGCTAGGCTATTTCCATATATTGTACCTGCGCTAACGCCCTCACCACCGATGATTGTACCCTCGGCGTAGATCACCGCAACTTGATTGTCATCCGAATCGTTCTTCGTGCTAACCGTAGTAGCATAGTCCGACAGGGTCACATAGTTGTAGCTATCTTTGCTATTTTTTGTAGCACCTAGATTCTCAAACACAGAGAAGATCTCATCCTCGTAGATCAGGCTATCGACCATGCCATACTTCAGTGCATCGTCCGCCATATTGAGCTTTAGCTCATCGGTGAGGTTGTTAAACGTGATCTTATCGATACCACGAGACTCCATCACGCTCGTAGAGATGCTCTCCCAGAACGAATCCACCACAGATTGCAACTGCTCACGATTCTCCTTTGACATATTCTCACGTATGAATGGCTCCACAGCGCTCTTATACTCCGTATTGGAAGGGCGGAAAACATCAACACTTGCACCAATCTTATCTAAGAGCCCCTTGAAGAACATCGAAGTGACGTTGACCCCCTGCCACGAGATGCTCCCCTGTGGTTGTAGGTAGACCTTATCGGCAACCGATGCGAGGTAGTAGTCCCCCTGGCGATAGAAATCGGCATAGGCAACAATGAACTTTCCGCTAGTTTTGAAATCCTCCAACGCAGCACGCACCTCCTCTAGCGACGCTATCGGCAGCGAGCTAAGATAGGAGCTAGGGCGGATATAGATACCTTGAATATTCTCATCATCCTTTGCCACTTCGATCGATGCAATCACCGACATGAGCGAGATGTTATCTACACCACCCGACAGAGCAGTTGTAAAGTCGCCCAGTGGATCGACAACTGGCGCATCTACGATATTTTCACTTAGATCGATCTTTAGGATTGAGTTAGGCTTCACGTTCACAACGTCACCCATCGATCCAAACATAACGACCATCATTATCATCCACATAAACGCATTAAACATATTGATGGTGATGATTGCCAACAACGCTGCGAGAAAGGTTTTAAAGAAGTTCATATCAAAATAATTAAAATTATAGGGAACCAAAAAAATTAAGGTCCCCCACAAATATTAGGAATCAAATTACGCAAATATAATAATTATTTTTAAATTCAAAAAATTAAATGCTCTATATATATGGTAATTACTCCTGCTAAATATCCCAACAGAGCGTAGAGCGATATTCTCTTGAGATACCATCCAAAACTGATCTTATCGAGCCCCATCGCCACAACTCCCGCAGCCGAACCGATAATGAGAAGGCTACCTCCCACACCTGCACAATAGGCGAGCAGATGCCAAAACAGACCATCCTGCACAAACGCCTGAGTATAGGCAGGGTCTGCCGCTGCCGCCACTGTGGCTGGGTCAGCGATAGGGTACATACCCATGCTAGCTGCAACAAGGGGCACATTATCAACAACCGCAGAGAGGATCCCAATCGTGGTTGAGATCGAGAATACCTCGTGTACATTTTTGTCTAGGAACTGCGCCACATCACCCAAAACACCTGCGCATTGCAGTGCTGAGACCGACATGAGAATACCCAAGAAGAAGATTATCGTAGGCATATCGATGAAGTGAATCACTCGTGAAACACGATTTTGCGACTCCTCATCCGCTCCTCGCTGCTTGTCGTAGATGATCTCGGTGATCACCCACATAAAACCAAGCCCCACCATCATACCCACATAAGGTGGCAGATGTGTATAGTGTTTAAATATAGGTACAGCCAACAGCGAGAGCACTCCACACACAAATATCGTCAGCTTCATCTTGCGTGAGACCGAACCATCGGGTGAGGGTGGCTCTGCAACTGCATCGTTGAAGTTGCGGCGCACATAGCGAGCTATGAATAGGGTAGGCACAATCACCGAGATAATACACGGCAGGAGCAGCTGGCGTATAAGCTCAAAAGTGGTCACATTGCTCCTCATCCATAGCATGATGGTCGTAATATCGCCAATGGGCGACCACGCACCGCCACTATTTGCCGAGAGAATAACCGCTCCAATAAACATCCACCTCTCGTGCTGATCCTTGATTATTTTTCGCAACAGAACGACCATAATAATCGAAGTTGTCATGTTGTCGAGCACCGCCGACATCACGAACGTAAGAGCCACAAGAGTCCACAGCAGGTGCACTTTGCTTCGAGAGTGTATCTTCTCAATTATGAGGTCGAAACCGCCATGCGTATCGATGATCTCGACTATGGTCATCGCTCCAATCAGGAAAAATAGGATTTCAGAGGTATCACCCAGGTACTCGATTAGCTCCTTTCCGATGTTGGGATCGCCCGAAAAGATACTATACACACTCCACATCACCCCGAACATCAACAAGGCAATCGCCGCTTTGTTGACTCTGAGTTTATGCTCAAGGGCGATGCACACATAACCCAGAGCAAAGATCACTACTAATGTTGTTATCATATATTCAAATTTTAATTTTCATCTTGATTATCATCCTCACGAGGCTCACTAAACGAGAGACTCGACACAAAATATACTGTAAAAACGGGCAGGAGCATCATCCCTAGCAGGGGTAGGACCACCGCCAATATTTTACCCACAGCCGTAACGGGGTAGATGTTCGAGCCCACAGTTGCAAGGCTTGCACCAGCCCACCACAGAGCGTCGCCAAAACCACCGAGCGACTCATTCACGGGCGACTCGTAGTAGTAAAAACCCAGAGCCGAGACATACGTAAATAGAGTCACCGCCAATAGATAGGTAACAAAAATCTGCTTCACACGCCCCCTAGCCATCCACATCACCACAAGATATAGCGCCATAAAGACTCTAAGCAGGGGCACTAAGCCGATGAGGAGCCCCCATTGCGAAGCTGGCGTAAGGTTCAGCCACTTCACAATATTTAGATACGGAATAGAGAGCAATAAATAGAACAAATTGCAGAAAAAAAACCTCCGAGAGAAGTACGAAGCGTGCCACCGCAGAAAGAAATCGGTCATAAACACCACACAAACGAACAGCTGCACCGACAGAAATTGCGGAGAAAAGGCATCGACACCCTCAAGAAGTTCAAAGGAGACCGCCACCATCAACAGGACACCACTAATCAGCGCCAGCCAACTAAATATCTCGCTTATTTTACTTCGCCGTAATCTATTTTGCACCATAACTCGAAGATTTACACCATCATAACCCCTCAATTATAGCGCCAAAACCTGCGACTACACCCACAAAAGATGCAGAGACACTACATCCGCAACTCTCAATTAACTCATCATATTGAAACAAAGATAATTAATCGAATACAAAGATAAAAAAATTATTTAAATTACAATTTTACGTCATTTTTTTTTGCATATATAAATTTTTTATCTATCTTTGCAATCGCTAAATGAAACAAAGCATGGCGGGTTAGCTCAGCTGGTTAGAGCGCATGATTCATAATCATGAGGTCCCGAGTTCAAGTCTCGGACCCGCTACCAAAAAAAAGCAATTACATGAAGATGTAGTTGCTTTTTTTATATCCATATATTTGAGAGAGGGGGAGGGGATCATTATCTACTCTGAGGGCATTATCTACTCAAAACCAATCCTCACACGGCAGATAGGTTCTTGCTGCTGATTCTGAATCTCGAACTGATAATTCAACCCATCACACCCAACGATCATCCCAAGCGTATCGCCATAGCGGGACTCCTTCACAAAGTTCACCTCCATCTGCGCTAGGCGCTGGCTCTTTATCGTCTCGATAGGTAGATAGTCCATCGCCCATCGAAGATAGCAGAAGGTGTTGGTGTGCAAATTCACATCAATATCCGAATATCGCACCTGTCTATGCTCCTGCACCGCACCCTCCACACTGCGGATCCTACGTGGGGGAGAGGCATCGCATCGCTGAGCATTCACATATGAGTCATAACCCACAACCGAGCTCAAATCGACCGCCTCACGACGCTCCATATCGATCACCGCCCACTGCGTAGATGCGCAACCGATTGACTCTAGCTTCGAGTTGTAGATCTCGAAGTTACGAGTCGAGACAATTCGCCCAACACTCTCGATCCATGTGTCGATATAGAAGCACTCACCCATCGGTGGTAAATCCCTAAACGCCACACTCAGACGCGAGAGAACCCAACTAAGCCCCCTGCCAAGAAGCTCCGAGAGCCCAAAATTCAGGGTTTGCGCATCCTCACCTGCGCTATCGAGGATGTAGCCAATCATTGCCAACGGAGAGCAGCGATGCGTCAGATCGACATCGTATGACTCCACCTTGAAGCTGTATCTGCGAATATTATCCATAATTTAACACTTATATTTCGATCTTCTTCTCACCCTTCTCTTAGGGCGAAAAGCACCTATACTCAAACCCAAAACTGTGATCACAATACCCAGAGTCTGAACCCATTGTAGACTCTCGCTAAAGAGCAGTAACATACCCAAAGAGGTGATCGCTGGCGAGAGGTTTATTATCATCGACGAGGTCACCACACCGAGGGTCTTCACGCCGCTTATATAGAACAAGAATCCGAGTGCCGAGCACAAGATACCCAGAGCCAACAAAGGGTAGAGAATCTCGACTGTGAGTTGTAGACCCAAAAGCTCTTCACGATAGAAGATCATCACAATTGGCAGGAAGTAGAAGAACGCAATGATATGTATATAGGCGGTGATAGTTAGGGGATTATACCTCTTTATCAGCCTATCGACCATTATATTATACGCCACAGCACACAGAGTAGCCATAGCCGCCATCACTAGACCTATTGGCGATGCGAGGAGCGCCGCATTCTCGCCCCCAAGAATCACAAGGCTAACTCCACCAATGGAGACAACGATACCCAACAGCACGCTCCATCTCATACCATGTTTAAATATAAAGGCGTTGACAAGCGCCAGCACCAGAGGTATCTGAGCAATAACGAGGGCGGTTATAGTGGGGGAGTTGTACTCTAGACTCAGGAGCTCAAATGTGAAGTAGAGAAAGGGCTGCACCACCGACAAGAGCATGAAAGCGCCAATATCTCTGCGCTTAATTCGTTGTAGCCGCCCCATTGCCTTGCCCACTATCACCATAAGTAGCGATGCGATGATAACACGCAGAAAAATCACCACCGTGCCACTCATCACAGCCAGCAGCTGCTTTGACCAAATAAAGGAGAAGCCCCAAAAACACACGGCCAACAAAACCAATAGAAAACTCTTTATATACTCTCGTCTCTTCATCACGCTCATTTTTTTCGAGCGTAAATATAGGATTAAATATAGAGATATGCAATTTATATATGGCTTAAATAGAACTAATTATTTAAATAAAAAATTGGTTATCTACGCCACGTTCAATCTCTGCACAAAGTCGCCACCTCTCCAACCACAAAAAAATCGACCAACAGCGACATCACGACTACAAAACAAGATCTAAAAAGTCAAAATAGAACAATAATTAATCACAATAAAAGAGTAAATAGTGCAAAATCGAACAGTTTTTATGTGTACTTTTGCAGCACTCCAACAACCTAGTGAGTATAAAATTTTACTAAACACAAATAAATTTATGAAAAAAATTGTTTTAATCATTGTTCTTTTATGTATGGCTGGAGGTGCGCTCTATCCTCTTCTAAAGAGCAACACGCCAACAGTCGAGCCAACACTTCAAGCTCAAAATGCTGAGTACGCAGAGCGAGTGAAAGCGGCGTTCGTAAAGGGTTGGACTGCCTACATGACATACGCCAAGGGGCAAGATGCCGTGAATCCAATCGGCGAGCATGGCCACAACTGGTACAGCGAGTCGCTACTTATGACTCCAGTTGACGCATTCAGCACCATGTACCTAATGGGACTCGAGAAGGAGATGAACGAAGCTAAGGAGCTTATTTTCACACAGCTCAACTTCGACAAAGATATGGAGGTTCAGCAGTTCGAGATCGCTATTCGCATTGTGGGAGGTCTTCTCTCTGCATATCAGCTCGATGGCGACCCACGCTTTTTGGAGCTTGCAAAGGATCTTGGTGATCGTCTAATGCCAGTATTCGACAACCCAACGGGCATCCCATACCGCCTTGTGAATCTTCGCACTGGCGAGATCTCAGGCAACGTCACAAACCCATGCGAGGTTGGATCTATGCTCCTAGAGTACGGAATGCTAAGCAAACTTACGGGCGACAGCAAGTACTACGACCTATGTAAGAGAGGTATCAAAGCGGTTTACGATCGTCGTGGTACAACGGGACTTGTAGGTAGTGGCATCAACTGCGACACGGGCGAGTGGACAGACACATCGACTCACATCTCAGGCGGTATCGACGCATTCTACGAGTACCTTCTCAAGGGCTACATCCTGTTCGGAGACGAGGAGCTAAAGCAGATGTGGGAAGTATCATACAACGGTGTAAACAAATACCTTGGCGACGATGTAGAGTCGGGCTACTGGATCGGTCGCTCAGACATGAACACGGGCGAGAGAACACACTCTATCTTCGGGGCGCTAGACTGCTTCTGGGGCGGTTGCCTTGTCCTTGAGGGCGATATGGAGCGTGCCGAGAAGCTACAAAAGTCGATCTTCAAGATGTGGCAGATGGAGGGTATCGAGCCTGAGAGCATCGACTACGCTAAGATGGAGATCACGACACCTTACTACATGATTCGCCCCGAGGCGATCGAGGCTACGTACTACGTGTGGAAAGCTACGGGCAACCCTGAGTACTACGAGATGGGTAAGACAATGTTCGAGTCTATCGAGAAGTATTGCCAGGTTGAGAACGGATATGTTCAGATTCGTGACGTGCGCACAAAGGAGAAGTGGGACACACTAGAGAGCTTCTTCTTCGCTGAGACGATGAAGTACTGCTACCTGTTCTTCGCAGACGACAAGAGTGGCTTCAACTTCGACGAGTGGGTTCTCAACACAGAGGCTCACCCACTACGCAACACATGGACTGAGGGCTGGAGCGGCCGCTACAAAATGCCAGTTGTGCAGTAGGGTAGCCCACCCCACAATAGAATAAAAGGTTGTGCAATCTCTTGGGATCGCACAACCTTTTTTTTATCTATCAGCTTCGGCTCACAAACTAGAGCTCATTTTAAA
>CAYJIY010000028.1:0-23685 GCA_964370415.1 uncultured Alistipes sp.
AGTATGTCGAGGATGTGAAGAGTGTGGACTTCCCTAGCGAGAAGGAGCAGTACTAGTACTATCTACATAAAATTTAGGGGCGATTCACTCATTGGTGAATCGCCCCTATCTATTTTAGGTTGAGTCTCTACTCCTGGTTGATAGCTGCATGTGCTGCCGCTAGACGTGCGATTGGCACACGGAACGGAGAGCAGCTCACGTAGTTAAGACCTGCATAGTGACAGAACTCCACAGATGAAGGTTCACCTCCATGCTCACCGCAGATACCGCACTTCAGGGTCTCACGAACCGAGCGCCCCTTGAATACAGCCTCACGAACGAGCTGTCCAACGCCATTGCGATCCAGAATCTGGAATGGGTCGTTCTTCAAGATTCCACGATCAAGATACACTGGCAAGAACTTGCTGATGTCGTCACGTGAGAAACCTAGGGTCATCTGCGTTAGGTCGTTAGTTCCGAACGAGAAGAACTCGGCAACCTCAGCGATCTGATTTGCAGTCACTGCGGCACGTGGAACCTCGATCATCGTTCCGACCATGTAGTCGATCTTGTTGTTGCGCTCGGTGAAGATCTCGTTCGCAACTCTATCTATGATGTTCTTCTGGTAGCGAAGCTCCTTGTGATTTCCGATGAGTGGAACCATGATCTCGATGTTGACATCTATGCCCTGAGCGTCGACATTCATCGCAGCCTCAAGGATAGCTCGTGCCTGCATCTCTGTGATCTCAGGATATGTGTTACCAAGGCGGCAACCCCTGTGTCCAAGCATTGGGTTGAACTCCTCCAAAGAACGAACCTTATCGCAGATCTTCTCAACCGAGACTTTCATCTCGTTTGCCATCTCCTCTTGCCCCTTTAGGTCGTGTGGTACGAACTCGTGCAAAGGTGGGTCGAGCAGGCGAACAGTCACTGGGTGGCCATTCATCACCTTGAACATACCCTCGAAGTCGGCACGCTGAATAGGCAGAAGCTTAGCCAAAGCCACACGGCGGCCATCCTCATTGTCCGATAGGATCATCTCACGGAAGAGCTTAATGCGGTCGCCCTCGAAGAACATGTGCTCCGTGCGGCAAAGACCGATACCCTCAGCACCGAAGCTGAACGCCATTGCAGCGTCCTTAGGTGTGTCGGCATTGGCACGCACCTTCATCGTTGCGTACTTGCCCGCAAGATCCATAAGTTTTCCGAAGTCGCCACTCAGCGTTGCAGCCGAAGTGCCCACTTGACCTAGATAAACCTCACCTGTCGAGCCGTTGAGTGATACCCAATCGCCCTCCTTTATAGTTATATCGCCAACAGTAACGATGCGCTTTTTGTAGTCGATATTTAGCTCACCAGCTCCCGATACGCAGCACTTACCCATACCACGAGCAACCACAGCGGCGTGAGATGTCATACCACCCCTCGCTGTGAGGATACCCCCAGCATCGAGCATGCCTTTAAGATCCTCTGGCGAAGTCTCAACACGCACAAGAATCGCACGCTGTCCGCTCTCGTTGAGCAGCGTCTCAGCATCCTCGGCAAAGAAGACAACAGGACCTGTCGCCGCACCAGGTGATGCAGGCAGACCTTTAGTTATAACCTTAGCCGCCTTTATAGCAACTGGATCAAAGACTGGGTGGAGCAGCTCGTCCAACTTCTCAGGTTGACAGCGCATCACGGCAGTCTTCTCATCGATTAGCCCCTCTTCGAGCATGTCGATTGCGATCTTCACCATAGCGGCACCTGTACGCTTACCCGAACGGCACTGCAACATCCACAGCTTTCCATCTTGAATCGTGAACTCAATATCCTGCATATCCTTAAAGTAGTTCTCCAGATGAGTCTGTATCGCATCGAGCTCAGCGTATGCCTCAGGCATCACCTCCTCCAAAGATGGGAATGCAGTTTTACGCTCCTCTTCGCTAATGCTTTGAGCCTCAGCCCAGCGACGTGAGCCCTCAAGTGTGATCTGCTGAGGTGTGCGAATACCCGCCACCACATCCTCGCCCTGAGCATTGATTAGGTACTCTCCGTTGAAGAGATCCTCGCCAGTGGCAGAGTCACGAGAGAAGGCAACCCCCGTAGCGGAGTTGTTGCCCATGTTACCGAACACCATCGCCTGAACCGACACGGCTGTTCCCCACTCGGCAGGTATGCTGTGTAGTTTGCGGTATAGGATTGCTCTATCGTTCATCCATGAGCTGAAGACAGCGCACACAGCGCCCCATAGTTGCTCCCATGGACATGCTGGGAAGTCGTGGCCCGTTTGAGCCTTAACCGCAGCCTTGAATTTTTGTACTAACTCCTTTAGATCTTCTGTTGTGAGGTCGGTGTCGTTGTGTATGCCACGCTCCGCCTTGCACTCCTCGATGATCGCCTCGAATGGATCCTCTGCCTCCTTAGACTCTGGCTTCATGCCCAGAACCACGTCACCGTACATCTGCACAAAACGACGATATGAATCCCACGCAAAGCGAGGATTGCCCGTGCGCTTCGAGATTGTCTCGACAGCTTCGTCATTCATACCTAGGTTGAGGATTGTGTCCATCATTCCTGGCATCGATGCACGTGCTCCAGAACGTACCGAGACCAAGAGCGGGAGATCCGAGTCGCCAAACTTCATGTTTGTGAGCGATTCGATGTTTGCGATTGCGCGCTCCACTTCGGGGCGCAGTGCGTTGATGACAAACTCCTTGCCGTGAGCGTAGAACTCCGTGCAGACATCAGTAGTGATTGTAAACCCTGGAGGGACTGGAATACCAATTAAATTCATCTCAGCGAGGTTTGCACCCTTACCGCCAAGCAACTCTCTCATTTTACCATTACCTTCGGCCTCTTTATTGCCGAAAGAGTAGACACGTTTTACCTCTACCATCGTTTTTAAAGTTTTTAGGAAGTTACATATTATGATCTTAAGTATTGTCGTAGTTATCTAACGAATATACATAAAATATTTGAAACTTCCAAACTTTTATTCGATGTATATATAAATTGGTAGCATGCGACCCCTTCCTGCGGTGTATCTCTTACCCACGTAGGTTGCCTTTGGTGATTTTGTTCTGCTGTCGAGGAGCTCTTCTCTGATGAAAACCTCAGCATTAGTATGATCCAGCGCCTTGTCGATTAGTATTCTGTGGCGCATCTGCCAGCCGTTGGAGTAGCGGATATTTCCTCGCCCAAGGGTCTGGGCGTGTAGCGATGCATCGCTCAGAGAGAAGGCTTCGGGTTTGGTTCTATCGCTGCGACCTGCCACCACAAGCGGCACCTTGCGTGATTGGCGAATAGCTTTAATTGTCCAGTGGATACTCTTGTCGTTGCTGAGCAGGAGCCCAATCTCACGCCCATCTCTGAGTACTCCCTCTACGTACATGTATTGGCGACCCGACTCCACGTACTTAGGTTCGAACAGATCGGCATAGTACAGCAGGCAGAAGTCCATGCCATCGAATGCGTTTTGGGTGCGGTGTATGTAGCTGTAGTCGAGCTCAGAGCGCATCACAATATCTCGCACGACATCTTCGCTCTCCACGCCATAGAGCCCAACAATGGGCATTCGCATGGAGTCGATAGTTGAGCATACGCCTTGGATTTTGTGGTGGTATCTACTAGAATCCCATCCGTGTGTGCCTGTGGGCGTGTACTTCAGATCGTCGTAGAATGGCGAGGGGATGGTGTCGTAGAGATGATCTACATCATAGAATGAGAAGCCAAAGCGTTGTTGTGCCTGACCGAGCAGACCAACAAGGCAAAGTAGGAGGATTAGTGCGCTTCTCATCTCTTATATTATAAATATGGGTGATCGCAGACTCTGTGCACGATCACCCATTGTTTTATTTAGAATGTTGAGAACTGGAAAACTATCTTTTGACAATATGTCTCCCCAGCCTTCAGAATAGGCGATGGGAACGATGGTTGATTCACAGCATCAGGGTAGTTTTGGCACTCGATGGCTACACCTGCGTAGTCGTCATATCTGCCCCCCGATTTTGTTATGGGACATCCTCCCGATAGCCAGTTACCTGTATAGATCATCACGCTAGGCTGCGAAGATAGAACCTTGAGCGAGCGACCCGACTTAGGGTCACGAAGCTCTCCAACCTCGCCAAGGATACCCTCCTGCCATCCATCGATGATGAATGGGTGGTCGTAGCCCCTAAAGTTTTTGATGTTGTTGAACTCCGAGTCGATACCCCCTCTAAATGCTCTGAATGAGCGGAAATCCTGAGGTGTTGACTCCACATCGAGAATCTCGCCCGTAGGGATCTGCTTGTCGTTCATGGCAAGGATCTTCGACGAGTTTAGTCTCAGCTCCTGATCCAAAACATCGCCACTAGACTCACCCGCTAGGTTGAAATATACGTGGTTTGTGAAGTTCGCAACAGTCGTTTTGTCTGTCTTTGCTAGGTAGGTGATCTCTAGTGAGCCCTCCTCATCGAAGTCATAGATGACCTCAGCGTGCATCTCACCAGGGTAGTTCTGCTCTCCATCTGGTGAGCAGTATGACATCACCACACGATTAGTCTCAACTCTCGACTCCCACAGCTGGTTTGAAAACCCCTTGCTACCACCGTGAAGGTGGTTTACTCCGTTGTTGATCTCAAGGCGATACTCCTCACCCTCGATGCTCATCGTGCCATAGGCTATGCGGTTGGCTACTCGCCCCACGCTCTTGCCGCTGCACGCAGGATCGCCAAAGTAACTCATCGGCTCTTTGTAGCCCAGTACCACGTCGGCAAACTCGCCATTGCGATCTGCCGCTAGAACCGAGATAATGCCTGCTCCGACGTTCGATAGTTTTATTTCTGCTCCTTTTTCGTTGCGCATCGTGTAGATGATGATCGCCTCGCCCTCGGGGGTTGTCCCCCAGATGTGTTGTTCGATTGTCATTTTTATGCTTGTTTTAGGTTAGTTATCATATACTCTAGGCGCTCTAGTGTCTGCTCCTTGCCGATGAACTCAGTGATCTCATACACGGCAGGACCCTTACCCGCTCCAACGAGCGCCAAGCGTAGCGTATTCATAACTTGACCCATTGGATAGCCCATCTGCTCGATCCACGAGCGAACTACCACCTCTGTATTTGCTGCCGAGAAGTCGTCGGTCTGTGCCAGCACTTCGCGAAGCTCGCCCAAGATGCGAGGGTTGTCGCCCTTCCAGAACTTCTTGGCCTGCTTCTCCTCGAACTCGGTAGGCGCAACAAAGAAGAACGATGTTAGATCCCATAGCTCCGTTGTGAGCGATGCACGCTCCTTCATCAGCCCTGCGATCTTGCCCGCTTGAGCATCGCTCACCTCTATGCCCTTTGAGCGTAGGATTGGCTGGAAGATCTCAGCCATCTGCTCGTCGCTCTTCTGGTGCATATACTGTGCGTTGAACCACATCGCCTTTTCTGGTTGGAATCTAGCTCCCGATTTCGACACTCTATCTAGTGAGAAGCTCTCGATGAGCTGCTCCATCGTAAATAGCTCCTGCTCTGTTCCTGGGTTCCAACCCAAGAGCGCAAGCATGTTTGTGAACGCCTCAGGGAAGTAGCCATCCTCACGATAGCCTCTAGCTGTCTCACCCGTTGGTGCTTGCCAAAGTAGTGGGAAGACTGGGAAGCCCATCTTGTCGCCATCACGCTTCGAGAGCTTACCTCCGCCCGTAGGCTTTAGAAGTAGTGGCAGGTGGGCAAACTCAGGCTGAATGTCGCTCCATCCAAATGCACGGTATAGCAAGAAGTGCAGCGGTAGGGACGGCAGCCACTCCTCGCCACGAATCACGTGAGAGATCTCCATTAGGCGATCGTCCACTATGTTTGCAAGGTGGTATGTTGGCAGTGAATCTGCTGATTTGTATAGTACCTTATCGTCAAGAGTTGAGGTGTTTACCTGCACGTGACCACGAATCAGGTCGTCCATCTCAACGATCTCGTTCTCTGGCATCTTGAAACGGATAACCCACTGATCGCCACGCTCGATGCGCTCCTTTACTTGCTCTTCGCTCAGAGAGAGAGACGTTGCGAGTCTCTCACGCACAGAGTAGTTGTAGGCGAACGCCTCGCCCTTGCTCTCAGCCTCTAGGCGTAGTGCGTTGAGCTCCTCGGCAGTGTCGAAGGCGTAGTATGCCCATCCGCTCTCAACGAGCTGGAGTGCATATTTAAGGTATAGCTCCCTGCGCTCACTCTGGCGATATGGTGCGTGAGGACCTCCCACGCCAACACCCTCGTCGATTTGGATACCGCTCCACTTGAGCGACTCTAGGATATAATCTTCGGCACCCTCAACAAAGCGCTGAGAGTCTGTATCCTCGATTCTGAGGATCATCTTTCCGCCCAACTGGCGTGCGAAGAGGTAGTTGTATAGTGCTGTGCGCACACCTCCAATATGTAGTGGCCCCGTTGGTGATGGAGCAAAACGAACTCTTACTTCTCTACTCATTTTTTAATCTACTTTATACTCAACTTTCATTGTTATGCGAGCCTTTTTCACAATGCTCGATGTGTTAAAACTACCGCCTGCTGTGTACTCCTCGTTTGAGGTTGACCCCGTGATTTGGAACACTCCCATTCGTGCCGACATCATCTTTCCAAGACCTCCTCCAGCGTTGTCTGCGATGTTCTCGGCACGAGCTCTAGCGTCGGCCGAAGCCTGCTCTATGAGGTCTAGCTTTAGATCATCTAGCTTGGTGTAGTAGTAACTAGAGTTATTACTCGTTAGGACAACACCCTGCGAAATTAGCGATGATACATCGGATAGCATAGCGCTAACTTTCTCAATCTCGCCCGTCTCGATAACGATAGGCAGGAAGAGTGTGTAGCCCACAAATTTAGTGCCGACGTAGTTCCCCTCACTGTTGTAGATCGACTCTCTGCGCATAGACACATCCACAGGGCTTATTGTCATCTCACTAGTGGAGATACCCTTCGACTCGATATATTGAACCAAGATATCACGTCTGCGGCTAAGCTCCTTGTACCCCGACTCAACACTCTGAGAGTCCAGCGAGAGCGCACCGCTCCACACAACAAGATCGGAGGTGAACTCCGTCTCGCCAAGTCCCGTCACGGTGATCGTCTCGTTGATCTTGTACTTATAAGTGTAGGCGTTAGCTAGGATTAGCGCACCAGCGATTATTGCCACTGCCACCACAACAAATGAGAGTGATCTTTTCATTTTTGTCTGTTTTATACGTTAAATAGGAAGTGCATAATGTCACCATCCTGCACCACGTACTCCTTGCCCTCTACGCTGAGTTTACCTGCATCACGGCACGCCTTCTCAGAGCCTAGAGTCACAAAGTCGTTGTATTTGATAACCTCAGCACGAATAAATCCACGCTCAAAATCGGTGTGGATAACCCCTGCCGCTTGAGGTGCTTTAGTGCCCGTAGGGAATGTCCATGCACGAGTCTCCTGAACTCCCGACGTGAAGTATGTCTCAAGGTTTAGCAGGCTGTACGCCTCCTTGATAAGACGAGCCACACCCGACTCCTCGAGTCCAAGGTCTTGAAGGAACATTTGGCGCTCCTCATAATCCTCCAACTCTGCGATGTCAGCCTCAGTAGCCGCCGCAATGATTAGCATACCTGCGTGCTCGTCAGCGATAGCAGCCTTTACGGCCTCGGTGTGTGCGTTACCCGTAACGGCGCTCTTCTCATCTACGTTGCAGACGTAAAGTACTGGCTTGATTGTCAAAAGATTTAGCTCTTCAACAAGCTTTAGATCCTCCTTGTCTAGCTCGACTGTGCGAGCGCTTTTGCCCTTTTCGAGTGCATCACGATATTGAACTAGAATGTCGTATAGACGCTTAGCTGCCTTGTCGTTGCCCGTTGTTGCTTGCTTCTGGATTTTGCTGATACGGCTCTCGATTGTCTCAAGATCCTTGAGTTGTAGCTCCGTGTCGATGATCTCCTTGTCACGCACTGGGTCGATCGAACCATCAACGTGAGTGATGTTGCTATTTTCGTAGCAGCGCAAAACGTGGATAATTGCGTTTGTTGAGCGGATGTTTCCTAGGAATTTGTTACCTAGACCCTCACCCTTAGATGCGCCCTTAACTAGACCTGCGATGTCGACAATTTCGATAGTTGTTGGAACGACTCTCAGTGAGCCAGATATCTCGGATAGTTTAACCAGACGCTGATCGGGTACAGTGATCACGCCCACGTTAGGCTCGATTGTGCAGAATGGAAAGTTAGCTGCTTGAGCCTTTGCGTTTGATAGACAGTTGAATAGGGTCGATTTACCTACGTTAGGAAGACCCACGATGCCACATTGTAATGCCATTATTTAAAAATTTATGTTTGATTCCAATTTTCTGAACCACAAATATACGGCAAATAATTTATATATCGCCACACTTGATGCACGAAATTTTGCCTAGGAGTAGCAAGTTTTGTGAGAGATGGAGCTTTACAACTCAAAATTTTAATTCAAGTTTGTTTTGATGCATTTTTTATGCTATCTTTGACTGCAAAAGTTAATTCGTAATATGGCAAAAAGAGATATATTAGCAGAGATCGCCCTTTTGAACGGTTTGGTTCAAGGGTGGGCAGAGACTGGTGTTGGCTCAAATTTGGAGCGAGACTTGGCGCTGGAGCGTCTACGTCGACTATATGATATGATTCTACAAGCAGATGTGCAGGACTCTTCGTGTGCACATGAGCCCCTGAGCGAGGAGCTACCAAAGGTGGCTGAAATAGTCGTTGAACAGGTGGTTGAGGAGTCTTGTGTTGTTGTTGAACCTGAGGTTGTTGCGCAAGCAGAGCAGGCGGAGTCTCCGAGCGAAGATGAGCCCCAAGCAGAGGAGTATGTGAGCGAGGCAGCGGAAGAGCCTTCTGTGCCAGAGCAAGCAGAGCCTGCCAAGGAGCAAGAAGTCGAGCCAGCAGCGGCTGAGGAGCCAAAGCAAGAGAGTGCGAAAGTTGAGGAACCAGTGCAAGCGAGCGTGGCAGAATCAAAGGATGAGCCATCACTATTCGGAGGTGCGCACATCGAGCAACGCAAGCGCAAACAGCGTATAATCATGTCTTTGTATGGTGATGATTCATCCTCGCCAGAGGTTGTAACTGAGGTTGTTGAGACCAAAGAACAGACCGTCTATGTGATTCCAGAGACTGACGAGATAGATGATGAACCAAGCCAAGATGAATCAAATCAAGTGGAGTCGACTGAAGCTCGGGTTGCCGAGACACAACCCGAACCAACTCCGATTGAGCCAGTGAATCAGACTCCAGCTCAGGTGGAATCAGAGCCGATGACTCACCAAGAGCCGAACCACGAGCCAAAACAAGAATCTAGCACCGAGCCAAAGATACTCGCTGATGTGATCGGTGCGACAACTCAGACACTTGCCGATAGATTCGCCTCATCGCAGGGGACAGTGCCAACAGTTGGGCGTGAGAGCGTGAGTGACCTTCGTTCGGCGGTCGATATCAATGATAGATTCCTACTCATGCGTGACCTCTTTGGTGGCGATGCAGCGGCGTGTGATAGTGCTCTGGAGCGACTCAATGAGTTCACAGACCTTGACGACTGCATGATCTATGTAGCTGAAACGTATAGCTGGAATCCAAACTGCGATGGTTCAAAACTAATGATGGAGCTCCTCGAGCGTAAACTGGGATAAACTATGTCGAAACTATATTTAGTGCCAACTCCAATAGGTAATCTAGAGGATATAACACTTCGTGCAATTAGAATTTTGCGTGAGGTTGATCTCATTTTGGCAGAGGATACACGCACAACATCGTTCCTGCTCAAACACCTGGAGATTGAGTCGAAACAGCTCAGAGCGCACCATAAATTCAATGAGCACGCAACGGTTAAGTCGCTGGTCGATACGATCAACGGTGGACGCAGTGTGGCGCTAGTCTCGGATGCAGGTACACCTGGGATCTCAGATCCAGGGTTCTTGCTGGTTCGCACGTGTGTCGAAAATGGTATAGATGTTGAGACCCTGCCAGGACCAACGGCATTTGTGCCAGCTCTCGTGCAGAGCGGATTTCCATGCGATAGATTCTGTTTTGAGGGATTTTTGCCTCAGAAAAAGGGGCGAAACAAGCACCTTCAAAGCCTTGTGGATGAGGAGCGCACGATGATCTTCTATGAGTCGCCATATAGAGTGGTGAAGTCGTTGGAGCAATTTGTGGAGTTCTTCGGTGAGGATCGAATGGTTGCCGTTTCACGTGAGATTAGCAAGAAATTTGAGCAGACAGTCAGAGGAAGTGTTGCCGAGGTTTTGGCGCACTTTAAAAATAATAATCCCAAGGGTGAGTTTGTGATCGTCCTCGCTGGACGACCAAAACCATCGAAGGGGGTTGAAAACAGAAGAGATGATGAAGACGGAGCAGAATAGCACTACGCCATCGAATCAAGGTACTAGTTCTGATGAGCGAAACACAAGAGGATCAATCTTCAGGGGTTTTCTAGAGCTAAGAAACTTCCTCAAAGGGCGCTTTAGCCTTGAGGATGACAAGGCGCATCGGGACGATGTCGTAGCGTCAATATATAAGGGCGTAGAGTTCAAGGGGGTAAACCTGTGGGTTTTGATCTTTGCGACGCTCATAGCCTCGTTGGGTCTTAACATTAACTCGGCGGCGGTTATCATCGGAGCCATGCTTATCTCCCCGATCATGGGGCCAATCATGGGTATTGGTCTTGCGGTGGGAATCAACGATTTTGAGCTCTTCAAAAAGTCGATGCGCAACTACGTGCTGATGTTCTCGGTGGCGATCGTAGCGTCGACTATCTACTTCTTTATCACGCCACTAGGAAGCGCTCAAACCGAGCTACTGGCAAGAACTGCACCTACGACCTATGACGTTCTCATAGCGCTGTTTGGTGGTCTGGCGGGTATGATTGCCCAGTCGCGTAAGGATCGTACCTCGACAGTGATACCAGGGGTAGCTATCGCTACGGCGCTGATCCCACCCCTGTGTACCGCAGGATTTGGTATCGCAACGGGGCAGTTCATCTTCTTCATCGGGGCGCTATACCTTTTCTTCATCAATACCGTATTTATTGCGCTAGCAACCTACATAATGGTTCGCTTTTTGGACTATGAGAAGAAGGTCTTTTTGGATAAGCAACGTGAGCGCAACGTAAAGCGTATGATGCTCTTCATAGCGCTAATAACCTTTATTCCGAGCGTTATACTTGGTTTTAGAATGGTGCGAGTGTCGATCTTTGAGGCGAATGCGGATAGATTTGTAGAGAGCGTATTCACGTTCCCAAACTCACAAGTTATCGAATACCACAAAGACTATACGGGCGATGACGAGGGTAGTATCATCGAGGTTATCCTGCTTGGGGAAACCCTCCCTGAGACGGTGATCGATGGACTTCGCACGCAGATGACGCTCTTTGGTTTGGAGGACGCAAAGCTGTATGTTCGCCAGCCATCAAAGAGCGATAATGTCGATATGGGCGACCTCACGAAGGGTTATGCGCAACTCCTTCAGGAGAAGAATATTCGTATCACAGAGCTCGAAGAGCAGCTTCAGAGCGCCACGAGTGACGCAGAGTCGTCAATGATTCTAGCCTCGGAGGATATAGCTCGTGAAGCGGCGGCAATCTTCCCTGGAATTATGCGCATCGTAGTAGATAAATCATACGTCTACACTCCTGCGTCGTCGGCTCAGGACACAACAGTTCTGTGCGTTGTGAAGACAGCCGTGGAGTTTGATTATGGGCAGAAGGAGCGCCTAGAGGAGTGGTTGAAAACACGCACGAAGAGTAGCGATGTAAAGGTCTTTTTTGAGTAAGAAGTTTTAAGTTATGAGTACACCAAAATTAAGTTTTTTACAGAGAGTCGCCCTAGAGGTGATTTGGCTTAATTGTCGCATATTTGCAATTATGCCACGTTGGTATCGTTATGGGGTAGTGGCCAGATTGGTCTGCGCTCTTTTGCGATTGGTGGGTTATCGCTCCAAGGTGGTGGTTGACAACCTCAAAAACGCTTTCCCTGAGAAGAGCGAAGAGGAGATTGAGCGCATTAAAAATGGATTTTATTACAATATATCACAGATCTTTGTCGAGACAATAAGCATGCCTGCGATGAGTGATGAGGATTGCCGTAGAGCAAACAGAATTACTAACATCGAGGTGATGTGCGAAGATCTAAAGGGTAAGAACTGGATCGCTGCGATGGCGCATCAGGGGTGTTGGGAGTTCAACACTTTCTATGGTGTCTATCAGAGTGGCCACGTGCAAGCGGGGGTCTATAGCCCACTTCACAATAGGGTTGCGGATGCTCTCTACCTAAGACTTAGGGAGCGAACGGGGCTCATAAAGCTACCAATGAACGACATCATGCGATTCTGTATTCGCAACCTCGAAACGGGGATCGATGGCAAACCTATAGTCGTGGCGCTAATCGCCGATCAAACACCTCCTCGCAAGGAGAAAAACAATCGCTGGTTTGAGTTCTTCCATCGTGATACGATCTTCTTCGATGGAGCCGAAAAGCTCGCCATGCGCTACAATATGCCAGTCTATTTTGTGGCGATGAAGCGTGTGAAGCCAGGGTTCTATGAGTCAACTCTGGATCTGATCTACGATGGTCAAGAGGTCGTTGAGGAGGGGGTGATTACCACTCGCTACGCTAAGCGTTTGGAGCAGATGATTACGGAGGATCCCGAATCGTGGCTCTGGTCGCACAGACGTTGGAAACATGATCGATCGTGGGGACAGCAATAGTCATATTAAACTGGAACGGGCTGGAACACCTGCAACGATTCCTACCCTCGGTTGTGGCATCGTGCCCCGATGGGGTTAGAGTCGTTGTTGCTGATAACGGCTCGACGGATGGCTCTGTGGAGTGGTTGCGTGCCAATTATGCGCAGCTCCGTATCATTGAACTTGGGCATAACTACGGCTTTGCAGGGGGGTATAACCGAGCGCTCAAGCAAGTTGAGGCGGAGTACTATATCCTGCTCAACTCCGATGTTGAGGTGCAGGCAGGTTGGGTTGAGCCCCTCATTGAGCGAATGGAGCAAAACCCCGATATAGGGGCTTTGGCACCCAAAATATTGTCGGTCGAGAGCCCCAATGAGTTTGAGTATGCAGGCGCTGCTGGTGGATATATTGACTTTCTGGGCTACCCATTTTGTCGGGGGCGTGTGCTCTCAACCGTAGAGCAGGACGAGGGGCAGTATGACGATTCGAGAGATGTCTTTTGGGTTAGCGGTGCGGCGTTTTGTTGTCGTGCCGACTTATACGAGTCGCTGGGTGGCTTTTGCGAAGAGTTCTTCGCCCACATGGAGGAGATCGATCTCTGTTGGCGCATGCAGCTGAGCGGCTACCGTGTAGTGACAGAGCCACGCAGTAGGGTGTGGCACCTTGGGGGAGGGACGCTTCAGAAGAGCTCGCCATTCAAGACATTCTTGAATTTTCGCAACAACCTAGCTATGCTATTCCGATGCTCATCCCCAGGGCAGAGAGTCGTGGTTGCTGTTGTGAGACCAATGCTAGATATGCTGGCGGCTGCTCTGTTTTTGCTTAAAGGCGACGGGAGTTCCTTTAAGGCTGTGATGCGTGCCTACCGTGATTTTATAGTGTGGCACCCTCGCCTAAATGCTGAGAGGCGTGAGATTCAGAGAGCTCGCAAAGTGCCTGCCGCAAAACATATATATCCAGGTTCAATTGTGCTGAGCTATATGCTAGGAGATAAAAAGTTTAAAGATTTTGAATCAAAGTAATGAGAAGATTAGTTATAATACCAACATATAACGAGATTGAGAACATCTCGAAGATGATAGAGACCGTGATGGCGCTCGAAGGCGAGTTTAGCCTTTTGATTGTGGACGATGGCTCGCCCGATGGTACAGCAGGTGTGGTGGAGAGCTACATGGAGCAGTACCCGCAGAGGGTGAATCTACTCAAAAGGAGTGGGAAACTTGGGCTCGGAACGGCATATCTTGCAGGTTTCGAGTGGGCACTGAAGGGCGACTATGACTACATATTCGAGATGGATTGCGACTTCTCGCACAACCCCAAAGATCTTCTACGTCTCTCGAAAATGATGGACAAAGGTGTGGATGTGGCGGTTGGTTCTCGCTATGTGAAGGGGGTGAATGTCATAAATTGGCCAATGTCACGCCTTTTGCTCTCGTTCTGTGCGTCTCGCTATGTGCAGATCATGACAGGCATGCCCGTGCGAGATGCAACGGCAGGTTTTGTGGGGTATAAGCGTGAGGTTTTGAAGAGAATCGACCCTCAGCAGATCCGCATGAAGGGTTATGGTTTTCAGGTGGAGATGAAGTATACCTCGTGGAAGCTTGGATTTAGAATTGGCGAGGTCTCGATCATATTTACAGATCGCACCGAGGGTACATCGAAGATGTCGGGGGGAATATTCAGTGAAGCGCTGTTGGGTGTCATGAAGCTACCTCTTAGGCGAATTGTTGGGCGCAAATAGCGAGCTGTCATTAGATACTAAAAGAGCGATCCTATTTGACGGATCGCTCTTTTTATTGTTAATAGATGGCTTGCAGGTTACTCTGCCATTTTGTAGCCATCAAGATCTTGCCAGTGACCACGTGTGAAGTCAGGGAACTCGACTGGCATAGAGCCATTAGCGATAGATGCCGCTGTAAGCTCACCAAATGCTGACCACTCTGCCGCATCGTAAACGTCCTGATCCAAAGGAAGACCATTCTGTAGGCAGTAGATTAGGCGGTAGTCCATGATGAAGTCCATACCTCCGTGACCACCAACTTTCTTAGCCTTCTCCTCGATCTCAACAAGGATAGGGTGCTTGTACTTGTTCATGATGTCCTTCTCAACCTCCTTAGGAACAAATCCGTGAGAGTCAAGATCCTCGTGATTCATCTTCTTCATCACATCTTTGTCGGCGAATGTAAGACCCGTTACTGGATACTTGTTAGCGTAGCCAGTTGTTCCAACAAGCTTGTATAGACGGTCGTAAGGACGTGGAGTCATCACGTTGTGCTGGATTAGGATCGTGTTGCCATCCTCAGTTGTAAGAAGAGTAGACGTTTGGTCTCCGTTTAGGAATTCAGCGTCTGGATCGTTGTGCTTTTTGCGATATATTGCCTTACCGTTTACAGATTTTGTAGATACCGAAACAAGTGTGTTTAGTTTGTCACCACGGTGAATATCCATCGCTAGGCAAACTGGACCGATACCGTGAGTTGCGTAGATGTCGCCAGCGTGCTTTTGGTTGAAGTCTAGTCTCCAATCACCCTGATATGCATCCCAGAATGGCTCTAGGTTGTGGATGTATGCACCCTCAGCGTGGATGATCTCACCAAATAGCCCCTCTTGTGCCATGTTGAGAGTTGTAAGCTCGAAGAAGTCGTAAACGCAGTTCTCTAGCATCATGCAGTGCTTGCGAGTGCGCTCCGAAGTGTCAACAAGTGCCCAGCACTCATCAACGCTCTGTGCAGCAGGTACCTCGATTGCAACGTGCTTGCCATGCTCCATTGCGTAGACTGCCATCTTTGTGTGGCTATCCCAAGGAGTCACGATGTAGATAAGGTCTAGGTCGTCGCGGTTGCAAAGGTCGATCCATCCATCCTCGCCAGTGTACTCAGCAGCAGGAGCTTGACCATTTTTCTTTAGTAGTTCTTGAGTGCCTTTTACTCGATCTTCGTAGAGGTCGCAGATCGCTTTGATCTCAACATTTTCGATCTGAGTTAGACGGTGAATAGCGCCTGGTCCACGCATACCGAGTCCGATTACACCGACTCTTACCACCTCGATTGGCTCGGCAGCGAAACCGACCATCGTCTGTTGGCCTTTTGCAGGTTTAGGGGCATCAAAAACAATCTTACCACTCTTGATCTTGTAATCACTCGTGTGCATTGAACCTTCGATAGGCTTTGCAGCAAACGCACTTCCTGCAATCATGAAGATTGCGAGAAGCGAAAATAGGGCTCTTTTAATCATAGTTTTGTGTTATTGGTTTAAAATTTAGGTCTCTCTTAGTGTTTGGATCTTAAGCAAAGGTAATAAAATATTTTATTTTCAAAACTAATGTAATCTATTTTTTTATTATTTAATGATGATTTTTATATTCCCGAACTAATTCATATCTTTGTCACCATGATAGGAGTTTTGTGGATACTGTTGTGTTGGCTGTTGGGCAATGTGCTCAGCGATCTTATAGGTGGGTATATCTCGGGTAGTATTATAGGTATGCTGCTGCTATTTGTTGCGCTCTCGCTGCGTGTGGCAAAGGTCGAGAGTGTGCGTCCTGTGGCAAAATTTCTGCTCTCAACCATGGCGCTATTCTTTGTGCCCTATGGTGTTGGGCTGATGGTCTCCTATGAGGTTGTTGTCTCAAATATTTGGGCCATACTAATCTCGGCAGTTATCAGCACGCTGATAGTGCTACTCACGGGGGGACACCTATTTCAACTACTTAATCGCAAAAAATAATGGAGGGACTACTCAGCTCACACCTTTTGTGGCTTGTGCTCACGATCGGAATCTACTCTTTGGCATCGGCGCTGTATCGCCAGACCAAGAGGGCGTACTTGCACCCTGTGTTATTAACTTTTTTACTAATAATTGCTCTGCTCAGAGGGGCGAGAGTCGAGTATGAGCAGTATCGTGAGGCGACTCAAATCCTCGATTTTATGCTCTCAATGTCGGTAGTCTCGCTTGGCTACCTGCTCTATGAGCAGCTCGATATTATAAAACGTCACATCCTACCGCTGCTAATCGCCACCGTTGTGAGTACTACAATAGGTATTCTCAGCGTAGTATATACAGCAATGGCGCTAGGTGCAGACAGGGTTTTGCTCACGTCGCTAGCTCCAAAATCTGTGACCGTGCCCATTGCAATCGCCGTTAGCGAGCCTTTGGGGGCAATAGTCGCTATCACCTCGGTGGTGGTCTTCTTTGTGGGGGTTTTAGGTAGTATATGTGGCCCTTGGTTTTTGCGTCAATGTGGAGTCCGCAATGGCTTGGCGCAAGGCTTCGCTCTCGGAGCATCGGCTCACGGAATTGGCACCGCTCGTGCTATCGAGATGGGCGCTACCCAAGGGGCGATAAGTGGGCTTGCGATGGCACTAATGGGTGTTGCAACGGCAGTGATTTTACCTCTCGTAGAGAGATATTTATATTAGAAATGGATAAAAAAATATATGCGTGGGGCGACTCACGACGATTCAATAGCTACTCGGCATACTTCAAACGCACGTTTGGTAGTCGAGTGCAGAAGGTGACAATCGATGCGGGCTTTACGTGCCCCAATCGTGACGGAACGAAGGGAGTGGGAGGTTGCACATTCTGCACCAACGAGGCGTTCATCCCCTCGTACTGCACCCCAACTAAGAGTGTCGCACAGCAGATCATCGAGGGGCAAGGATTCCATAAATTTCGATATAAGAAAGCACCAAAGAATCTCGCCTATTTTCAGGCGTACTCCAATACATATAAACCACTCAGCGAGCTGAAGGCGATCTACGATGAGGCTCTGGCTCAGGAGGATGTCATAGGTATTGTGGTGGGTACACGCCCCGACTGTGTAGATCAGGAGAAGCTAGACTACTTTGCTGAACTTGCTCAGAATCACTATGTGATCCTAGAGTTTGGGGTGGAGAGTTGCCACAACACTACGCTAGAGAGGATCAACCGAGGCCACGACTTCGAGACCTCGGTTCGTGCTATTGAGATGTGTGCTCGAAGTGGGGTGAATGTGGGTGCTCACTTCATCCTCGGCTTGCCTGGCGAGACTCCCGAGATGATGATCGAGCAGACGAAGGTAATAAATGAGTTGCCACTCAACACCATAAAGTTTCACCAGTTGCAGGTATTCAAAGGGACGCTAATGGCGGAGGAGTACCTTCAAAATCCCGATGCCTTCACCTTCTTCGAGATGGAGGAGTATTTGGAGCTCTTTTCAGAGGTTCTAGCTAGACTCAACCCCAACTTTGTGATCGAGCGATTTGCAGGAGAAGCGCCTCCTCGTTTCCACTTAGGTGGCTCATGGGGGCAGATTCGTAACGACCAACTGATCGTGCTCTTCGAGAAGCTACTCGAAAAGAAGGACTACTGGCAGGGGTGTAAGCTCTAGGCGCTAAATCTCGACAGGTTAGGCGACAAAAAGAGATAAAAAAAGCGGAGACCTATGGCGAGATCTCCGCTTTTGTAATAAACTCCAATGACTCAATAAAATGGCTTACTTTTTTTGAACTTGTCGATCCGATGCTATTAGATCTAAACTGTACTTCAAGTCACTGTGGTCTATCCAATTCACCTCCGATTCACATCGGTGTATCAAAACTTTTAAAATTACGATTTATTCACAATACAAAGATAGGGCTTTGTCAGATGCAGAACAACTCCTATAAGTAGGTATTTTATACACTTTTTGATACCCACATACAGTGGTCTTAGTGCTAAATAGGCGAACCTCAGTGAGAAGTTCGCCTATTTTATGCTATTTTTTTAGTGTGATAACCACAACACCGTTCTGTGCTTTTTCGCCGTAGAGATCTACTGCTGACTTATCCTTTAGTACCGTGATGGACTCTATGCTCTCAGTGTCGATCTCAGAGAGATCTTTGTCATATATGACCCCATCGACAACTACGAGAGGTTTGGGTCCCTTGCCTCCGCTATTGATTTTGACACTCGCAGCAGGCGTGCCTTCCTCCGCTATGGTGACCCCTACTACCTTAATATCTTGCTCTTCGGGTGAGTTTGGCTCTGCGCCCTCGACTTTTGTTGTGATGAGCATCACTCCGTCCTTGCCTTTGTTGCCATAGACCTTGATTGCAGCCTCGTCCTTTAGAACTGTGATGTTTGCGATCTGCTCAGGGTTGATCTTGTTGGTTAGTTCAGAGGGTTTGATGTCAGTTACCTCACCATCAACTATTACAAGTGCCTTATCGCCCTTTACACCAATCACCTGCACATCCTTAGTCTTGCTTGCGCCAACAACCTTCACTTCGCTAGTGCTCGTTTCGTTGCCTTTTTTCAGGGTGACGACTATCACTCCATCATTGCCCTTGTCGCCATAGAGTTTGGTTGCAGCATCGCCTTTTAGCACCTCGATAGATTCGATAGACTCTGGGCTAATTTTACTTGGCTCAATATTCCTAATCTCGCCATCTACCACGATTAGTGGCTTCGTGTCTACACTCGTTTCGGCACTCTGCAAAGCTATGTTCGCGTTATCATCGCTCTGAATAGTCACGGGTTGCTCCACGATGACTCTAGCTCGTGCGTTAGTTAGTGATAGCGCCACAACAAGAAGTGGCAGTGTTACATACTTTAGAAATGCCAGGGGCGATTTTTTCTCTCGTTTCATCATAATAATTCGATTTTTTAATTGTGAATGATTGAAGTATGTTGCAACTATACTCTTTTTACTATCTGTAAATTGACTCAAAAGTTCATACTGATACGATTTAGCATCAGCGCCAGAGCTTAGAACACAACGGTCGGCTATGTACTCTAGGTTGGAGCGTATCTCACGACGTAGGAGCCACGAGGCGGGATTCATCCACGTCACAACGATCAGCAGTTCGCTCAATAGAAGATCTATTGAGTGCGCACCTCTTTTGTGGGAGAGTTCGTGTTGAAGAATATTTTTGGTGCCTATGTCTTTGTGAGGGATGAATATCCACCCAAAGAGCGAGAAGGCTGGTTTGTCGTCATTAAGGGTATATACTCTGATGCCATCTATCTCTGTGTGCGATGCTCTTAGGCGCATCGATACCACAGTGAGCAGTGCGCAGACCAGCCTTATGAGTAGCGCCAGCGAAACACAACCCACGCAGATAAGAGCAATTTGCGGTGCCTCTAGGCTATTTTTAGTCACGATTGCTGGGAGCTGCTCAGCGTGCGATGAGATATTTATGCTTAGTTGTTGAACCAGAACAGGGGGTAGAGGTGATGGTAATAGCTGAAAAGTGAACGCCACAACTATCCCTGCGATTAGAAATATTCTACGCATTGAGAACATCACATCTTTGCTCAGTGCTAGTCGGTATAGCAGCGCAAGGAGCACTATTGCGAGATTTGCCTTAACAAAGTACACTATTATTTCGTTCACCATAGCTCTCTATTTTTCGTCGTTTTCGATTAGATCTATCAACTCACGGAGCTCCTCTTTCGAGATGTTTTTCTCCTTTACGAAGAATGCCACCACATCTCTGTATGAGTCTGTGAAGTAATCCTTCACTAGCTCACGCATGAACTCTCGCTTGTAGTCCGATAGGCAAATAATTGGGGTATATATATAGGTGTTGCCAAACTTTTGGCTCTTGACATAGCCCTTGCGCTCAAGGTTTCTTACTATGGAAGCAACTGTGGTGTAGGGTATCGAATCGCCACGCTCTAGTCGAGCCATGAAATCCTTTACTACTCCCGTGCCACACTGCCAAATAGCCTGCATGACCTGCTCCTCTTGTATTGTGAGTTTTTGCATAATTTTGATCTTTTCTACGATTGTTTCACAAATGTACGAAAATTTCGTAATACTCCAAATTTTTCGTACAGTTTTTTTGAAGATTATTTTTTTCGTTAAAAAGTGTAATTAAATAGGTGTGTATATTATTTTTTTTGAAGACAATTAGTCTAGAAAGTTGCGATTTAAGCTGAAAAAATGTATATTTGTATTAGTTCTAATATCTGAAGCGGTTCTTAATGAAGAGATTTATACTATTAATATTTGCGCTGACGTGCTCTACGTCGCTCCTCGCACAGTGGAATAAACTGGTTGTAAACTACGATAAACAGGAGTGTGGTTTTGGTACCCACACGTGGGGTATTAGCCCCTATGACGGTGAGTGGATCTACTTTGCAAACAATGAGGGCTTGTGGGAGTTCAATGCAAACCAGTGGCGATACCTACCTCCCTTGTCGAGGGCAGAAATACGCTCTGTGATGCCCTCTCGGGCGGATAAGAGAATCTATGTTGGAGCTATCTCAGAGTTTGGTTACTACCAAAGTAACGAGGCTGGCGTGATGACCTACACCAGTCTGGCGGACTCTCTCCCTGCACAATTTCGTAGTGAGTTTAATCAAAATGTGTGGAACATCTGCGAAGCGGATAATATCATCTATTTTCAGGGTGATTACACCATAATTCGATGCATCAATGATGAGCTCTTTGTCGTTGATTCCGAGCATAAGATATACTCGTCTGCCGTAGTCAACGGAAGCCTATACATAGGCACAAACAATGGTCTATACATGCTCACGGGGCGCAAACTGCAGAAACTCGATGGTTGCGAATCATTGCACGGTGACTTCATCCGCTCGATCGAACCATATAGGGGCGGAATGCTAGTCGCCTCAACAAAGGGACTATACACCTATGAGGACTCAAAGCTCAAGCCATTTAAAAGTGGCATGGAGTCTTTCCTTGAGGAGAATTTGATCTTCTCGACAGCCGTGTCGGGGACTCACCTCGCAGTCGGAACAATTCGTGGGGGTGTCGCAATCTTTGATAGTAACTCGGGCGATTTCGAGATCTTTGATCGAGAGACAGGTTTGCAGAGTAATACGGTGCTCTCGCTCTCGTATGTGGGTAATAGACTTTGGTTGGGTCTCGATGGAGGTATTGACTGCATACTGCACGACCTTCCGTTTTGGGAGCTTACAGACAATGCCGATCTAGGGTCGGGTTACGATGCAAAGCTCCATGGCGACTACCTCTACCTAGCAACAAATAATGGTCTGCACTATCTGCATAAACCACTACAGATGTCGAGCAGATCAAAAGTTAACTCCATCGCTAGCGCAGAGGGGCAGTGTTGGCGACTAGCCTCTGTGGGAGATGAAATCCTATCGTTGCAAGATGCAGGGGTATTTCGACTAAAAGATGGCACTGCCGAGCGAATAACCGACCTGAGAGGAGCGTGGAGTTTTGCGCCGATTCCAGGCAGGGACGATGCGATATTGGTAGGTACTTATAATGCACTCAATTTTTTGGTTCGCAAGGATGGACAGTGGAGTCTCTCTCATATCGTTGAGGGCTTTCATGGAGGTCCATACAACATCATTTTCACAAAGAGCCACGAGTTGGCGTTCTTTGATGCAGGGGCGGTCACAACAATAACACTCGATAGCGACTACCGACGAGTTGTAGCTCAAAAAAGACACATCGAAAGTGGGGCAAGCTCCCTCTCGAAGGTTTGCGATACGGTCTGTGTGGCGACAAATGAGGGGATCATGTATCTCGATACGGAGCAAGATTCTCTGCGCATGTGGGATCGTTTTGATATTAAGAGCTTTGCCGACCACATGAAGATAACCCAATTCCAGGAGAGCGTAGTCTTCTCACAGGGCAATCACATGGATATTGTCGATAACGATGGTCGCTTCGTGGCTCTGAATATGCCAAAGGAGATGACCTTCACATCCCTCTCTAAAATGGTGTGTCAGCTCAACGACTCCCTGGCGGTACTAAGCCAAGAGAATGGATTCTCGCTGCTCGACATGAAGAGGGTAGATAGGGCGTATCGTGGTAGTCGAATTGTTGTGCGAGAGATCTATAACGCCTCGGCGAAGGACTCACTGCTCTATCAGAGCAACTATATGGGTACTCAACCAAAGTTGCAGTTGCCTTACTCGATGAACTCTCTTCGTTTTGAGGTCGCAACAACATCGTTTGCATCACTTCAAAATGTAGTCTATCAATACCGACTATCCAATGGTCTGTGGTCCGATTGGAGCGAACTGGGCGTGAAGGAGTTTAACAACATCCCTCATGGCGAGCACACCTTCTCAGTAAGGGCGCTACTACCCAATAGAGAGCTGGGAGAGCAATCCTTCGAGTTCGTAATCCTCCCGCCTTGGTACCAGAGCGGTTGGGCGTATTGTGGCTACGTCCTGCTGTTGTTGCTGCTTGTTTACCTCTCATACTTTGCAATTTTAAGGTATAATCGCTATAATGCAAACAAACTCATTGCTCAGAAAAATAGCGAGATACAAGAGCAACAGAGGGCCTTTGACCTCGAACGTGAGCATCAGCAAGCCCTCATCCTAAAGATGGAGAAAGAGCGTGTGGAGCATGAACTTCGAAGCAAGAGTCTAGAGGTGGCGAACCTCATGGTGAACTCCATGAATAAGAATAGTGTGTTTGTGCATGTGAAGGAGGAGCTCGCCAAAGTTCGACGAGCAATCGGTAAGCAGAGCGACCAAGAGATTGTCGAGATTCTCTCGCAGATAGATAGTAAGATGGATGCAAATATAACCTCGGAGGAGACCCTTAAGCGCATCGAGAGCGAGTTTGATCTTGTTCACGGTAGCTTCATGCAACACCTCGAACAAAAGCACCCAAACCTCAACTACAACGAACGCATGATGTGCGCCTACCTAAAGGCAGGGCTCTCCACAAAGGAGATCGCACCACTGCTCAATATCTCAACACGTGGGGTGGAGACTCTAAGATATCGTATTCGCAAGAAGTTCGACCTCTCGCGCGAAGATAGTCTTCGAGGCTACCTTCACAACCAAATAGTAGCCACAGAGGATCAAGAGTAGCAAATTCGTGGGGTAGTGTAGTGGAAGTCAGCTGAAGTTATTGCATTTTGCAATTTTTATTTGTAAATTGCGGTTACACACTTTTGTTTTGAAGGTGTGTAATTTAACTAATAATGCAATTTTGCTATGATTATTTATCGTTTATTGACAATTATTTTAATCTGCACGCAGATTCCATTCACAAGTTATGCGCAACAAAGCTCGCAAAGCAGACCTGCTGGTCGGCTTTATACACCTCGCATGCCGACTGCTGATAT
>CAYJIY010000029.1:0-23015 GCA_964370415.1 uncultured Alistipes sp.
GGCCTGCCGCTAGCGTTCATCCTGAGCCAGGATCAAACTCTCCATTGTAAAAAATTTTGTTTTGTTAGAGTCCTGACTACTTTTATTTATATTCTGTTTATCAAAGAAAATTGACAGATAAATTACTACATTTCTTTTTCTCTCGAAAAAATTTAACCAGTATATCAAAGAACGATTTTAAAAAATATCCCTTCATCATTTCTGAAGGAATCGGACTGCAAAGATATGACAAAATTTTCAATCCACCAAATATTTCTTAAAGAACTTTTCGTTTTTTTTCAAAAACTTTCTTTTTGATCTCAAAACCATCGAATCATCGAACTGGTTTTGATTTGACCGAGAACTACTAACCTCGAATCGTTGATCATGTAAAGAACGTGTTTTTCTCAAACGCGGATACAAAGGTAGGGATTATTTTCGTACTTGCAAATTTTTCACATACTTTTTTTCAAAAAAATGCGTTTTTATTGTTTTTGCCCCCTTATACCTATATATATTATATACACCCCTCTTTTTGATACTCATCGACCGCTGCAATAAAGCGCTCTATAGTTTGCTCAATAGACAGGAACGACTTCCCCCCTGCCGCATTTTTGTGTCCTCCGCCCTCAAAATAGCGACGAGCAAAGATATTGACATCAACATCACCACGAGATCTAAGCGAGATTCTAACAAAATTGCGATGCGCAACAAATATCGCCGACATCTTCATTTTCTTCACCGTTAGTGGATAGTTGACAAATCCTTCGCTATCACCCTGCTGAAAATTGTAGCGTCTCATCTCCGCTTCGGTGAGTGACATGTATGCCACCGAGCCCGACTGAATCATCTTCATCTTACAATTTACGATATAACCGAACAGGCGAGCACGATCTTCCGAGTATGAGTTGTAGACATAGTTATTGATGTAGGGGATACTAATTCCCGTCTCCATAAGATTCGCCACAGCACGAAACAGAGCTGGCGTAAGGTTCGAGAACGAGAAATTCCCTGTATCGGTCATCATCCCCACATAGATATTCTCAGCCATTGTCGCCGAAATAGACTCTTGGCCCCACAACTTTTCAATAAGGCTATACACCAAGAAACATGTGCTCGAACACTCAGGGTATGAGAACGAGATATCGAAGTTTGGCTCTGGCGAGAGGTGGTGATCGATCAACACTTTAACTGCCTTTTCATTCGACTGAATAAGAGCACCTAGATCCTCCAGTCGAGACACGGCATTAAAATCAATAAAGAAGATAACATCAGCCTCCGTAATTGCTCTGTCTACCACGCCCTTATCGTCTGTTCTATGGCTATGCATGCGTGCGATCCCAGGCATGCTACTCAAAAAGTATGGGTAGCTATTGGGTGCTACACACGTCACACTATGCCCCATTGCCTCAAGAGCTTCAGCCCAAGCGAGCGACGATCCGATTGCATCCCCATCAGGGTTGGTGTGCGCCAGCGTTACTATTTTCTGTGCAGGTCTGTTGAGTAGCTCTCTCAGTTGCTCTATTTTTGTAGATTCAATCTCCATCAGTTTATGTTTTTTGACACATCTCACCTATGTTGAGAAGTGTCGATTTCTGCAAAAATACGTATTTTTTCCTTTTTTCAGCACGACTCTTCATAAAAACTGTACAGAATCACGCACCAACATCAGCTTTATGAACAAAAAAAGTGGCGAACACCACTTGTGTTCGCCACTTTTATAATGAAATCTCCTGTGATTAAACCAATCCTGAGAAGCCCATAAACGCCATTGCGAGAATACCCGCAGTGATTAGTGCAATCGGCACCCCTTTCATCGCTTTAGGCATACCCTCGAACTCCAATCTTTCACGCAATCCTGCAAAAATTACCAACGCTAGAGCAAATCCAACGGCAGTTGCAAGTGAGTAAACTACGCTCTGCATAAGCGAAAAATCCTTTTGAATCATCAGGATCGCAACACCTAGCACAGCACAGTTCGTTGTGATAAGAGGGAGGAAGATACCCAACGCCTGATATAGAGCAGGCGAAATCTTCTTTAGAATGATCTCCACCATCTGCACCAAGGAGGCAATCACCAAGATGAAGACGATCGTCTGCATATAGGCAATATCCAGCGGCACGAGGATATAAGTTTGAATCAGCCACGCCACGATTGACGAAAGCGCCATCACAAATAGCACTGCAGCACTCATCCCCAGCGACGTATCCACCTTTGATGACACCCCCAGGAATGGACATATTCCAAGGAACTGCGCAAGGATCACGTTATTTACGAAGATTGCCCCAATAATGATGGCGAAGTATGAGATAGGCGCAACAGACATTGTGCCCGACTCTATAATCTGAATGATATTTTGCATCTCTGTCATAACTACTTCTTAACTAATTTATTAAACATCACGATTAGGTATCCAAGCGCAATAAAGGCACCTGGTGCAAGCACAAACGTAAGTGGCATTAGACTCAGAGTCTCTCCCGATGCAGAGACATACTCCAACGGCAACTTGATATCGAAGATCGAACCATTACCCAAAATCTCACGTGTCGCACCCAAAAGAGTAAGTGCCATTGTGAATCCGACACCAATACCAACACCATCGAGGATCGAGTCCAGAGGTGAGTTCTTCGATGCGAACGCCTCTGCACGTCCCAAAATCACACAGTTCACCACGATCAAGGGGATAAACACACCCAGCGAAGCGTACAATGGTGGCACAAATGCCTTCATGAGCATCTCCACAATTGTCACAAACGATGCGATCACCACAATGAAGGCAGGGATGCGCACCTTATCGGGAATAATTCCCTTGATTAGCGAGATCACGACGTTCGACATAATAAGTACGGCCATTGTTGCCACACCCATTCCCAAACCGTTTATCGCCGAAGAGGTAGTTCCAAGAGTTGGACACATACCCAAAACCAAAACAAAGACGGGGTTATTCTTAACTATTCCGTCAACGATTATCTTCATTTTACTCATTTTCGCCTCCTTTCTGAGCTTCGCTGCTCTTTTGATCCTCAGCCGACACCTTCAAGAAGCCAGCATAAGCGGTAGCTACGGCATTAACATAGGCACGCGATGAGATTGTAGCAGCGGTCAAAGCATCGACCTCGCCACCATCTTTTGTCACCGCAAGCTTCATCTTCGATGGATTTTTACCAACACGAACGCCATCTGCACTCTTCGTAAAGAAGCTCTCAGTAGTTTTATTACCATCAATCGCCATCAATGTTCCAAGACCTGGAGTCTCGTTCTGCTTGAGAACCTCGATCTCAAAGATATCACCTGCGGGTGTAAAACCCACCATGAGTGTCACTTTGCCGTTGAAACCATCAACCGTGAGGCTCGGTGCCGAGACTGCATATCCCGAAATTGCACCATCGATCATCCCCTTAGCGACTGTCACCACATTACCATCGACATTGAAAACAGTATCGGCAGGCATCACCTCCGCCCCCTCGGGCAGCACCTGCTTGACGAGCATATCTGCGGAGTTCTTCTCCGCTATTGCGATAGGTTCATCTGTCACCATCTTCACAGCTCCCACTCCTGCGGCAGCTACGAGGGTGATTCCACACAGAACCATAACCATATTTATTAGTGTACTCTTCATATCTGCACCTATTTTTTTGCACCAAATCGTCTTGGTTTCACATACTTATTAATCAGTGGAGTCACTGCATTCATTGTCACAATCGCAAAAGATAGACCTTCGGGATATGATCCCCACAATCTAATCACCATTGTGATTGTACCGATACCTACGGCATAGATCACACACCCCTTCACTGTCATTGGTGACGAAGAGTAGTCCGTTGCCATGAATATCGCCCCTAGCATCGTACCTCCAGCCACAAGGTGGAAGAGTGGGAACTGACACAGCTGTGCTCCGCTCATACCTGATCCCATCGCAAAGGCGAAAGCAAAGATCGCCATAGTAGCGAAAATAACCGTTGGAATGTGCCACGTAATGACCTTGCGCACTAGCAGATAACCAAAACCAAGCAACAAAGCCAACGCCGAGACCTCACCTAGCGACCCTGGAACAGCACCGCTCAAAAGAGAGTTCATCGCCACACTATCCACTGGAAGACCAGCTTTAACCTGTGCTAGGAGTGTTGCTCCCGATGTACCATCCACCTCAGGGAATGATGTCATCTGCACTGGATAGGCGATCAACAAGAAGATACGACCCACCAAAGCTGGGTTAAATGGGTTCTTACCCAAACCTCCAAAGCTCAGTTTCGCAACCCCGATTGTGATGATCGCTCCCACAACTACGATCCACCACGGAATCGACGAAGGGAGGTTAAAACCTAGAAGCACACCACTCACCACTGCCGAAAGATCGCAGATGGTGCTCTTGCTCTTCATAATAAAACGCTGGATCAGATACTCTAGACCCACACAGCTCGCCACTGCGATAGCTACAACCCTCAGGGCATCTGCTCCAAAGACCCAAACCGAAACAGCCAATGCCGGCATCAATGCTATGACTACATCAAGCATCACTCTGCGTGTCGACTCCGAGCTGTGAACGTGCGGCGAGGGTGCAATAATTAATTCCTTTGCCATTTTTCTATATTTTTTCTATTCTCTTACTTTGTATTTGCCGCTGCACGAGCTCTAATAGCTGCCATCACGCCCTGCTTGCCTAGTCTGATGTAGTCCAAGAGTGGAATATTCGCTGGACAGATAAACTGACAACACCCACACTCGATACAACTCACAGCATCGCACTGCTCCGCTAGCTCCATGTCACGACCCTTCGATGCCTTCGACATCATGTATGGCTCAAGCGCCATTGGGCAAGCCGAGACGCACTTCGCACACTTGATACACGCAGACTCCTCTGCACGACCAGCATCTTTTCCGCTGATGATCGTAACCCCAGAGCACCCCTTCATCACAGGAGAGTCCAGATTACTCATGGCACGTCCCATCATCGGGCCTCCATTGAGCACTCTATTTACCCCTTCAGGCAATCCCCCTGCAAGCTCTATTAGATCTGAGATCTTCGCCCCCATTCTAACCTGCAGGTTCTTTGTCTCCTTTAGAGAGCGACCCGTGATAGTCACAACTCTCTCCACCAAAGGCTTATTTTTTTGCACCGCTTCGTACACTGCCACAGCAGTAGAGGCGTTACACACCACAGCTCCAACATCTATTGGCAGGGCTGGTGGCGCTGGCACTTCACGACCCAATACTGCCGCGATGAGTTGCTTCTCTCCCCCTTGAGGGTACTTCAACTTCAAAGGCACAATCTCAATACCTTTGTACTGTGCTGAGATCTCCTTGAGCTTAGCGATCGCATCAGGCTTATTATTCTCAACTCCGACATACGCCTTCTCAACGCTTATCGCACGCATCAAGATTCTAACACCTTGTATCATCTGCTCAGCACGCTCTAGCATCACTCTATGATCCGACGTTAGATATGGCTCACACTCCACTCCGTTTATAACGAGTGCTTCGGCCGTCTTTCCTGGAGGAATCGACAACTTCACATGAGTTGGGAACGATGCACCACCCATACCTACGACTCCTGCCGCTTTGATCTTCTCAACTATCTGTTGTGGTTCGAGCGTACACTCCGTCACCAAATCCGACGAAGTATCAATGCCCTCAGCCCACTGGTCACCATCACGCTTAATCGTGATCATTGGCTGACGCAGCCCTTGCCCATTTAGGGTTGGCTCAACGGCTGTCACCTCTCCCGAGATGGGAGCGTGTATGTTTGCCGAGACAAAACCTGTAGCCTCAGCTATAAGTTGTCCTACCAACACCTTGTCACCCTTCTTCACGATTGGGCTCGCAGGTGCACCGATATGTTGAGCCAGTGCCACTGACACAACATCAGGTAGCGCAGCCACTTCGATAGCTTTACCACTACTTAGCTTATTTTCAGATGGATGTACTCCACCTATCGAAAATGTCTTCATATCTTGATACTTTTATTTTTCTGTAGATTCTGGTTGTGTTACTGGCTTCGGCTCCTCAGACTTCGGCTCTGCCTTAGTCTGGGCAGCTGGTTTGGGCTCTTTTTCGAGAGCCTTCACCTCTGGAGCCTTTTTCACCTCTTCGCCCTTTGGCGTAGCTGGTGCATCTGCCTTTGGTTGAGCAGCAGGAGCAGGCTTTGGTGCCTTTGGCTCCTTAGGAAGTGGAGCCATTCCAACTAGCGAGATTGCCGATGTTGGACACTCATTCACACACTTACGACACAACTTACACTTATACGAATCGATATATGCCAAGCTATCGGTGATCTCAATCGCCTCGAATGGACACACCTTCTTACACTTCATACAGCCGATACATCCAGCCTTACAAGCCTTCATCACTGCTGCACCTTTATCCTTCGACATACACGATACGAAGACTGCACGCCCTTTAGGCCACTTCTTTCTAAGCTCGATAATGCGCTTTGGACACGCTGTGACACATGCACCACACGCCGTACACTTATCCAAATCTACCTCTGGTAGCCCCGTCTGCTCGTTCACAAAGATAGCATCGAACGCACAAACATCTACACAGTCGCCATAACCCAGACATCCGTACGAACATCCGCTCTCTCCGACGTAGAGTCCAGAAGCAACGGCACAAGATTTTGCACCATCATACACATTGGTACGAGGACGCTTTGCGCACTCACCGCCACAACGCACCGTAGCGATCTGTGGCTCTTTCTCTGGGGCCTGCTTGCCTAGCATCGACGCAACTTGCCCCATCATTTCGCCTCCGCCCACTGGGCAATACAGCGCCGAGATATCATCTCTTGCGACCATAGCGTCCGCAAAACCACGACATCCCGCAAATCCGCAACCTCCGCAGTTTGCTCCAGGGAGCATCTTCTCAACCTGATCTATGCGAGGATCCTCCTCCACATAGAACTTCTTCGCCACAAAGTAGAGAATAACAGCGGCCAAAATACCCAATACTGAAAGGGTCAAAATTGTAAAGCCTAATACTTCCATTATTTTTTTCTTATTGAAAAGTGAATAAATCTTTCAAATCTACTACGCAGTGCCCACAATATAAAATAATAGAGTCCGACCGATGCTATAGCCGCCAGTGCTGCTATGCCTTCGTTCAGACTCAAAATCTCTATCGCTATTAAAAGCACTCCTACCAAAACTACCGATGCCCCAACATACGCCAGAAGCACGGCACGCGAACCCATCGAACGATGAATCCCTATTGTCACACTATCCCCCACAACGAAATCACTCGCTTGAGGGGAGCTAACCTCGAATAACTTCTCCTTTGACTCGCTCATGCCACACGCATACTTGGCTTGACAGCCTCCACATGCGCTATTTAGCACAACCTTCACCTTCACCACATCTGCGGTGATAGCAACAACCTGCCCGTCATGCTCGATCACGACATTTGCCGCTCGACCACGACTCGCACGAGTGACACCACACTCTTGTGATGTTATTCTCTCTTCGCTCGTACTTTGGTTTTGGTTAGTTGGTTGGTTTAGGCTATCTCTCACGCTTCTAGTCTCCGTATTTATTGATTAATGGCATTAATCTCTCGTGTCCAAAAGCGCAAGTTGACAATCTCAATACTGGAGGGAACTGATATCTCTTCTTCTCGTTTCGCATTATCATCGAGTGTATCTTCTCGACCACCTCGAACTCAAAACCAGCATTTGTTATCTCCTCTCGGTGCTCTCCCATCTCAATCATTCGATACAGGATCGCATCTACAACCTCATAAGGAGGCAAGAAGTCACTATCCTTCTGATCTGGGCGAAGCTCCGACGATGGCTCCTTATCGATTATACTTCGAGGAATCGGATTATCAAACTCTCTGTTAATATATCGAGCTAAATCATATATCTCACTCTTATATAGATCCCCTGTTGGACTAAATGCACCTGCTGTATCGCCATAAAGGGTACATAGTCCCAGTGAATTTTCACTCTTATTCGATGAGTTCAAAAGCACATTACCAACTTTGTTCTGCACCGCCATCAACATTATCGTTCTGATACGTGCTTGGATGTTCTCCTCCGTGCTGTCGAACTGAGTTCCCCCAATTACCGACTTTAGAGAGTCGATCGCCGAGCTGTAAACATCTGTGATTGGCAGAACATTATACTCTACACCAAGATTCTCTGCGAGCTCCTTTGCATCCTCCACCGAGTGGTCCGATGAGAATTGCGATGGCATCATCAAAACTCTCACACTCTCCTTACCCAGCGCTGCAACCGCAAGGGCGGTCACCACTGCCGAGTCAATACCTCCCGAAAGACCAACAATCGCACGGCTATATCCATTCTTGATGAAGTAATCTCTAAGTCCACAAACAGCGGCCTCATACATGAGCTTAGTTCTAGAGTGAATATCTGGAATCTCAAGATCTGACGAAGTAGCCTCAGTATCGAAGATCTGAATATCCTCTTCAAAGCTCTTCATGCGGAGTGTTAACTCACCGCTCTTGTTGAATCCGCCCGATGTTCCATCATAGATGATATCCGATGCACCACCCACATGATTTACCATCACAAGGTTTTTGCCCTCAACATATGAGAGTTGGCGCATCATCTCATAGCGATAAGCTATTGAGCCTCGTCCATACCTTCTGGCATTAATCGAGATAATTGTTTGTGTTGATTTGTCGAAGTCGCGAGTGCTCCTCAGATCATCGCCCACGACGATGGCGCACTTATGCCCCTTGATCGTTGCATATTCACACCCCTTAGAGCCGACAAGGAATCCCATCTCTCGGCGGGCTGTGATGTGTTTCTTACCGACGTATTGCTCGATCTTACCATTATGTATTCTCGCAGCGGCGCTAACAGTGCCGCTTTGAGTTAGAAATGGTAGACCGATGATTGCATCGATGTTACTACAATGAGTGGCGATCTTTTCGAGCGCCTCCTCACATAACTCCAGAAATGTACTCTTTCTCAGAAGATCAAACGCAGGAGCGCCACTAATTGCTTGTTCAGCAAATAGAACTAAATCTGCTTTTAATCTCTTCGATTTCTCAATAGCTGTGATAATCTTCGCAGTATTGCCGTCAATATCACCTATTGTGTAATTTAATTGAGCAATGGCTATCTTCATGTCTCAAATTTATTTGCTTAATCTTTGCAAATATAACTAAAGTTTAGCTATTTCTACCCTTTTGCTCACAAAAATAAGACAATAATAACTGTAAAAGTCATATTTTACATTCACAACACCGCTTTGAGGGGCTATTGGGGTGATATTATGTTACAATAAAGGAGAGAACATTCTCATAAAAGACTCAGCAAATCTTCGACCTGCACCTCTCTTCTTCCAAACTCGCAGTGCCAGTGTTCTAGATCTTATACTATCTCTTCTGAACAGTGCGCACAGCCTCTCGTTGAACTCACGATCATAGACAAAACTACTAATTTCGAAGTTGTGCTCAAAGCTCCTAAAGTCCATATTCACCGAACCGATCACACTTATATAGTCGTCAATGATAATACTTTTAGCGTGCAACATCCCCTTCTTATATAGCAGGATCTTCACCCCCGCCTTCAACATATTCTCAAGATATGACTGCGTAGCGAGATCCACCACCATAGAGTCCGATTTTAGGGGTATCATCAACCTCACATCCACACCACTTAGAGCAGCTGCTTGGAGCGCTGTCTCCACAACATCGGTTGGAATAAAATATGGAGTCTGAATATAGATCCTCTTTCGAGCATTTGCGATGGCATAGGAGAGCACTTGTGGGAAAATTGGCCACGCCTCGAAGGGAGTATTTAAGAGTATCTGCGCTGTCGACCCTCCACACATCTCCAGCTCTGGATAGTACCTCTCACCCCTTATCTTTTGGCGAGTAGTAACAGACCAATCACTCAAAAAGGCCGCTTGCAGTGCCTTCACCATTGGACCCACAACCCTAAAGTGATTATCTCGCCACGTCTGCTGATCCGTAGCACCCATGTAGCGATCAGCGATATTCATCCCACCGACAAATCCGATCTGACCATCAATCACCACAACTTTTCTATGGTTTCGGTAGTTCATTTTACTCGCCATCTTCGGAAAGAGAACATGCATGAAGGGGTGTGCCTGCACTCCTGCACTCTTTAGTGAGCGAAAAAAAGCCTTACTTGTGTGGCGACACCCCACATCATCGTAGAGCAGTCGCACAACAACACCCTCACGAGCTTTCTTTTCGAGAGCCTCTCTCAAAGTATTGCCACTTCGATCGTCATCGATGATGTAGTATTGGATATGAATATGTGATTTTGCACCATTTACCGCTTCGAGCAGTGCTCCAAACTTCTTTTGCCCCGATGAAAAGACGGTTATATCGCTCCCGAACGTCATGCTCGCACCGCTCGTCTGAGAGATCAGCGAAGCCAACCCATCCCACCGAGCATCGATACTTAGATCGTTATCTACCACAATTTTCTGATAGGGCGATAATCGCCTTCTATTTCGACGACGTATAATCTCTCTATTTCTTAGTTTAACACCAAAAACTAGGTAGATCAGCACTCCAACAAATGGCAATAGCACGACCACCATAATCCACGGCAGAGTTTTTAATGGATTGCGGTTATCTGCAATAATAATTGTCACGATAGTTAGAATCGTAATCGTGTATATTGCGCCAAATAGTATGGTTAAGAAGTAGGCCATTCCAGTACGCAATTTAATAAAAAAAAGCTACCCTACAAAATTTGTAGGGTAGCCTCGCTTATCATATTGAGATTTTGATCAAAGTTTATAGATTTTAGTCTATATCTAACTTGCGATCACTTACTCTCGCTATCTAAAATTATTAGTTGTTTGCAGCTTGTTCAACATCAGTTTTCAAACCTACAACCAAACTCTCATACTCACGAAGACCTGTACCTCCAGGGATTAGGTGACCACAGATCACATTCTCCTTCAAGTTCTCAAGTGGATCGATCTTACCTTGGATCGCCGCCTCGTTAAGTACCTTAGTAGTCTCCTGGAACGATGCAGCCGAGATAAAGCTCGATGTCTGGAGTGCAGCACGTGTAATACCTTGGATCACCTGTGTCGATGTCGCTGGGATGATATCACGCACCTGAACTAGCTGAAGATCGCGGTGCTTTAGAGCTGAGTTCTCATCACGAAGCTTACGCATCGAGACAATTTGTCCCGGCTGTAGGTTCGTAGAGTCTCCTGCCTCTGTCACAACTACCTTATCATATAGCTGGTCGTTAACATCCATGAACTCCCACTTGTCGATCATCTGATCTTCGAAGAAACGTGTATCTCCTGGATCGTCGATTCTCACCTTATTCATCATCTGACGAACGATAACCTCGAAGTGCTTATCGTTGATCTTCACACCCTGCATACGGTATACATCCTGAACCTCATTCACGATATACTCCTGAACACGAGTTGGACCGAGGATATTTAGAATATCGTTCGGCGTGATAACACCATCCGATAGTGCACTACCAGCCTTCACATAGTCGTTCTCCTGAACGATAATCTGACGTGATAGAGGCACTAGATAGCGCTTCACATCGCCCTCCTTAGATGTGATGATGATCTCACGGCTACCACGCTTGATCTTACCGAATGCCACCTCTCCGTCGATCTCCGACACGATTGATGGGTTCGATGGGTTACGAGCCTCGAATAGCTCAGTAACACGTGGAAGACCTCCGGTGATATCACCACCCGACTTAGCAACTGCACGTGGGATCTTGATCAGGATATCTCCCGCCTTGATCTTAGCGTTGTTCTTAACAACAACGTGTGCCGATACTGGAAGGTTGTACTGCTTAACCTCATCGCCATCACGGTTAGTGATCTTGATGACAGGGTTCTTAGTCTTATCCTTCGATTCGATGATAACCTTCTCCGAGAGACCAGTCTGCTCGTCACGCTCATCGCGGTATGTGATACCCTCGATTACGCTATCATAAACCGCCTTACCATCGTACTCAGAGATGATAACTGCGTTATATGGATCCCACTCACAGATCAAATCACCCTTCTTAACCATAGCACCATCCTCCATGTAGAGAAGTGTACCGTAAGGTAGGTTGTGTGTATATAGTACAATCTCAGTCTTTGGATCCACGATACGGAACTCCGACTGACGCGAAATTACGATCTCGGCAGGATCACCCGCACTGTTCTTAATCTTAATAGTTCTGAGTTCATCGATATCCAAACGACCTTCGTATTTCGAAATCACGTTTGTCTCAACGGCCGTACCACCGGCCACACCACCCACGTGGAACGTACGAAGTGTAAGCTGTGTACCTGGCTCACCGATCGACTGCGCAGCGATTACACCCACAACCTCACCCTTCTGAACCATACGTCCAGTAGCTAGGTTACGACCATAACACTTAGCACAAACTCCACGACGCGCCTCACAAGTAAGCACCGAGCGAATATCTACAGTCTCTAGTGGAGACTTCTCGATCACGTCAGCAATCTCCTCTGTGATCTCGTCACCTGCAGCACATAACACCTCTCCCGTTAGTGGGTTAACCACATCGTGAAGTGCTGTACGACCTAGGATTCGCTCATATAGAGTCTGAACAACATCATCATTGCGCTTGATAGCCGAAGATGACAAACCACGAAGTGTACCGCAATCCGCATCTTTGATGATGATATCCTGAGCCACATCGACCAAACGACGTGTAAGGTATCCCGCATCGGCAGTCTTTAGGGCAGTATCGGCAAGACCCTTACGCGCACCGTGCGTAGAGATAAAGTACTCCAATACCGAAAGTCCCTCCTTAAAGTTCGAAAGGATAGGGTTCTCGATAACCTGCTGTCCCCCTTCAACTCCCGACTTCTGAGGCTTAGCCATCAGACCACGCATACCAGAGAGCTGACGAATCTGCTCCTTAGAACCACGGGCTCCTGAATCAAGCATCATATATACTGGGTTGAAACCATCGTTGTCGCTGATAAGTGTATCGATTACGACTTTCGTTAGCTTCGTGTTGATGTTTGTCCAAACGTCAATGATCTGGTTGTAACGCTCGTTGTTTGTGATAAGACCCATGTTGTAGTCCTCCATAATAGCATCCGAACGATCATAACCCTCCTGCACCAAAGTCTCCTTCTCCTCAGGGATGATCACTGCGTCGAGGTTAAACGACAGACCTCCTTGGAAGGCCATACGATAACCCATCTCTTTGATATCGTCAAGGAACTTCGCCACCTTAGCTGCTCCCGCCTTCTTCATCACCACGGCGATGATATCACGAAGTGAGCGCTTAGTTAGAAGCTCATTGATGAATCCAACCTCGAAAGGTACAACCTGATTGAAGAGGATACGTCCGATTGTTGTCTCAACGATGTGACGAACTGGTTCGCCGCTCTCGTCTAAGTCATCAACCATACACTTCACCTGTGCGTGAAGGTCTGCTCTCTTCTCGTTGTAAGCGATGATCGCCTCCTCAGCGCCGTAGAATACTCTACCCTCGCCTTTAGAGCCTTTTCTTGGCTTAGTTATATAGTAAAGACCCAAGACCATGTCCTGAGATGGGACCGTAATCGGAGCACCATTCGCAGGGTTTAGGACGTTGTGCGAACCTAGCATTAGGATCTGCGCCTCAAGGATCGCAGCGTTTCCTAGTGGAAGGTGAACCGCCATCTGGTCACCGTCGAAGTCGGCGTTGAAGGCCGTACACGCCAGTGGGTGGAGCTGCATCGCCTTACCCTCGATAAGCTTAGGCTGGAACGCCTGAATACCAAGACGGTGAAGAGTTGGGGCACGGTTCATAAGAACTGGGTGACCCTTGATCACATTCTCCAAAATTCCCCAGATAACTGGATCTTTTCTATCAATTATTTTCTTTGCCGATTTAACGGTCTTAACAATTCCTCTCTCGATGAGTTTACGGATAACGAACGGCTTATAAAGCTCCGCTGCCATATCCTTAGGAATACCCATCTCGTGCATCTTAAGCTCAGGACCAACGACGATTACCGAACGTGCCGAGTAGTCAACACGCTTACCCAGAAGGTTCTGACGGAAACGTCCTTGCTTACCCTTGAGTGAGTCCGAAAGTGACTTCAGAGGACGATTCGCCTCGTTCTTCACTGCGTTGCTCTTTCTCGAGTTGTCGAACAAAGAGTCCACAGCCTCCTGCAACATACGCTTCTCGTTACGAAGGATCACCTCAGGCGCCTTGATACCGATCAAACGCTTCAGACGGTTGTTTCGGATGATTACACGACGATATAGGTCATTGAGATCCGACGTTGCGAAACGACCTCCATCCAATGGAACCAAAGGACGAAGTTCTGGTGGAATAACTGGCAGGATGTTAAGTACCATCCATTCAGGCTTATTGCGACCATTCGACGCACGGAATGACTCAATTACATTCAAGCACTTTAGAGCCTCTGTCTTACGCTGCTGCGAAGTCTCCGTAGAGGCTTTGTGACGCAGTGAATATGACATAGAGTCTAGGTCAACCTTCTGAAGCAACTCATAGATTGCCTCTGCTCCCATCGATGCTACGAACTTGTTCGGATCTTCGTCTGGAAGTGATTGGTTGCCCTTAGGAAGAGCATTCACGATATCGAGATACTCCTTCTCCGAGTAGGTCTGCAAACGAGCAACACCTTGCTCAGCTGCAGCACCAGCGTTAATTACAACGTAACGCTCATAGTATATAATCGCCTCCAACTTCTTAGATGGAATACCCAAAAGGTAACCGATCTTTGATGGGAGAGACTTAAAGTACCAAATATGAACCACAGGAACCACCAATGAGATGTGTCCCATGCGCTCACGACGTACCTTCTTCTCAGTAACCTCCACACCACAGCGATCACAAACGATTCCACGATAGCGGATACGCTTATACTTACCACAGTGGCACTCATAATCCTTTACAGGACCGAAAATTCTCTCACAGAATAGTCCGTCTCGCTCAGGCTTGTAGGTGCGGTAGTTGATGGTCTCAGGTTTGAGAACCTCACCATTCGACTGCGCCATGATCTCCTCGGGAGATGCCAATCCTATCGAGATGCGGCTATAGCCGCCGTGCGATTTATTATCCTTGCCAAATGACATATGCTTACTTTTTTTCTTTACTTCAAAAATCTTACTCAAGTTTCACCGAAAGGGCCAAACCACGCAACTCATGCAACAATACATTCATCGCCTCAGGAATTCCAGGTTTTGGAAGGTTCTCTCCCTTAACAATAGCCTCATAAGCACGAGCTCGTCCCATCACGTCGTCCGACTTAATAGTCAAGATCTCCTGAAGAATATTAGCCGCACCGAAGCCCTCGAGTGCCCAAACCTCCATCTCTCCGAAACGCTGACCACCAAACTGGGCCTTACCTCCGAGAGGTTGTTGAGTAATCAATGAGTATGGACCAATCGAACGTGCGTGCATCTTATCATCGATCATGTGACCGAGTTTAAGCATATATGTCACACCCACAGTTGCAGGTTGGTCGAAGCGCTCTCCCGTACCACCATCATATAGGTAAGTACGTCCACTGCGAGGGATACCCGCCTGAGCCGTGTAATCATTAAGCTGCTCGAAAGATGCACCGTCGAAGATCGGAGATGCAAACTTCACACCTAGCTCTAGACCTGCCCATCCAAGTACAGCCTCATAGATCTGTCCAAGGTTCATACGAGAAGGTACACCAAGAGGGTTAAGGCAGATGTCCACGATTGTTCCATCCTCTAGGAATGGCATATCCTCATCACGAACGATCTTCGCTACGATACCCTTGTTACCGTGACGACCCGCCATCTTATCACCCACTTTGAGCTTACGCTTCTTAGCGATGTAGACCTTAGCAACCTGAATAACACCCGACTGTGGAAGCTCATCACCATTAGTTAGATTGTACTTCTCGCGCTTGATTGCAGCGTCAGTCTTCTTCCACTCGATGGTGTAGTTATTGATAGTTGTCTCGATTAGCTTGTTTGTGTGTGGATCCTCTGTCCAGTTGTAAGTACCCATATTCAAGTACCCCATTGGAACACCCGTGCGCTCGTCTAGAGCACGACGTGAGATCTCATCAAACATTCTCTCCGAGAACTTACTTCCCGCAGGGTATAGCTCAACACCGAAGTAGTCATAAACTCCTGTTGTTGTCTTGCCCTCGAGTAGAGTTGATAGCTTCGAGATAAGTAGAGTCGTAAGATCTGCAATTTGACCTGCAAACTTCTCATCCAACTTCTCAAGCATTGCACGCTCTGCGCCACGAGCCTTCTTGTTCTCCTTAGCAGCACGGCTATATAGTTTTGTGTCGATAACAACACCATGAAGTGATGGCTGAGCCTTCATCGAAGCATCCTTCACATCACCGGCCTTATCGCCGAAGATAGCACGAAGGAGTTTCTCCTCTGGTGATGGATCGCTCTCACCCTTAGGTGTGATCTTACCAATAAGAATATCGCCTGGATGAACGTTCGCTCCGATACGGATTACACCGTTACCATCCAAATCACGTGTTGCGTCCTCGCTCACGTTCGGAATATCCGACGTTAGCTCCTCGACACCACGCTTAGTATCACGAACCTCCATGATGTACTCATCCACGTGTACCGACGTGAAGATATCCTCACGCTGAATACGCTCCGAGATCACGATCGCATCCTCGAAGTTGTAACCCTTCCATGGCATGTATGCCACCTTCAGGTTGCGTCCAAGAGCAAGCTCTCCGCTCTGTGTAGAGTAACCCTCTGTTAGGATCTGACCCTTCACAACTCTCTCGCCAGTCAAAACAAATGGCTTAAGAGTAACCGACGTATTCTGGTTCGTACGACGATATCTAGATAGTGTATATGTAGTGATCTCAGGCACAAATGAGCTTAGACGCTCCTCGTCCGTGCGATCATACTTAACTTCGATTCTCGATGCATCAGAGAAGATAACCTCTCCATCACCCTCTGCAACGATTTGAATACGGCTATCCGTAATCATATCCTTCTCAACACCTGTACCAACGATTGGCGCTTCGCTTCTTACCAAAGGAACCGCCTGGCGCATCATGTTAGATCCCATGAGTGCACGGTTCGCATCATCGTGCTCAAGGAATGGAATCAAACTCGCAGCGATAGAGGCGATCTGGTTTGGAGCAACGTCCATAAGGTCGATCTCCTTGTTAGTCACCACTGGCACGTCTGCACCTTGTCTAGCCTTGATACGCTCTGGGCTGATGAAGTTACCATCCACATCGATTGGAGTGTTCGATTGTGCTACAATCTTACCCTCCTCCTCTTCTGCAGAGTAGTATTTAATGTGTGAGTTATCCATGTCGATAACACCGTCATTCACGGCACGATATGGAGTCTCAATGAATCCCATAGGAGAGATACGCGCATATACACACAGAGATGAGATCAAACCGATGTTTGGACCCTCTGGCGACTCAATCGGACAAAGACGACCGTAGTGAGTGTAGTGTACGTCTCGCACCTCGAAACCTGCTCTATCACGAGATAGACCACCAGGACCTAGGGCAGAAAGACGACGCTTGTGCGTAACCTCTGAAAGTGGGTTGATCTGGTCCATGAACTGCGAGAGCTGCGATGTACCAAAGAATGAGTTGATAACGCTCGAAAGTGTCTTTGCATTGATCAAATCCACTGGCGAGAATAGCTCGTTATCACGAACATTCATACGCTCACGGATAGTGCGTGCCATTCTCACAAAACCTACTGAGAATTGGTTTGATAGCTGCTCACCCACAGTACGAACACGACGGTTCGAAAGGTGGTCAATATCATCCACATCCGCCTTAGCGTTGATAAGCTGAATCAGATACTTGATGATCGCAATGATATCCTCTAGCGTTAGAGTCTTAGTCGCAGGATCAGTATCAAGGTTCAACTTCTTGTTAATACGGTAGCGACCTACATCGCCCAAGTCGTAACGCTTATCCGAGAAGAAGAGCTTCTCGATCACGTCACGTGCCGTAGCCTCATCAGGTGGCTCCGAAGCGCGAAGCTGGCGGTAGATATATACGACAGCCTCCTTCTCAGAGTTACATGGGTCCTTCTGAAGTGTATTATATATAATAGAGAAGTCAACACCAGACTGGCTCTCCTTGTGCAGAAGAATCGTCTTAGCGCCGCTTTCAAGAATATCCTCAATGTGACTCTCCTCAAGGATTGTCTCACGATCAACGATAACGTTGTTACGCTCGATCGATACAACCTCACCAGTATCCTCATCTACGAAGTCCTCAACCCATGACGATAGAACACGTGCAGCAAGCTTACGACCTACGGCCTTCTTAAGTGCTGCTTTTGTGATTTTCACCTCATCTGCTAGGTCAAAGATCTCGAGGATCTGCTGATCGGCCTCAAAACCAATCGCACGCAATAGAGTCGTAACTGGTAACTTCTTCTTACGATCGATGTAAGCATACATCACGTTGTTGATGTCCGTAGCAAACTCTATCCAAGAACCTTTGAATGGAATGATACGCGCCGAGTAGAGCTTCGTACCATTAGTATGCTGGCTTTGACCAAAGAAAACACCAGGAGAACGGTGCAACTGTGAAACAATTACACGCTCGGCTCCGTTGATGACGAACGTACCACGCTCTGTCATATACGGAATCGTTCCGAAGTATACATCCTGTACAACGATACCAAAATCTTCGTGGTCATCATCCGTACAGTAAAGCTTTAGCTTTGCCTTTAGAGGCACACTGTAGGTGAGCCCCCTATCCACACACTCCTCAATCGAGTAGCGTGGCGGGTCAATATAATAGTCGATAAACTCGAGAACGAAATTGTTTCGAGTATCTGTAATCGGGAAATTCTCCTGAAAAACACGGTACAACCCCTCTTTCTTGCGATTTTCGGCGGTTGTATCCATTTGGAAAAAATCCCTAAATGATTTAAGCTGAATCTCAAGCAAGTCTGGGTATGGAACCCTGTTCTTGATTGTAGAAAAGCTAACTCTTTGTTCTGTTTTTGCTGTGGACATCGGTTAATCCAATTTAGTTGAAGTGTACGATCTCGTTACGCTTTCAATAAGTAGAGGATACAGTGTATTTTCCAATACATCTTTATCCGCTAACACTCTGACCTCATGCGTATTATAGAGTCAGAGTGCATAATCTCACCCTATGTCATATCACACCTACAACACCTTGTGTTGGCACTTGTGATATTTAGAGCAAGAAAGGCATAGAGCTTACAACACTGTAAGCCCTACACCTGTGCCGTCCTGAAACGGAACTTAATTAGTAATAAAATTACTTAAGTTCTACCTCAGCACCTGCCTCCTCAAGCTGTGACTTTAGAGCCTCAGCCTCATCCTTAGAGACACCCTCTTTTACTGCCTTAGGAGCTGCATCAACGATTGCTTTTGCATCACCCAAAGAAAGACCTGCTGCCTCTTTTACAGCCTTGATAACTTGAAGTTTCGCTTGACCTGCGCTCTTAAGAACAACATCAAAAGATGTCTTCTCAGCTGGAGCAGCATCGCCACCTGCAGCTGGAGCTGCAACTGCAACTGCCGCAGCAGCTGGTTCGATTCCGTACTCGTCCTTAAGGATAGTCGCCAACTCGTTTACTTCTTTTACTGTCAAACCTACCAATTCTTCGGCCAGTTTCTTTACATCTGCCATAGTTGTAATTTATTAAATTAAATTTATTTTTCTTTTAGTTTTCTCTTGTTTCGAGGGCTTTTACGATGCCCGCGATCTTCTGTCCTGCATTAGACTGCAGTGCAGAAATAACGTTTTTCGCTGGAGACTGCAATAGAGATACGATATCGCCGATAAGCTCTTCGCGACTCTTGATGTTGCATAGTGTCTCTAGTTGGTTGTCGCCTACATAGACGCAACCCTCAACGTATGCTGCCTTGATAACAGGTTTGTCTGAAGTCTTGCGGAACTCCTTGATCAATTGCGCAGGAGCTTTCGCTACCTCCGTGAACATGATCGAAGTCGAACCTTCCAAAACACTCACCAACTCCGCCTCAGCTTTATCCACTTTCTCGAGAGCCTTACCAAGCAATGTGTTCTTAACCACAATAAGCTTGATGTTGCTATCGAAACACTTACGACGTAGAGTTGCAGTTTGTTGTGCATTCAACGCCTCAATGTTAGTGATATAGAAGTGAGGATATGTCTCAAGGTGCTCAGCGATACTGTTGATTATCACCAATTTTTCTTCTTTAGTCATCTTATCTCCTCCTTCTTATTTAGTGTCTACTGATTTTGGATCTACCTGTACTCCAGGACTCATTGTAGTTGATAGATAGATACTCTTCACGTATGTACCCTTAGCCGCAGATGGCTTAAGCTTCATCACTGTGCTAAGGAACTCCTTAGCGTTGTCGATGATCTGCTCTGGTGTAAATGACACCTTACCAACTGAAGTGTGTACGATACCGAACTTATCTACTTTAAAGTCAATCTTACCAGCTTTAACTTCCTCAACGGCTTTACCTACCTCCATAGTAACTGTACCAGTCTTAGGGTTAGGCATCAAACCACGAGGACCTAGGATACGACCCAAAGCACCAACTTTACCCATTACGTTAGGTGTAGTGATGATAACGTCAACATCCGTCCAACCGCTTTTGATTTTCTCTACATATTCGTCCAGACCTACATGATCTGCACCTGCTGCTTTTGCTTCCGCCTCTTTCTCAGGAGTACAAAGCACAAGAACGCGAACGTTCTTACCTGTACCGTGAGGAAGCGTAACAACGCCACGCACCATTTGATTTGCCTTACGTGGATCTACGCCCAAACGTACATCGATATCTACCGAAGCATCGAATTTCGTAAACGTAATCTCTTTCAAAAGGGCAGCGGCCTCCGATAGCTTGTAAGCTTTATCGGCATCTACTTTAGAGTAGGCAACTTTTTGATTTTTTGTCAATTTAGCCATCTTTACCGAAATTACATTTGAGGAAACTCTCCGACAACAGTGATACCCATACTGCGCGCAGTACCGGCAACCATGCTCATTGCAGCTTCTACCGAGAAACAGTTCATATCCTCCATTTTACCTTGTGCGATCTCTTTGATCTGATCCCACGTAACTTGGCCGACTTTATCACGGTTTGGCTGAGCCGAACCTGATTGGATTTTAGCTGCTTCCTTTAGCTGAATGGCTACTGGTGGCTGTTTAATGATAAAGTCAAATGACTTATCAGAATAAACAGTGATGATTACAGGCAGAACCTTACCTCCTTTATCCTGAGTACGAGCGTTGAACTGCTTACAGAAGTCCATGATATTGACTCCCTTAGAACCCAACGCAGGTCCTACTGGCGGAGAAGGGTTTGCCGCACCACCTTTGATCTGCAATTTAATAAATGCAGCGACCTCTTTTGCCATAATTTTCCTTGGTTAATTATTCTTTTTCTACTTGTGTAAAACTCAACTCCATAGGAGTTTTGCGCCCAAATATCTTCACCGATACTGTGAGTTTCTTGCGCTCGTTGTCGACCTCCTCGATCGTGCCCTGGAAGCTTGAGAAAGGGCCCTCTGTGACCTTAACGGTTTCACCGACAAAGAATGGTGTTTCGTTCTCCTCCTCGCTTGCGCTCATCTCGTCGACACGACCCAGAATGCGAGCCACCTCTTGTGGACGCAATGGGGTTGCGATCATCTTACGAGAATCCTCCTTAGTATCACCAAGGAAACCAAGTACGTTTGGAGTATTACGAATTATAATTGGAATTTGACCCACTAGAGCAGCCTCAACCAATACATAACCAGGATAAGAAACCTTCTCTTTCGAGATCTTCTTTCCGTTACGTATTGTGTAGACTTTCTCAGTAGGAATAAGTACCTGAGATATGTAATCTTCTAGGTTGTTGTGACGAATTTCGGCCTCAAGATACTCTTTCACCTTATTCTCTTTACCGCCTATCGAGCGGACAACATACCACTGCTTTTGAATATCGCTCATTGTCGTATATAATATTAACGACCTAGTTTGTCCAAACTATCGTAAATAACGTTCATGATGTTCTTGAACGAGATATCCATCGCTACAACCACTAGTGCGAATATAAGCGAAGCCACCATCACAACGATAGCGGAGTTTTGTAGTTGACCGAAAGATGGCCAAGCTACCTTATTTACGAGCTCTTTATAAGACTCTTTAATATAGTTTAACATAACTTTAAAGTTATTTCATTTGGCAGGAGCAGAGAGATTCGAACTCCCATCAACGGTTTTGGAGACCGCTATTCTACCCTTGAACTATGCTCCTAAAAGAGGAGAGCAAGCGTTTGAACCCGCTCTCCTTGAATTATTTTTTGTCTTTGCAGACAAGTCTAAATTACTTAGTTACGCTAAGTACCTGACCTGCACCAACTGTACGTCCACCCTCACGGATTGCGAAACGTAGACCCTCGTTAAGAGCTACTGGGTAGATAAGCTTAACAGTGATAGTAACGTGGTCACCTGGCATTACCATATCAACTCCTTCTGGAAGTTGGATCTCACCTGTTACGTCCATTGTACGTAGGTAGAACTGAGGACGGTAGTTGTTCTTGAATGGAGTGTGACGTCCACCCTCTTCTTTCTTAAGGATGTAAACCTCAGCTTGGAACTCTGTGTGAGGAGTGATTGAACCTGGCTTAGCCACAACCATACCACGCTTAACTTCGTTCTTATCAAGACCACGCATAAGTAGACCTACGTTGTCACCTGCCTCACCTGAGTCAAGTAGCTTACGGAACATCTCAACACCTGTACAAGTAGAAGTCTTAGTTTCCTCCTCAAGACCGATGATCTCAACTGGGTCACCAACGTTAACAACACCTGTTTCGATACGACCTGTAAGTACTGTACCACGACCTGTGATAGAGAATACGTCCTCAACTGGCATAAGGAATGGCTTCTCGTTGTCACGTGGAGGGATTGGAATGTAGTTATCTACGCTCTCCATAAGTTCCATGATCTTAGCAGCCCAAGTTGGCTCACCGTTAAGACCTCCTAGTGCAGATCCACGGATAACTGGAGCGTTGTCGCCATCGTACTCATACTTGCTAAGTAGGTCACGAACCTCCATCTCAACTAGATCAAGCATCTCTGGATCATCAACC
>CAYJIY010000030.1:0-22708 GCA_964370415.1 uncultured Alistipes sp.
AAGTAAGCTTTTGATTGAGTACAAAAGAGAAGAGGCGATCAACCTATTGTGGGTTGATCGCCTTATTTTTTTTGCGAGTATATCTACGAGTGGTTGATAAAAAAATGGATGTTCAAGCTATGTGCTGAACATCCATTTTTCTATTTGATAGATGGTGGCTACCTCGTTGTATCGATGAGTTCGCTGTCGTCGAGCCCAAGTGTACGATAGTAGTCATTGAGTGTGTTGATCACATCCTTGCGATCAGCTGAGTTTGCTAGGTAGTAGATCTCGTTGAGATCCATTATCTTGCTGTCAAGGTTCAGTGCAACCATATCGGCCTGAACACCCTCGAACTGAAGGTAGTAGTCGATATACTCTTGAATATTGCGTGCGTAGTCGAGCAGTAGCTTATCTCCGCTCTCTAGCGCTGCCTCTTTGCCTAGAAGGCCCGCCATATAGTAGCCCTCGATGAATGGAACAGTATTGCGGTCGTTGTAGCCCACTTGCGATGATGGAAGCAGGGCAAGACCTCTGTCAAGGAGTGATACCGCTTCATCGAGACGCTCCTGGGATATGAGCTCTTTTGCCGTGCGAGCAAACGCCTCACGTGTTGACGATGCGTTGAGGTTGTGGCGAATAAAGCTGTCGACATAGACTGTCGAATCGGCTAGATTACCAAACCTGAAGCTATTTTCACCCTCACCATTAAGTAGTGGCAGGACATAGTCCGTATCGATGCGACCGATCTCTCTTACGCTTGTAATAGGGGTTTTGATCGGCACTAGGCGATAGGCGTAGCCATCGAACTGAAGGTAGTCTGTAAGTCCCAAATCTCGCAGGATGTGAGATTGTGTCATATATATAGGTCTCTTCCAGTCGAAATTCGCAAGCATGTCGAGGAGCATGAGCTCGCTCTTGTTTAGGTAGTTGCCAGGGATGCCAAGCGTGATTGTATCTACGATGAGATCTCTGTCTGCCTCTTTGACAATGCCCGATGCGATCACATTCTCCTTGTTGACAGGGAGTAGTAGTCTTTTTGATGGGATGTAGTCAACGGTGCTACCATCACCTAGAGGTACCTGTGTGCGCTCGTCATCGCTCTTCACGAAGTCGATAGCTTGCTTTAGAGTGATAGGGCGATCGACACGATCGACCACTGGCACCATATCGTTGGCGTGGGTGTACTTGCTCATAGGTAGAGAGAATGGTACGCCTGGTGCATCGTATGAGCGCATCTTCATCTCATCGATGTACCAATCTGCACCTAGGTAGCTGGTGTTCATGATGCGCACATCGAGGCGAGTGTCCAAAACCTCTTGGTTGTACCATAGAGGGAATGTGTCGTTGTCGCCATAGTTGAGAATTATGGAGTTTGGCAGAGTCGACTGGAGGTAGTTCCAACCAATGTCACGTGCCATGTAGCGTCCAGAACGATCGTGGTCATCCCAGTTTTGTGCTGCAAGGATGATCGGCACCGATGAGCAGATGATGATCGAACACGCAGCAAGTGCCGTTGTGCTCTTCTGCTTTGTGAGGTTTGTTAGCAACTCGTAGAGAGCCAACACACCCAGTCCAATCCATATACAGAAAGCGTAGAACGAAGCGGCGTAGACATAGTCTCGCTCACGAGGCTCGTTTGGCGATGTGTTGAAGTAGAGAACCAGAGCTATTCCCGTCATGAGGAATAGGAGCATCACGATCGAGAAGTTGCGTTGGTCGCGGTTGAGCTGGTACAGAAGACCAATCAGACCGAGAATGAATGGCAAGAAGAAGTAGGTGTTGCGCCCCTTGTTGTTTGCCATCTCTGTTGGGAGGTTCTCCTGTGGCCCGAGGAACATCTCATCGATGAACTTGATTCCCGACAGCCAGTTGCCATCGGTGATAGCGCTCTCGGTGGCTTGTGCGTCGCTTTGGCGACCCACGAAGTTCCAAAGGAAGTAGCGCCAGTACATGTAGTTGAGCTGGTAGTTGAAGAAGAAGTTGAGGTTTTCTCCAGAGGTAGGCTCAACGATAACCTCTACATCCTCGCCCGTGCTTATTGTGCGCTTGCGCCCAAAGTCGAAGACCTCCTCATAGACAGGTCGTCCAGTCTCGTCGACAACGATCTGCCCTCTTTCGTCACGCACAGCTTCAGTCTTGGTGCGGTATGCCGCCCATGGCTTATACTGCTCGGCTCCCTTTGATGAGTTCCAGATACGTGGGAAAAGAGTGATGAAATCAGATGAATACTCATAGCCTGAGATCATCTTGTCCTTAGAGTATGTACCCTCCTCGTTGAGGTAGTAGACAGTTTTGTATTTGTATCCCGATGGCAATGCTGAGTACTGCGCACCCATAAGAAGTGGGCGTGAGCCGTACTGATCACGATTTAGAACCGAGAGCAGTGCGTGAGGATTGTTCGGGTTGTTGCTGTTCATTGGTGGATTTGCCACCGCACGAATAGTCATCGAAGCGTATGATGAGTAGCCGATGAAGATCATCAGTAGGGCTACTAGAATTGTGTTGAGCGTTGGTCTATTTTTGCGGTATGTGTACCATGCAGCATAGCCGATACCTCCGATTAGAGCTAGGGCGAAGACCGTGATACCCGAGTTCACTGGCAGGCCAAATGCGTTGACAAAGAGTAGGTCGACCATTGCGCCAAGATAGACTGTATATGGGATGATGATACCATTTATAGCGAGAAGGCACGCCCCCGCAATAAGAATTGCTATTGCTAGCCCTTTTGCTGTAACCGTCTCTGTCTTGCGGAAGTAGTAGATTAGCACGAGTGCAGGGATCGTAAGCAAGTTGAGGATGTGCACACCAATAGACAGTCCCATGAGGTAGGCGATGAGCACGATCCAGCGTGACGAGTGTGGATTATCGGCATCGTCCTCCCACTTGAGCATGAGCCAAAGAACCAGCGCTGTGAACATAGACGAGAGGGCGTAGACCTCACCCTCGATAGCTGAGAACCAGAATGTGTCGGTGAAGGTGTATGCCAGAGCACCAACAGCACCCGCGCCAATGATTGCAATGGTGTTGCCAAGTGTCAGCTCACGCCCGTTGTGTGTCATCAGGCGGCGTGCAAGGTGTGTGATAGACCAGAATAGGAATAAGATACAGAATGCACTCGCAAGGGAGTTCATTGTGTTTACCGCCGTGCCAACATACTCGGGCGATGGTGCGAATAGGGTGGCAATACGTGCCAAGAGCATGAAAAGAGGTGCTCCTGGAGGGTGTCCAACCTCTAGTTTATAGGATGTTGCGATGAACTCGGAGCAGTCCCAAAGGCTCGCAACGGGCTCCATCGTCATTAGGTAGGTTATCGCCGCAATGGCAAAGACTGCCCATCCGACAATGTTATTCCAGCGTTTGAATAGTGACATAACTATATTGTTCGTTTTAAGAGAGCGCCCCGATCGAGCCACTCGGTTAAATTTATTTACTCAAGAATTTGTATTGGAAGATCACAAGGTAGACCATAGCCACAGAGATGTAGCTGTCGGCAAGGTTGAAGATCGCCCCAAAGAAGTAGTTGTTGCCATCGACCAAGAAGTCAAGCAGCGGTGGGCAGCTATTCCACTGAAAGAGTGGGAAGTAGAACATGTCGACCACATCGCCCATCATGAACCCTGCATAGCTACCTCCGAAGTGCGCCACTTGGGTGTAGGTCGACTCAGAGAAGATTAGCCCATAGACGGCATTGTCGATGATGTTGCCCAGAGCTCCTGCAAGAATCAGGCTCAATCCGATGATAACTCCCTTTGGAGTTTTGCCATCTCGAATAAGGCGTGAGATCATGAAGATGATACCACCACAGAGCACTACGCGTAGAAGTCGTAGCGCGAATTTACCCCATGAGAACTCACCAATAACGGGGATTTGCATGCCAAATGCGGCACCGCTATTCTCGATAAATCGAAGTTGAAACCAGTCGGGGAAGACGGTGATCGCCTCGCCTAGTGACATATTGGTCTTGACCCATATTTTCAGGACTTGGTCTAGCAGAAGAAGTATAACAACAAGGATTGTTACGTGGCGTAATTTCATTATAATTAATATACTTTGTTATTTTTAAAAACGCAAATATACATATAATATCTGAGATTTCCTATATCATATAGGTCAACTTGTGTGCAGAGTAAACTGTTTTGGAGGCTCTGAATTGGGAATCGAAGTGGTGGTTATTGGAAAAGTTTACATATATTTGTGATAAAATATTGTCAACACAAGGAGATAAATGCTCGGAAAATTAGCCAAACAAACTGCAATATATGGAGTTAGCACTATCGTGGTGCGATTCCTGAGTTATCTATTAACACCATATTATACTCGAATTTTTACGGATAATATGGGCGAATATGGTATCCTAACACACGTCTATGCTCTAGTGCCACTGGCGCTAACGCTTCTGACGATGGGTATGGAGTCAAGCTATTTCCGTTTCTCGGCACGAGCAGAGGAGCAGGGCGGAGATGTTGCCCAATCAAAGAGGCAACTCTACGCAACGACGTGGGGTGCAACCCTGCTCACGTCGCTGGCGTTCTTTGGTTCGGTGATGCTTTTTCGATCGAGCGTTAATGAGTGGCTGGGAGAGAGTTATGTGGAAAATCCTCTCTTTGTGGTCATTGTGGGGTTGATTATCCTCTTGGATGTTGGCTCGGCGATACCATTTGCACGCCTTAGAGAGCAGGGGCGAGCCAAGCAATATGTCGTGATTCGAATAGTTGGAGTGGTGCTAAACATCCTGCTTGCTGTGGGATTTGGACTGGCTGGATTGTTCCAAACGGAGTTTGGTGTAGGATGGGTTTTTGTTGCTAACTTGCTCACAAGCTTGCTGACGTGCGCCTTGGTTCTGGGGGTGAATGAGTTTGTGCTCCCTCGAATCGATAAGAGGTTGTTGTTTTCAGTTTTAGGTTATTCCCTGCCGCTGTTGTTGGGAGGTTTGGCAGGTACGGCAAGCGAGTTTATTGATAGACAGATGATAGTTGAGCTTGTTCCTGAAAATGCAATGGAGGAGCTCGGAGTCTATGGTGCTGTGGCGAAGATAGGGGTTATTATGATGCTATTTTATCAGATGTATCGCCTAGCGGCAGAGCCATTTTTCCTCTCAAATTTCAAGAAAGAGGATTTTGTGAAGACCAACGCTGAGGCGCTGAAGTATTATATGCTGGTCTCTATGGTTATATTCCTTGGGATTGCACTCTTTAGGGATCTGTTTGCACTGATTGTTGATAAAAACTTTAGAGAGGGGATGTATATTCTGCCTGTGATACTGGGTGCTAACGTACTGGCAGGGGTGTGGCTCAACCTCTCGTTTTGGTATAAGAGGGCTGAGCGAACGTCGCTGGCGATCGTGGTTACGGGTGCAGGACTTGTGGCGATGATTCTGTTGGGGCGATGGTTGATTCCAGCGCACAGCTACTATGGTGCTGCGTGGGCAAGGCTCGGTAGTGAGATGGTGATGGTGGCGGTGAGCTGGTGGCTGAATCGTCGATATTTTCCGACTCCTTATGCGTGGGGTCGAATTTGGGAGTATGTCATCGTGGCGCTGTGTGTGTTCTCTGTGAGTGAATATTTGGGAGCGCTGGTGTTGTCTGCGGTGGCTGGATATGCGCTTAGTGTGGTGCTGTTTTGTGCTTATATATACTACGCTATTAAGCGAGAAAAGATAGATGTTAGGGCGATGATCGCAACGGCTTTAAAGAGAAAGTAGAGAATTTTTTTAAGATATGATTATGACACCAAAACAGGTTTTAGAGCGCTGGATTGAGCTATTCAATCAGGGCGATGCGGGCTCTCTAGCAGAATTGTACGCTGAGGATGCCGTGAATCATCAGGTTGCTAATGACCCAGTGTGTGGACGTGAGGCGATTCATGAGATGTTCAAAGGCGAATTTGCCGTAGCCGAGATGGTTTGTATTGTGGAGAACATCTTTGAGGATGGGCAGTGGGCAATAATGGAGTGGAAGGATCCTCTAGGGTTGCGAGGCTGTGGATTCTTTCAAGTAGTGGACTCCAAGATCATGTTTCAGAGAGGGTATTGGGATAAACTCTCGTTTTTGAAGATGCATAATCTGCCAATAGAGTAAATAAACGGCGACTAGTTTTGATCTAGTCGCCGTTTATTTGTCTTATAGCCCTTGTGGTGGTTCGAATATACTGCCGTAGCGGTGATATTCGATGCTGACGCTCTGCTCCTTGAGGTAGTGCAGTAGCTCGACGCGTCCCTCGCTGACAACTGGCGCATCAGCAACATAGATATTGTGCTTCGCCGCCTGCTCGTAGAGCTCTCGTGGAGTTTCGGTTGAGATGATACGAATACGCTCGTACTCCCCAATGTTTAGATAGAACTCATCGAGACTCTGATACTTGATGCGTACGTGGTTTGAGAGCCCCTCTACCCTTGGATCGTGCGCCTCGGTGCTGATCGTGAGTGGGCAGTTGGCAGCGCTAGCGGCCGCTATGATCTTCTGAATCTCGATCTGGCTATCTGTCGGGAATAGGCGCAGAGCCATGCTCTTGAGAGGGCGATAGCGGAAGAAATTCTGCTCGCCGTAGAGGTTGTTAACGTCGGTTGCGTGGCTAAAGGTGCTCTCGAAGCTCTGTTGGTAGCTCTTTTGTGCATCTTCAGCAGAGGTCGTTGTGCGATCTTGGATGCGCACAAAACAGCTGGTGTAGTTCACTCCCCCAGCTTTGATTCCCCCTCCGAATGCCGATAGTTTCATGCCTCCGAATGGTTGACGATTTACGATAGCTCCCGTAGTTCCTCTGTTGATGTAGAGGTTGCCTGCCACGATCTGCTCATGCCATAGCTTCTGCTCACGCTCATCGAGAGATTGTAGCCCCGATGTTAGTCCATAATCTAGGGAGTTGACCAGATCGATAGCGTGTTGCAGGGAGTTGACTCTAACCACCGATAACACTGGGGCGAAGAGCTCAGTTGAGAAGGTGAAATCGCCAGGGCGGACACCCCAAAGAATCGTTGGCGAGAGCAGGAACTTATCTGTGTCAAGGTACTTAGGTGCAACTAGCCACTCGGTGTGTGGTTCGGGGCTCTGGAGTGCTTGGTGTAGTTTGTCGTTTTTGTTGGTTATCATCGTCCCGACAACGGTGCCAAGATCCCAGTTGAAGCCCACCTTCATGCTCATGGCGGCATCTCGAAGCTTGCTCTTGAAGATAGGGTCGTCGTAGACCTCGGCTTCGAGCAGAAGCAGGGAGCACGCTGAGCACTTTTGTCCTGCGTTGCCGAATGCTGAGCTGATGATGTTCATAATTGCCTTATCACGATCGGCGGCGCCAGTGACGATAATTGCGTTCTTGCCTCCAGTCTCCGCAGATAGTGGGGTGATAGGGTTGTTCTTCAGAATGCTCTGAGCTGTATCTGTTCCTCCCGTGAGGATAGTGTGCTTCACGCTAGGCGAGCTAGTTAGGATGTTTAGACCTTGGCGAGTCTCGCAGATCACGACCTGAAGAGCCTCGCGTGGAACGCCTGCATCCCAAAACGCTTGGGCGAACTCCCACGCTACGGGAGCAGCTGAAGATGCTGGTTTGAGAATCACGTTATTTCCTCCACTGAGTGCCGCCGCAACACCCCCTACTGGAATGGCGAGGGGGAAGTTCCAAGGTGAGATCACTAGGATAGTGCCCTTTGGCGAGATGCTGACGCTGTTGATAGACTCAAAATCAGCCATAGTGAGTGGATAGAAACGGCAGAAGTCGATAGCCTCGCTGACCTCGACATCGCCCTCGGTGATGGTCTTGCCCGTGACAGCGCACATGCAACCAATAAGATCGCCACGGCGCTCAGCTAGTAGATCTGCTGTGCGATGGAGAATGGCGGTGCGCTCCTTGAGAGGGAGGGTACGCCAGCTGTTGTTATTGTGCGCTATATCTAGGATCTTGGTTGTGTCCTCGTCAGATGCTTGTGACATGAGGTATGTTGTGATCTGTGCTTGAGGTTGGTTGTGGTCTATGTAGCGATACTTCTTATCACGCATAGATAGCTCAGCCCCAATCTGAACGGGAATTTCGATAGGGGTGCTCTCAGTGCTGAATTGCCACTTTTTGGCGATCTTCTCAGCCCATTGTTTGTTGGGTTCAAGGTCGAAATCGGTGTCGGGCTCGTTCTTGAATGTCGACACAGTGCCCTTGTGAATATACGGCAGATTGCGATCTTGTGTGCGAGTGCGACGTGACTGTGAGTTGTCCTTTAGGCGCACGGCCTCCTCGAACTGCTGGCGTAGGAACTCCCACTCCTTGCTGTCGAGTTTGAGATTGAAGCTGTATGATAGGAAGTTCTCAGGTCCAGTGTTCTCGTCTAGTCGTCGCACGAGGTATGAGACAGCGTTGAGGAAGTGGGCATCGCTCACGATTGGAGTGTAGAGGATGATCTGAGCTCCGCTCTCTTTGAGTGCACGCCAGATGTGGTTTGCCATACCCTCCAGCATCTCGAATGTTACCCACTGCTGCGCTCCGTTCTCTTTGCTCAGGGTGTGAGCATAGCCCAGTGTGAAGAGGTTGTGAGAGGCGATACCTACGTGTAGAACCTTAGCGTTTTCAGCAAGGAGTGCCTTGTCTAGTAGGTGGAGGTAGTTGGCATCAACGCTAACCTTTGACTCGCGGACTGGGTTAGGCCAATCACGAAGAGATGAGATGACGCTCTCCATCTGAAGGTTTGCCCCCTTGACAAGGCGAACTTTGAGGGGCGCACCACCACTTTTTACTCGTTGGTGAGCAAACTCAAGAAGCTCGTCGAATAGCTCCTCAGCATCGCAAAGGTAGGCTTGGATGACGAGTCCCGCTGTGTAGCTCTTGAATTGAGGGAGTGAGAGCACGGTCTTGAAGAGTTCGAGGGTGAGGTGTGCATCTTTGTACTCCTCCATGTCAAGGTTTACGAATTTAGGTGAGCTTGCTCCATCTTTGCCAACGTATGGGAAATCGATAGCTTTTTGATATATTGTAGTCAGGCGCTCGATAAGATCTTTGCGTGCCTGCTCAAAATTTAGAGGGTGCATCTGGGCGTAGATGCCCGATAGTTTTATCGATATGTAGTTGATGTCGGGCTGCTCTAGCGCCTTGAGGTAGTGCTCGTAGCGAGTGTCGGCTTCGTGGTCGCTGAGGACAACCTCGCCAAGGAGGTTGATGTTCTGCCCTATGTTGTCGCCAAGGCGCTTTCCGAGGTGCTTGGTGAGGGCAGGGCGCTTCTCGTCGATGATTACGCTGCGTGTCTCGTGGTGGAGTTTGTATTTGAATACGGGCATAGAGATGCCAGGTACGATGTAGCCTGCCCACTTGTGGAGCTTCATGAGAGATTGGTCTAGGGGTGAGAAAAATTTTGGGATTCCTCGCTCCTCGATCATATATTTTATGCGCTCCGAAAGGCGGCTGTCATCTCTGATCTGGGAGGACTCGTCAAGCACCTTGGACAGGAATGTTTTGTCGTTGGGGTTTTGGATTAGGGCAGCGTATTTCTCCTGTTCTGTGCGTTCGGCAGGGGTGATTTGCGCTGAACTGTCGGTGTGGAGCTGTGCAGCCCACTCAATTGCCTGTGTTGCGAGTCTGTTCTTCATAGATCTGATATGTTAGAGTTGCCACCCAGCGATTGTGGGTGAGGGTGAAATTTTCTATTTTAGCAAATATATAAAAAATATGTATTAATTCATAATTCAGTGTGCTGATTTTGGCTAACTTACAATAATTTTATAATTTTGAAGAAAATTTAGAGTTCGATGAAGATAAGAAGATCAGTTGAGGGGGATATAGCCGAAATGGAGCGAATATTTGCGTATGCGAGAGAGTTTATGCGTAGTTATGGCAACACCTCGCAGTGGGGTGACTCGAGCCCTTCGATGAGCAAAGTCTTGGCGGATATTGACGCTGGCAATAGCTACTGTGTTGAGGCGGATGGGGCGATAGTTGCAACGTTTGCCCTGATCGAGGGTGACGATCCGACCTATGCGATTATACGTGGTGGCGAGTGGTTGAATGATAGGCCATATGGTACGATTCACCGCCTAGCGAGTGATGGATCGAGACAAGGAGTGGCGAAGTTGTGTTTGGATTATGCCTTTGAAAAGTGTAGGAATATTAGGGTAGATACCCATGAGGATAACGTTGTGTTGCGAGGGATTCTCGAGCGTGAGGGTTTTGTCTACTGTGGAGTTATTAACATTGACGATGGAAGCGAGAGGTTGGTCTTTCAGAGAGATCTTGATATTGCTGATGTATAGGTAGTTTACTCTGTTTACCTAAAGTAAAGAGATAATCGAAATGTGGTCGATTATCTCTTTTTTGTTAACAATAGTTAACGGATGTTAACATGTTGTTGAGGGGTTGTGCACACATTTATTAACAGAGTTGTTGATAACTATTGTGCATAAGTGGTTACTTTTCGCTCGAAGGATCGAATGCCGAATTGATCTGCTCTTGGCGCTCGTTGTGAGCCTGCGATGTTGGCTCGGTGCCTTCGTTGACGATCTGGTCGATGTTGCTTTGGAACTGCTCATCGCATGGCTCGCAGCTCTCGCAATTGTTCTGTTTTGTGTTCATAATGTTCAATATTGTTAAATACTCGTTGTGGTGGTGCAAATTGTGTGCCTAGCTGAGGGTGTTGAGGTGTAAAATTGTGGTGACTCTGGCGTGAAAAATGGTTTTTTAGTGTATATTTGCAGTCGAATTTTAGGCGTTATTAAAATCAGATGGAATCACCAATACTCAAAGGACTCAACCAAGCACAGTACGATGCTGTGGTTAATTATAAATCACCAACACTCATCATTGCAGGTGCAGGGTCGGGAAAGACTCGTGTGCTTACGGCTCGCATCGCATATATGATTGAGCAGGGGGTCGCACCATCGAGTATTTTGGCGCTGACCTTCACAAACAAGGCGGCAGAGCAGATGCGTGAGCGTATCGGGCAGATGATTCCAAATAATATGGGTCGACATGTCAGAATGGGAACTTTTCACTCCGTGTTCTCTCGAATTTTGAGAGAGAATGCAAGTAGAATAGGCTTCCCCGATTCATTCACGATATATGAGCCGAACGACTGTAAGAGTCTATTGAAGAACATAGTCAAGGAGTTGGATCTAGATCCAGAAAGATATAAGCCAAATGTGATCGCATCGAGAATTTCGAGAGCGAAGAATGCTCTTGTGACTCCAAGCGCTTATGTTGCAAGCACGACCTATGCGACGGAGGATAGGCAGGCGAGGATTCCCGAATTTGGGCACATATATGATATATATTGTAAGCGATGTAAGCAGAATGCAGCGATGGATTTTGATGATCTTTTGTTGCAGACAAATATCCTGTTGAGAGATGCGCCAGATGTGCTGGAGCGCTATCAGAAGCAGTTTCGCTATGTATTGGTGGATGAGTATCAGGATACTAACTATGCGCAGTATGTGATAATTCGTCGCCTGGCGCTGTTGCACTCGAATGTGTGTGTGGTGGGGGATGATGCGCAGTCGATATACTCGTTTCGAGGGGCGAAAATTGAGAATATCCTGACCTTTAAGCGAGACTACCCCCAGGCGCAAGTCTTTAAACTGGAGCAGAACTATCGCTCGACTCGCACAATTGTGGATGCAGCCAATTCGCTAATTGCACACAACTCAAAGCGTATGGATAAGCGCTGTTTTTCGGAGGGAGAGCTAGGCGAGAAGATCAAGGTGGTGCGCTCCTATACCGATCGTGAGGAGGCAGAGATGATTGCAGGGGAGATCAGAAACTGCATGAGAGATGAGGATGTCTCTTTGAGTGAGATGGCTATTCTTTATCGCACCAATAATCAATCGATGGTATTGGAGGAGAGTCTTCGCCGAAAGGGGATTCCATACAGAATATACAAGGGTAGTTCTTTCTATGACCATAAGGAGATACGTGATTTGATGGCGTATATTCGCTTAGTGGTTAACCCTAAGGATGATGAGGCGTTTCGTAGGATCATCAACTATCCAGCGCGCGGGATTGGAGATGCGACACTAACTCGTATTGCGGAGTTTGCACAAGGGCGTGGGGTCTCTATGTGGGAGGCGGTAGATACGCTAGTTGAGCAGCCTGTGGAGAGTGCCGTGCAGAGAGCCATCGTGAAGAAGGTGACGGAATTTGTGGGGCTGATACGCTCCCTGTCGCTTGCACGTGCATCTAAGGGTTTGTATGATTTTGGTATGGAGATAGCCTCTAGGTCGGGGATTTTGGGCGTTTATCGTGCTGTCAACACTCCAGAGGCGGCATCGGCGATTGCAAATATCGAGGAGTTGTTGAACTCTATGCAGCTCTTTAATGAGCAGCGTGAGGCTCAAATTCGTGCAGAGGAGCGCTCGAAGGATGATGTTGCGACGATCGAGGAGTGGTTGCAGAATGCGATGCTCATGACCGATATGGATAAAAAGGGCGATGACGAGCAGGATGATCGTGTGACACTGATGACAGTGCACTCGTCTAAGGGGTTGGAGTATGACTATGTCTATATTGTGGGGATGGAGGAGAATCTGTTCCCGTCGGCTCGTGCTGCGGAGAGTACAGATGGCATGGAGGAGGAGCGTCGCTTGTTCTATGTGGCGATCACTCGTGCAAAGATTGCAGCGCTGTTATCATACGCTGAGACCCGCTTTAAGTGGGGAAATATGGAGTTCTCGCGTCCGAGTTCGTTTCTCAAAGAGATCGACCCTAAGTATTTGAATATCGTGCAGTCGGATGATGATTTTGATCGCCCTGCGCAACATAATTTTGAACGTCCACAGCGAAGTGGTTTTGTGCCAAGAGGTGCAGCTAAAACGGATAATAAGCAGGCTATTGATGAGCTTAGACGTAGGTTTGATTATAGACTAAAGAGTGAGGCAGGCCAGAAGAGGCCATCGCCAGAGATTGTTGGCTCGCCAAAGCCATCGACAGTAGGGATGAGACGAGTTAACTCTCGCCCTGCCTTTGAGGAGAGCGAAAGAGGTTCTGTGGCGGTGTCGTGTGGTTATGAAATTGGGCAGAGAGTGGAGCATCAGAAGTTCGGTAGAGGGGTTATAAATAATATAGAGGCTCTGAATGCTGATCATAAGTTGATCGTTGTCTTTGATGATTTTGGAGAGAAGACCCTGCTCGCAAAGTTTGCTAAACTTACGAAGTTATGAGAATAAAAGAGAGATACGAAGGGATTATAGAGTGGTTTCAGCAAAATATGCCAGTGGCAGAGAGTGAGCTGGATTATGAAAACCCCTATCAGTTGTTAGTGGCAGTTGTGCTCTCGGCACAGTGTACCGACAAGAGGGTGAATTTGGTCACGCCTGCGCTCTTTGATGCCTATCCATCGCCCGAGGAGCTCTCGAAGGCGACTTTTGAGCAGGTTTTTTCGTATATACGTAGTGTCTCATACCCCAACAATAAGGCTAAGCACCTAATGGGGTTGGCAAGTATGATATGTGAGCGCTTTGAGGGTGAGGTGCCCAGGGATTTGGAGTCGTTGCAGCAGTTGCCTGGAGTGGGGCGAAAAACGGCAAATGTTGTAGCGTCTGTTTTATGGGGGGCGCAGGTTATGCCCGTTGATACTCACGTATTTAGAGTCTCGGAAAGGCTTGGTTTAACAACAAACTCAAAGACCCCTTTGCAGACAGAAAAGACCCTGAGTCGCCATATTCCAAATGAATTGTTGCCCATAGCGCACCACTGGTTGATACTCCACGGAAGGTATGTATGCAAGGCTAGAGTGCCTGAGTGCGGTAAGTGTGGAATTGCAAATTTGTGCAAAAAATATCAAAAAGAGGGGGCTAAAGATTGATATATTGTATTATTATTGTTATATTTGCATTTCGTATGGCTATGTTTTTGCTCTGAATATTGTTTTGAGGTGTGTTGATTCGCACGCAAATAGATGATGGTAGAAGGGTGAAAACGGTAGCTTTTTGAGTGCTTGATAAATGAATAAATACTTTTAAATATTAAAAACAATGAAAAAATTATTATTATTAGTAGTGGCAGTACTTGTTGCGCAAACAAGTTTGTTTGCACAGAAGTCTGAAACAAAGGAGGTTACATTTAGATTTGTAGTTGATAAGGATATGTTCTTCTCTCCATGGGCAGGTAACGGTGAGAATATCGAGGCGTTTTCTGCATTCGTAGAGGAGCACAAAGCTGCAATCATGTCAGGTAAGGCTCCTATCTATGTAAACGGATACTGTGGATCAGGTGGTGATGCACAAGAGCGTTTCAAGAGAGCGGTTATCATGAGTAACCGTGTGAAGAGTGAGTTCATTCTTCGTAATGGTTTGACTGAGGACAACTACATCACTAAGAATCACACTGTATCTTATGAAGGTGTGAACAACACAGTTGTTGTTGAGGTGACTGTTCCAGTTGAGGTGAAAGAGGCTCCAAAGCCAGCTCCAAAGCCAGCTCCAAAGCCACAACCAAAACCAGAGCCTAAGCCAGAGCCAACTCCAGAGCCAGTTGTTGAGGAGGTTGTTGTTGAGGAGGTTTCAAACAATAAGTTCTCACTTCGCACAAACCTACTTTACTGGGTTGGTGGTGCAATCAACGCAGGTTTCGAGTACCAAACAGGTCGTGTAGGTTTCCTTGTTAACGGAGGTTACTCTCCATTCTCATCAGAGGATTGGAAGTACAATATCGGTGGTTGGTTCGTAGCTCCAGAGGTGCGTTACTACCTAGGTCAGAATCAGAACTGGTTCGTGGGTGCACAAGCATTCATGGGTAAGTGTGATATCAAAGTTCTTCAGTTTGGTGGCCGTGACACAAAAGATCTTCTTGTAGCAGGAGGTTTGATGGGTGGTTACAAAATGGAACTTACTGATTGCCTAGATATGGACTTCACATTAGGTGTAGGTTATGGTAGCACTAAGGCTGATGTTTACACCGTTCAAAACGGCGTTAGAAAGTATGTAGGACAAGGTCGCGAGTCGTCGATCATTCCTATCCAAGCAGGTGTTAGCTTGATTTGGAAACTGTAATCTGACAATAAATTATTTCCATATAGAGTGCGACCAACACAATGTTGGTCGCACTCTTTGTTTATTTATATAGGTAATATTTAGCTTTTTGTCGATATGAGGATGAAAAATAGCAAAAAATGATTATATTTGCGAAATTACGAATTGTAAGTTGGTTATGAGTTTCTCACGTTACGAGTATTTGCGAAAGAAAGCGCAGGTGTACTTCTCTGAAAAGAGTCAACACCTGTTAGATCGTGCTTTGGCATATGCTCAAATGCGTTTGGAGGGAGTTACCCGCTTCGATGGATCGCCAATGCTGGATCACTCTGTGAAGGTTGCAGCGATTGTTATAGAGGAGATAGGTCTGGGAATAAACTCAACTATAGCTGCTCTATTGCACGATATTGTAAGAATTGCGAATCAAAAGGGAGATCAGCAAGAGTTTATCGAGATAACAAATGAGATAAAGGTCGAGTTTGGTGAACAGATAGTTGGTTTGACTGTTGGATTGTGCAACATCTCAAAGCTAAAACTCAAAGCGGTGAAGGACCAGGCGGATATGTTCAGGGATCTGATCGTGTCGTATGCCGAAGATCCACGAGTGATTCTAATTAAGCTTGCTGACCGTCTTGAGGTGATGCGCTCGATGGGAATGTTCCCCGAAGAGAAGCGCGAGAAGAAGAGTCGTGAGAGCTTGAATCTCTATGCTCAAATTGCGCATAAACTCGGTTTGTATCGCATAAAGAGTGAGTTGGAGGACCTTTCGCTGATGTATCTCGAACCGAAGGATTATCACGTCATTGTGACAAAACTCAAGGAGAGCGAGCGAGAGAGAGAGCAGTTTATCGCTGGGTTTGTTGCGCCTATTCGTCAGAAATTAGACGAGATGGGTGTCAAATACTCGCTAAAGAGTAGAACTAAGTCGATATTCTCGATCTGGAACAAAATGCGAAGAGTCGGCTTTGAGTCGATATACGATATCTTTGCGATAAGGATAATAATAGATTGTGAGCCTGCACAGGAGAAAGGGCAGTGCTGGTCGGTGTTCTCGGTGGTGACGGATTACTACACCCCAAACCCAAAGAGGATGAGAGATTGGATCTCTATCCCAAAGTCAAATGGTTATGAGTCGCTGCACACCACAGTCTCAGCTGGAGGCAAGTGGGTGGAGGTGCAGATCAGAACTGAGAGAATGGATGCCGTTGCGGAGCGAGGAATCGCCGCTCACTGGAGATACAAAGGTGTTGGGCAGAGCGCAATCACAAGCGAGACGTGGTTGGAGCAACTTCGAGAGCTCATAGAGGAGACTCCACAGTCGCTAGCCAACAGGATAGAGAATAAACCAAGTATGGGTGAGATCTTTGTCTTTACGCCAAATGGTGATCTGAGAAAATTGCCAGAGGATGCGACGCTTCTCGATTTTGCCTTTGATATTCACACATCGCTCGGTTCGACGTGTGTTGGAGGAAAGATAAACGGTCGTGCTGCCTCGATTAGAGAGGTGCTTAAGAATGGTGACATTGCAGAGATTCAGACCCAAAAGAACCAGACCCCTAAGGCCGATTGGTTGAACTATGTTGTTACGAGCAAGGCTAGGAGCAGGATTAAAGTATTCTTGAGGGAAGAGCAGGCTAAGAACGCCCGAATGGGGCGTGAGGAGCTAGAGCGAAAACTCAAGAACTGGAAGCTAGGACTGCCGATAGATGAGGCTGTGGTCTATCTTGTGAAGCACTACAAGCTCAAGACGGGCATGGAGTTGTATGAGTTGCTCGCAACGCAGAAGATAGATTTCGCAGGGGTGAAAGAGACCCTGAAGTATCACCTCTCAGGAGCTGCCGATCAGGCTCGACGTAGCGCCGCTGCCGAAGCAGAACGCTTGAAGAGTGAGCAGCGAAGTGATGTGAAGCCTAAGAAGTCGAGCGACGCCCTGATTATTGATGATAGTATAAGTCAGATACAGTATAAATTAGCGAAGTGTTGTAACCCGATAAAGGGTGATGATATCTTTGGATTTGTGACAATAAGTGCGGGGATAACCATTCACAGAGTGGATTGTCCTAACGCTAGACGGATGCGAGAGGCCTACCCATATCGTGTGCTGGATGCGCAGTGGAGAGATGGAGCTGAGGGTAGCTTTATTGTGACTGTGCGTGTCGTGGCTGCCGATATTGGAGGAATGGCAAACCAAATCACAGAGGTGGTGAGCCGAGACCTGAAGTTGCAGATGCGATCGATGAGCTTCACCTCGTCGAAAGGGGTGATGTCGGGAGTGATGAGCGTCGAGGTGCCAAGTGTAAGTATTGTAGATACGTTGATTCACTCTATTGTGAGGATTCGTGGTGTACAGAGAGTATATAGAATTAATAATTAGTTTAGTGTGCATCTAGTTCTAGGTGCTAATTTGAATTTGTAAAACTAGTTGATGAGTAGTAATATAGAGATAATTTTTGCGAAACCAGAGCATGCAGGATATGCGGAGGCGATTTGTGATATGATATATGATTCTGCCCTGCAGCGTGGAACAGGTATTGCAAAACGCTCGCCAGATTATATCTCGGATAAGATGCTGAATCAGAAGGCTGTGATAGCATTGGATGGAGATAAACTGGTCGGGTTTAGTTATATTGAGAGTTGGGAGCATGGCGATTTTGTCGCCACGTCGGGACTTATTGTCTCGCCCGATTATAGGGCAATGGGACTTGCGGCAAGGATAAAAGAGAAGACGTTTATCCTCGCACGTGAGCGATTCCCTAGTGCGAAGATATTTAGTATTACAACATCGCTGCCAGTGATGAAACTCAACGCAAGGTTGGGGTATATGCCCGTAACGTTCTCGGAACTCACTGAGGATGAGGCGTTCTGGAAAGGGTGTGAGGGGTGTTGTAACTACGACATCCTGCAACGTAACAACAGGCGTATGTGTCTGTGTACTGGGATGTTGTATGACCCAACAACAGAGGTTAAGCACCAGGCCAAAGGGTGGTCTTGGCTACGTTTGAAGAGAGTATTTGGAATTAAATAAATTTAGAAGATAGATATGAAAAAAGTCGTATTGGCATTCAGTGGAGGTCTCGATACCTCGTTTTGTCTAAAGCATTTGACTCAAGATTTGGGCTATGAGGTGTATACAGCCATCGCAAATACTGGTGGTTTTACCCCGCAGGAGCTAAAAGAAATTGAGCAGAGAGCCTATGATCTCGGAGCAAAGGAGCATGCAACACTAAATATTGAGCATGAGTACTATGAGAAGTGTATTCGATATATGGTGTATGGTAATATCCTCAGAAATGGGACATACCCTATCTCGGTGAGCTCGGAGCGTATTTTTCAAGCTATTGCGATTATTGAGTACGCTAAGAGTGTGGACGCTGAGGCCGTGGCACACGGTTCGACAGGTGCTGGAAACGATCAGATTCGTTTTGATATGACGTTTGAGACTCTAGCGCCACACATCAAGATTATAACTCCAACCAGAGATATGACCCTCACACGTGAGTATGAGATTGACTACCTGAAAAAGCACGGCTATGTGGCTGACTTCACAAAGCTAGAGTACTCGATCAACAAGGGGCTTTGGGGGACATCTATCGGCGGTAAGGAGACTCTAAAATCGGAGCAGACCCTGCCAGAGGAGGCATACCCAAGTCAAGTTACAGCAACTGGCGAAGAGACACTAAAGATCCGCTTTGAGAAGGGTGAGATCGCTGCGGTCAATGGCGTTGAGTACTCAGATAAGATTGAGGCGATACGTGCAGTGGAGGCTGCAGGTGCGAAGTATGGTATTGGTCGTGATATGCACATCGGAGATACGATAATCGGTATCAAGGGGCGTGTAGGCTTTGAAGCGGCAGCACCAGTTCTGATCATCGCAGCGCACAAGATGTTGGAGAAGCACACGCAGACTAAGTGGCAGATCTACTGGAAAGAGCAGGTTGCTACGTGGTATGGTATGTTCCTACACGAGGCGCAGTACCTAGAGCCAGTGATGCGTGATGTGGAGGCGATGTTGGACTCTTCGCAGAGAAATGTAACGGGTGAGGTTGAGATAACGCTTCGTCCATACAGCTATACGTTGGTGGGTGTTGACTCATCTTACGACCTCATGAAGAGTGGCTTCGGAGAGTATGGTGAGGTGAACCTAGCTTGGAGTGCCGATGATGTGAAGGGATTCACGAAGATTTATGGCAATCAGATAAAGATATATCACAACGTTCAAAAGAGAAACGAAAATGATTAAGGCAGGTGTAATTGGCGGAGCTGGGTATACAGCAGGTGAGTTGTTGCGCCTACTAATCAACCACCCAGAGGTGCAGATCGAATTTGTGCACAGCACGAGCAACGCAGGCAACTGGGTGTGGGAGGTGCACGGAGGTCTAATCGGAGAGTGCGATATAAAATTTGCATCGGAGTATGATCTAGGGGCTGTGGATGTGCTATTCCTATGCTCTGCACACGGTCAGAGCCGTGGGTTCATGGAGAGTGCTCAGATTCCTGAAGGGGTGAAGGTCATCGATCTTGCACAAGATTTTAGAGACGAGAGTTGCGGATTTGTGTATGGATTGCCAGAGATGCAGAGCGATAGAATTAAGGGGGCTACAAGAGTGGCGAACCCAGGGTGTTTTGCAACGGCGATTCAGCTTGCGATGTTGCCTTTGGTGGCGGCAGGTGAGCTAAAGAGCGAGGTGCACATCACTGCTCTTACTGGCTCGACTGGGGCTGGAGTAAAACCATCGACAACTACTCATTTTAGTTGGAGATGTGATAATATATCGGCATATAAAGCTTTTGAGCACCAGCATCTTATCGAGATTGGGCGTAATGTGAAGCGACTAGACCAAGGGTTCGATCAGCAGATCAACTTTGTGCCATTGAGAGGTGACTTTACGCGTGGGATTTTTGTGAGTATGTACATCGATACTGAGCTTTCGCAGGAGCAGGCACAGAAGATATATGAGGAGTACTACGCTGGGGCACACTACACACACTACACGCAGAAAAGCGTTGATCTAAAGCAGGTTGTGAATACAAATAAATGTGTGGTTGGGGTTAAGAAATATGGCTCGAAATTGCATGTTATATCGGTGATTGACAACCTATTGAAGGGGGCGTCGGGTCAAGCTGTGGAGAATATGAATCTAATGTTTGGATTTGAGCCAACTCTTGGGTTGCGCCTAAAGCCATCAGCATTTTAATTTGAGATATGAAGTTATTTGATGTTTATCCGCTCTATCCGATAGAGCCTGTTAGGGGTTCGGGATGTTATGTCTATGATGAGCAGGGAACTGAATATTTGGATCTATATGGTGGGCACGCTGTGATCTCGATCGGGCACGCTCATCCAACTTATGTAAAGGCAATTTCGGAGCAGGTCGCAGCTTTGGGTTTCTACTCAAATTCGGTGCAGAACTCCCTGCAGGAGCAACTAGCCGAGCGCCTAGGTCGTGTGTCGGGGTATAGTGACTACTCGCTATTCCTGTGTAATTCGGGTGCTGAGGCGAATGAAAACGCCTTTAAGCTGGCATCGTTCTACACTGGCAAAGCTAAGGTTTTGGCCTTCTCAAAGGCGTTTCACGGTAGAACATCGGGTGCAGTTGCTGCAACGGATAATCCATCGATCGTAGCGCCGTTTAATCAGACTGAGAATGTGGAGTTTGTTGCGCTGAACGATATCATGGCGGTGGAAGAGAAGCTCCAATCGGGGCAATTTGCAGCTGTGATAATCGAGGGTGTGCAGGGTGTAGCGGGTATCATTGAGCCTGAGACATCGTTTCTTGTGGCGCTCAGAGAGCTTACACGCAAATATGGCGTGCAGCTAATCTTAGACGAGATACAGTCGGGATATGGTCGCACGGGGCGATTCTTTGCTCACCAGTGGGCTGGAATCGAGCCAGATATGATTACTGTTGCCAAGGGGATGGGTAATGGTTTCCCGATTGGTGGTGTGATTATAGCGCCTCACTTTGAGCCGAAGCATGGAATGTTGGGGACAACATTTGGAGGAAATCACCTAGCTTGTGCTGCAGCTATTGCTGTGTTGGAGGTCATAGAGAGCGAAAAACTCGTTGAGAATGCAGAGCGAGTGGGGCAGATTCTCATTGATGGGCTCCGTGAGATCGTCTCTACGCCAATTAGAGGGCGTGGTTTGATGATTGGCTTTGAGGTTGAGGGCTCTGGTTCGGAGTTCCGCCGAGAGTTGTTGTTTACACACAAGATATTTACGGGAGGAGCGGGCGCAAAGACTGTGAGACTGTTGCCTCCATTGAATATAACAGAAGAACAAGCGATATATTTTTTAGAAGAGTTGAAAAAACTATTATCCTAAAAAAACTATAATATGACATTGATTAAATCAATCTCTGGAATCAGAGGTACAATTGGAGGGGCACAAGGTGAGAATCTTACGCCACCAGATATTGTGAAATTTACGTCGGCATACGTTAAGTGGCTGAGAAGTAGTTGTCCGAAGAGTAAGCCCGTAGTGGTTGTTGGTCGTGATGCTCGTCTTTCGGGTGAGTTAGTTGACGGAATCATCGAAGGGACACTTCTAGGCTGTGGTGTGGATGTGATAAATGTAGGTCTTTGCACAACGCCAGGAACAGAGATGGCGGTGATCGATCGCCAGGCTGATGGTGGAATTATCATCACGGCATCGCACAACCCAAAGCAGTGGAACGCCCTAAAGCTCCTAAATGGTAAGGGGGAGTTCCTAAGCGCTGCGGATGGTGCTGCGATTCTACGCTATGTGGACGAGGAGGACTTCGACTATGTGACTATCGATAATATCGGAAAGGTGATCTCACGTGAGCCATACGAGCAGGAGCACATCGACAGAGTGTTGGCTCTACCGTTGGTGGATGTGGAGTTGGTGAAGAGTCGTGGCTTTAAGGTTGCGGTGGATGCTGTAAACTCAGTTGGAGGGACAGTGATCCCGATGCTATTGGAGCAGATGGGGTGTGAGGTTATCAAACTGCACTGTGATCCAACAGGAGAGTTCGCGCACAATCCAGAGCCAGTGGCGGAGAACCTAACAGAGATATGTGAGGTTGTGAAGAGTCAAGGTGCAGATCTAGGGGTTGTGGTAGATCCAGATGTGGATCGCCTAGCACTAGTGCAGGAGGATGGTAAGCTCTTTGGCGAGGAGTATACGCTCGTTGCGGTTGCGGACTATGTTCTTTCGCAAAATGGTGGTGGAAACACAGTGTCGAATCTATCGTCAACTCGTGCACTAAGAGACGTTACGGAGTCCTTTGGTGGTGAATATGGTGCTTCGGCAGTTGGTGAGGTGAATGTCACAACGCTAATGAAGGAGTGCGGAGCTGTGATTGGCGGTGAGGGTAATGGTGGAGTGATCTACCCAGAGCTTCACTATGGTCGTGACGCATTGGTTGGGGTTGCGCTATTTCTGACACACCTAGCTAAGAAGCAGATGAAGCTCTCGGAGCTTAGAGCGTCGTACCCGAACTACTTTATATCGAAGAATAAGATTGAGCTTACACCAGAGATTGATACAGATGAGATCTTGGTGAAAATGAAGCAGAAGTATGCTCATGAGAGAGTGAGTGATATTGACGGAGTGAAGATCGACTTCGCTGCGGAGTGGGTGCACCTGCGCAAATCGAACACAGAGCCAATCATTCGTATCTATGCAGAGAGCGCTGACGAGGCGAGTGCAGATGCCCTTGCGAAGAGAATCATTGGGGAGATAAAGGAGCTTATATAGTCGTTTGTCTTATTAATAAAAATGGGTAATGTGGTAAAAATGGACTGATTTTTCGTTTAAAATTAGATTTTTTTCAATC
>CAYJIY010000031.1:0-21398 GCA_964370415.1 uncultured Alistipes sp.
ATACTATAGTAATTATTGTGGTCGCTTTTAGGCCTCTTCGCCCTCATCCTCCTTCATAGCGTGATAGACGTTCACCACGTCCTCATCCTCCTCAAGGCGATCAACTAGTTTCTCAACAGCCTCTTTGCCAGCAGCGTCAAGCTCCTTCACCTCAGTTGGGATGCGCACACCCTCTCCCGAAATGATCTCGTAGTTTTGATCGTCCAACCACTTCTGGATAGCTCCGAATGACTCGTATGGTGCATAAACCGAGACACCATCCTCCTCAACATAGAACTCATCCACCCCAAGGTCGATCATCTCAAGCTCTAGCTCCTCTGGATCGATGCCCTCGGCTGCTTTGAACTTAAATGTACACTTGTGGTCGAAAAGGAACGCTACACTTCCGCTATTACCCAACGTTCCGCCACACTTATTGAAGTGCATGCGCACGTTAGCTACGGTGCGGTTTGTGTTGTCGGTTGCAGTCTCCACGATGAAGGCAACACCATTAGGGCCATACCCTTCGTACACAACCTCCTTGTAGTCCGATGCGTCCTTGTCGGTTGCACGCTTAATTGCGCGCTCCACATTCTCCTTCGGCATATTCTCTGCCTTGGCGTTCTGCATCAAGATGCGCAGACGTGTATTCGCCGTTGGATCTGATCCACCAGCCTTTACTGCGATCTCGATCTCTTTACCAATCTTAGTGAACACACGTGCCATGTGTCCCCAACGTTTCATTTTTCTCGCCTTGCGATACTCAAAAGCTCTTCCCATTTTATATAGTACTTATGATTTTATTCTCGAAAAAGTTTTGCAAATTTAAGAAAATTCCGCTTTAGGGCAATATTCACCCACAAAAAATTGGATGAAATCGACAAAAATTATAATTTTACGCCAACAAAAGTATAAAATCATGGAGATTAAATCAAAATTCGACCACTTAAACATCAATGTCACAGACCTTAATCGCAGCCTTGAGTTCTACAACAAAGCACTTGGACTAAAGGAGGTAATGCGCAAAGAGGCGGAGGATGGCTCATTCACGCTTGTCTACCTTGGCGATGCGCACTCTTCGTCGTTCTGCCTTGAGCTTACGTGGCTTCGAGACAAAGAGGGCTCATACGAACTAGGCGACAACGAAACTCACCTGTGCATGCGCGTTGAGGGCGACTACGACCAAACTCGCGCCTTCCACAAAGATATGGGTTGCGTCTGCTACGAGAACCACGATATGGGGCTCTACTTCATCAACGATCCAGATGATTATTGGATCGAAATTCTACCAATGAAATAAACCCAGCAATGTCTAAGAGTCAAAATATGCAGGAAGAGGTGGCAAAAGTTGTCGAACACCTGCGCACGGGAGGTATCATCCTCTACCCTACCGACACGGTTTGGGGAATAGGGTGCGATGCAACAAATCAATCGGCAGTAGCCAAAATTTATGAGCTAAAGCGTAGCGAGAACAAGAAATCTATGCTCGTTCTCTGTCAATCGATAGACCATATATTGAGATACACGAACAGAGTTCCCGATGTTGCGTTCGAGGTGATGGAGCTTGCCACATCGCCCCTAACAGCGATCCTGCCAGGTGGTACGGGGGTTGCCCCAAACCTTATCCCCGAGGAGGGGACACTTGGGATTAGAGTTCCCGATCACGAGTTTTGCCAGCAGCTTCTGCGCCGACTTGGGCGACCGCTGGTCTCGACATCGGCAAACATCACGGGTGAGCCATCGCCAGTGAAACTTAGCGAGGTGTCGCCAGAGATCATCGAGGGCGTTGACTACGTTGTCAATCCCCAATTCGAGGGCAAACCAACGGGCAAACCATCATCAATCGTAGCCTTCGGCGAGGGGTACGAGGTTACTGTCATACGTGAGTAATGGAGCGTCCAACGATTATCACACCTATCCAAAAGCGCTTTTCAGACATTGACGCTTTCAACCACGTAAACAACGTGGCACAGCAGAGCTACTTTGATATAGGTAAGACGGAGTACTTCAGGCTCATTATTGAGGACAATGCTCTGACCTCGCAGCTAAGGATCATCACCGCTGCGACCAACACATCGTATATTGGTCAGGTGAGATTCGACTATGAGATTCAGGTGCGCACCACGTGCGAGAAGATCGGCAATAAGTCGTTCACACTTCTGCAACAGATCCTCCACGGCGAGGAGATACTCACAGAGAGTCGCTCGGCGATGGTGTGCTTCGATTTCGAGGAGCAGATCAGTGTCGCGATTCCCGATCAGTGGAGATCGAGAATCGAGGGGCAGTAGACTTCAACATATATTTTCGAGAGGGCGATTAGAGTTATTCTAGTCGCCCTCTGCGTTGTTTTGGGGCGCATTTTCATTTTTTTCAAAAAAAATCGTAAATTCGTGTTGCGTTTTCACCCCCTTTCACGTCATAGATATGAAGCGCAACAAAAACACACTACACACTAACGATGACATCGCAGACATTTAATGACAAAATTGTAGCACTACGTGGGCAGATGTTCCGCTTTGCTCGCAGCATCCTTGGCTCTTCGGAGCAGGCCGAGGATGTTGTCTCAGAGCTGATCGAGAGACTCTGGCGCGACAGAGCCAAGCTCACCACAATATCGAATGTCAGTGGTTATGTCATCAGGGCAACACGCAACTGCGCTCTGGATCACCTGCGACGAGAGCGACCTAGCGTATCGATCAACTCCATTGAACTGCAATCGCCCCAAAGCTCGCACGAGAGCTCCAAGGATACGATCGATATGGTTCAGATGGCTATCTCACAGCTCGATGATCGTCACCGAGAGGTTATTCACCTCAAAGATATTGAGGGCTACGACAATGGTGAGATTGCCGAGATCATGGAGCTAAAGGTCGACTCTGTGAGGATGCTCCTCTCACGGGCGAGAGCCGAGCTAAGGGGTGAAATTTTAAAGATTATGAGTTATGAAAAGTAGTAAAAATAGACTAAATGAGCTGCAGGAGCTCTACTTCGAGGGGAGTACTACCCTCCAGCAAGAGCAGGAGCTTCGAGAGCTACTCCTCAGCGCTGGCGATAGTCTCTCGCCCGAAGAGCAGGCGCTCATGGTCATGCTCCGAGGTTTCGATGAGCTCTCGCGTGAGGAGCCTAAGAGCGCTGCCCAGTGGAGCCCACCAAAGGCTAAGCGCATCAGCCTATCACGCCACAGAGCGTGGATCAGCTCTGCGGTGGCGGCCGTTGTCATTGGCGTTGTTGCGCTTCTAAACTTCAACAACAGGGAGGTCTACTGCTATGTAAATGGAGAAGCTGTGACCGACCCACAAAAGGCGATGGAGTACATGAACTACATCAACATCGAGAGCTCTAACACCATTGAGATGCTGCAGCACCTCAAGGCAATAGAGCAGGTAGAGACAAGCCTAAGTATCATTGAATCACTAACTAAGTAGAACACACATTTAAACCACAACACCATGAAAAGAGTTATCATACTTCTAGCAATGCTTATTCCCTCAGCGCTTCTGGCGCAGAGTGCCGACACAGTTAGCCTCACACCACTGACCCCAGCCACTCCCATAGAGCACCACGTAGACAGCGTACTGATGGTCGTTGGCGATGGCGAAACACAGCTCACAATCAAAGAGAGTATCTCTCAAAACGGAGTGGTATTTGGGGTTGCAAACTACAGCTTCGAGCTAACCCTCGCTCCTAAAAAGAAAACTAGAAAGGCGCAGCCAAAGCTCGATATTTTTGACGACATGCGATTTGGTCTCTCAGGGCTATACAACACCGACTATTCGGGGTATAGCGCCGCAGACAATGGTTTCTTGGACATGAGGCTAGATAAATCAACCGTTTTTGGTTTCTCGTTCGTAAAGCTAGAGCTACCAATAACTAGAAACGGCAGAAATTGGTTCACGATGGGTTTTTCGAGCATGTGGGCTAACTACAACTTCTCGGAGAAGCTAACCGTAACCTATCAAAACGGTGTGATGACTCCTATAGCTATCGACCCAAGCTACAAGAAAAGTAAACTACGTGTATCTACCCTCTCAGTGCCGTTCACATATCGTTACGTGAGTTACACAAAATTTAGTGTCGAGGTGTACGGTAGCGTTGACTTTGGAATGGGGGCAAAGACGAAATACAAGCGTCCTAAGGTCAAGAGCGACAAGATGTGGATGACAAATCCTGTGGGCGCTAGCGTTGGTTTTGTTACGTCATACAGAGACATTGGATTCTTCGTGAACGCACAGCTCACGCCTATGTTCAAAGATGGTGCAGGTCCCGACACCAGAGCCATAACATTTGGTATTCAACTATAATAACACAAATCGATGAACAGAGTACTATATATATTAATTGCAGCGATTACCTCCATACTCCCCCTTAGCACCTTTGCGCAGGGCGATGGCTACGAGACGCTCTACGCCTACAACGAGCTCTCGAAGATAGCGCAAGAGTACGAGGACAAAGAGTCGTTCAACTCCATAATGATGACCCAGAGCATGATGAGCCTTATGGCGAAGTCGGCTAACACATCATCGCAAAAGGAGTTGCTAAAGTCGATAGATTTTCTTCAGATTCTAGTGAGCGAGAAGCCCACAAAAGAGCTCTTGAGAGAAGTCGAGCAGATAACTCGAGATTCAAAGAATCTAAGCAGGGTCATATCCACAACTACGAACGATGCCAAGTCGAAGATCTTCTTCTCGGAGCAGGTCAGACAGAGACCCTCAGAGTTTCTGATGTTGGTATACGAGGACGATAAGTTTGTTGTGATATACATTGTCGGGCGCTTCGAAATCGGGCAGATCTCTTCACTATCCAGCCTTGGAGTAAAGTAAAAAAAGTGGCGATTGATTTAGATTCAATCGCCATTTTTTTACACTACACTAAAATGCCTCATTCAGGCTGATAACAAAACCCGAAGTATCACGCCCAAGCCCATAATCTAAGCGAAATCTAATGCTCTCACTAAGATCAAATCTCACCCCAACGCCATAGCTTGGCAGGGTGTGTTCTATATCAAATTTATTGAGATCGCTGAATACATTTCCAGCACCAACCCACGCCGCAACACCTATCATCTGCCACACTCTTTGGCGAAGCTCAATCTGCGAAGTCACCATATTATTATCGGTAAAACGCCCTGCGTAGTAGCCCCTCATGCGCTGCGTATCACCCATGCGTGCGAGCATCGCCCATGGTGTTCCGTCGGAGCAGAATTCAGCGTAGAGATCCCCCGCAACTGTAGCCCCTCCCCACACGGGCTGATAGCCGCTAAGGTTGACCGTAGTTCGCCATACGCTCTGCCCAAAGTTAGTTGCTACTTGGGGATAGATCATCGCCTGCACATCGGCATAGAGCCCCCTGCTAGCGTTTATCGAGCGATCTTTGGTATCGTAGCGAAACGAGAGGCCCACTCCTGCCGCAAAGATCTCCTTACTCTGCCCATTGATATAGGCGATATTCTCTAGCGACTTAGCGTTTGTATAGCTCAGATCGATATCTCCACCAATGTAGCCACCCTCAAAGATTGGCTCTAAGTAGCGCCCCTTCAGCGAATAGCGTTGCTCGGTGTACTCCACGCTCGGATTATATAGGGCAGCATCGTAGCCTATGCCCCACATATCACGTGGCGAGGATGAGAAGTTCATCTTATACTCGATGGTTCGCATGGCCCTATCGAGCACCAAGCGCCCTTGCGAGCCGACAGTGTAGAAGCCCGTCAACGAGGCTGCCCCTTGAAGCGTAGCGTGCGAAGGCGCGAGCTCCAGATCATCTTTGAGTCGAAAAACTCCCATCGCTAGAGCTCCTATCCCAAAGTTAGTGCTCGGAGTGTAGCTCACTCCACCCGATACTTTGAAGTCGATCCATCGGCTCTGTGGCTCCTCGCCCTTGGGTGAATTATCTTCACTTTGAGCCCCCTCCAAAGGGGTGTACGAGTAGCGGATTGTGTCTCCATCAATGATGTGAATCCCCTGCTGAGCCGACACAGATCCGCACACAGCACAGAGAAGCAGAGATAGATATATAGTAAATTTTTGAACCATTTTCTCTTGATATTAGTTGTTGCAAATATAGCATTTTTTTACAAATCTTACGCCATACACCACACCACAAGTTAATGCAATAGCACAAGATAGCCTCCACAATGCAATTTATACTCCTAAAAGTATCTCTAGGGAGAAAAACTTTGTTGAAAAGGGGTCAAAACCCACATTTTTTCGTTAAGTTTGCACCATTAAAATAGAGTAATAATAAATAGTAATGCAAACAAAACAAGAACTAAAGATAGAGTATTCAAACTCAGAGAGAGTCTACCTCGAAGGGGAGATTCACCCAATCAAAGTGGCTATGCGCCGTGTGAATCTATGCGGTGGCAACGACCCAGTCTACATCTATGATACGAGTGGTCCCTATGGCGATCCTAACTCGACTATCGACCTGGAGAAGGGTCTGCCTAAACTCCGTGAGTCGTGGGCTGCAGAGCGCACAGGCGAGTGTGTCACACAACTACACTATGCACGCAAGGGGATCATCACCCCTGAGATGGAGTATGTAGCAATTCGTGAGACGATGAACTGCAAGGAGCTGGGCATCGAGTCGCACATCACCCCAGAGTTCGTTCGTGAGCAGATAGCTACAGGGCGTGCCATCATCCCTGCGAACCGCCTGCACCCAGAGGCAGAGCCGATGATTATCGGTACTGACTTCCTAGTGAAGGTCAACGCCAATATCGGAAACTCGGCGCTATCGTCGGGCATCGAAGAGGAGGTTGACAAGGCTATTCGCAGTTGCAAATGGGGAGCCGACACAATCATGGATCTCTCAACGGGGGACAACATCCACCTCACACGTGAGTGGATTCTGCGCAACACGCCTGTGCCTGTGGGTACAGTGCCAATCTACCAAGCTCTAGAGAAGGTCGATGGCAAGATTGCCGATCTATCGTGGGAGATCTACCGTGAGACGATCATCGAGCAGTGCGAGCAGGGTGTGGACTACTTCACGATCCACGCTGGTGTGAGAAAAGAGCATGCACAGCTAGTCAAGACTCGCAAAACGGGAATCGTATCACGTGGTGGGGCGATCCTCACGAAGTGGTGCCAGATTCACGATGCGGACAACTTCCTATACACTCACTTTGATGAGATCTGTCAAATTCTTGCCTCTTACGACGTTGCGATCTCCCTTGGTGATGGACTTCGCCCAGGCTCGATCTACGATGCCAACGATGAGTCGCAATTCCTAGAGCTTAAGACCCTTGGAGAGCTTACTCTCAAGGCGTGGAAGTATGATGTTCAGGTGATGATCGAGGGACCTGGCCACGTGCCAATGAACAAGATCGCAGAGAACATGCAGATGCAGAAGGAGCACTGCCACGGAGCGCCATTCTACACGCTTGGTCCTCTTACAACGGACATCGCACCAGCCTACGACCACATCACATCGGCAATCGGAGCGGCTCAAATCGCATGGCTAGGAACTGCAATGCTCTGCTACGTAACACCAAAGGAGCACCTCAGCCTACCGAACAAAGATGACGTTAGAGAGGGTGTTATCACATATAAGATCGCTGCTCACGCTGCCGACCTCGCTAAGGGATTCCCAGGCGCACAGGTGCGTGACGATGCGATGAGCAAGGCTCGATTCGACTTCAGATGGGAGGATCAGTTCGCCCTAGCGCTCGACCCAGAGCGTGCTAAGGAGTACTACTATGCCGATGGTAAGAAGGAGCAGGGAGACTTCTGCACAATGTGCGGACCTAACTTCTGCGCTATGCGACTATCGAAGCTCAATGTCGAATAACTAAGTTATAAAAAGTTGCAAAACTTGCTTTTTCATCCAGTTATTTGGTATTAGCAGAAAAAAACACTAACTTTGCGCAAAATTTTTGATTAAAGATAATATTATGAGTTGTCAGTTACTTAAAGGAAAAAAGGGTTTGATCTTTGGTGCTCTTAACGAGCAATCTATCGCATGGAAGGTTGCAGAGCGTGCTGTAGAGCAGGGAGCAGAGATCGTACTAACAAATACAGCAGTATCTATTCGCATGGGCACAATCAGCGAGCTAGCACAGAAGTGCAACGCTCCAGTTATCCCTGCAGATGCTACTAACATAGAGGATCTTGAGAATCTAATCGACAAGACAATGGAGCACTTTGGAGGCAAATTTGACTTCATTCTTCACTCTATCGGTATGTCACCAAACGTGCGTAAGGGTCACACTTATGACGACCTGAACTACGAATACTTGACTAAGACTCTTGATATCTCGGCGATCTCGTTCCACAAAGCGATTCAAGTTGCTCGCAAGAAGGACGCAATCAACGATTGGGGATCTATCGTAGCTCTTTCATACGTTGCAGCTCAGCGTACTTTCTACGGCTACAACGACATGGCAGACGCTAAGGCGCTCCTTGAGTCTATCGCTCGTAGCTTTGGTTACATCTATGGTCGTGAGAAGAACGTGCGTATCAACACTATCTCTCAATCTCCAACACCTACAACAGCGGGTAACGGAGTACTTGGTCTTAACGACCTTTTGGAGTTCTCGGAGAGCATGTCGCCACTAGGCAACGCTACTGCTGAGGAGTGTGCAGACTACGTTTTGACTCTATTCTCAGACTTCACACGCAAGGTGACGATGCAGAACCTATTCCACGATGGAGGTTTCTCGTCAATCGGTATGAGCCGCCGTGCAATGAAAACCTACGAGAAGGGACTTCGCTACGAGGATGTAAACCAAAACCAATTCCCATTCACTGAAAAGGAGTAGTTTTGAAGGAGTATTCGCTCCTATCATATATAATAAGATCTCTCAATGGATTACCCGTTGAGAGATCTTTTTTTGTACGATATAGCGAAAAAACAGGGCGACTAATAAGCCCCCCCTCTTTGCTAAGAGCGTGAATAACACGTCAGTTTTGGGGCTTCGTGCTGGCTCTCAAACCGCAGTTTACATAGTGTAAATGAGGATTTGAGAGGCAAGGGAAGTGCCGAAAATGACCTGTTAGTCACACTCGTTATGTTACTTCATCGACTTAACTCTATCGTGACACAGCGCCGATATTGAGTCGTCAAATCCGCACTTCATCTCGATTGGTTCGTGCAGAAGTTCCCACTTCATTCGCTCGGTGAATGCCGTAAGGTGTTTTACTGCCGCACCTGCCCACGTAAACGAGCCGAAGAGTGCCAACTTGCGGCTTGGTATCCCTCTGGCTTCGATCATCGAAACTAGAGCCTCGACACGTGGGAATAGCGCACCATTGTAGGTTGGCGAGCCGATAACCAGCGTGTCATACTTGAATATATCACGAATCACGTGCGATGGATCGGCAATAGATAGGTTGTGTACGATGATCTGTTTCTCGCCATGAGACGCCAGCTCCTTTGCGATGCGCTCTGCCACCTTAGCTGTATTTCCATACATAGACCCATAGGCTATCACCACCCCTGGCTCCGCCTCGTAGCGGCTCAGCTTGTCATATATACCAACAACACGCCCCACGCACTCCGACCATATAGGCCCATGTGTCGAACAGATCATCTCGATCGGCAGATCTTTCAGCTTCTTGAGGGCATTTTGCACTGGCGTGCCATACTTACCAACTATGCATGCGTAGTATCTACGCATCTCGTCCCAAAAGTGGTCTAGTGTGAGCTGTGAGTCGACAACACCGCCATTGAGCGCTCCAAACGACCCGAAGGCGTCGCCCGAAAAGAGAACACCCTCCGCCGAGAACCACGTCATCATCGTCTCAGGCCAGTGCACCATCGGCGTAAGATAGAACTTCAGGCTCTTACCTTGCCCTAGATCCAACTCCTCGCCATCCTTTATGGTAAGGATTCCCGACGTAAGACCATAGTATCCATCCAGCATTTGAGCCGTCTTTGCGTTACCCACAATCTCAATATTGGGATAATAGCTGCGCAAGATCTTTATCGACGACGAGTGATCAGGCTCCATGTGGTTAACTACAAGGTAGTCGATTGGTCGATCACCGATCTGCTCTTTAATATTGCTCAGGAGATCCTCCACAAATGAGACCTCAACCGTATCGATCAGCGCCACCTTCTCGCCAACGACAAGGTATGAGTTGTAAGAGACACCATAAGGTAGAGACCAGAGCGCTTCGAACTGTGTTGTGGTGCGATCGTTCACACCCACATATCTAACACTCGGTTTTATTTGATTTATATTCATACTGCTATTAATTTTTTAAACGTAATAGTTGCAAATTTAAACAATCTTTTGTGGTTACAACAACAAACACTCTATAAAAATCACAGCCCACCTCAAAAAAAAGTACTAACACTCTGTTTTTAGTCGCAAAAATATCCAAACAAATAAAACAAACATTAATCAATGATAATCAGATACTTAACCACAAAACCACACACAACCCAACTTATCTAATGTTACAAAATTGTTAAACTTATTTATTTATTTACTAAAATATTTGCATAAATAAAAAACTCTCCTTATCTTTGCAGTGAAGTTTTAAGGTTCATTTTAGGTTAGTAGTTTTAGGTTGGTTGAGGAAATCGGCAGGTTGTAACAATGCGTTACTAGACACAGGATTCTTAAAGTCCAGGTGTTGAAGCCCTCCCGATTTAACTCGCTAAGAGATGGGGGTGGTTCCCCGTCTATAAGAAGGTTTTAGTCGTGAGATTGAGGCCTTTTTTTTTGTACCTACACAAAAGGGTACAAAAAAAGGGATGAGCTATTCATCCCTTTTTTTCGTATCTCAAAGTAATTACTCCTGTACCTCTACGTACTGCGCATCACCGAATCCTAGCATTGGCCAGAATACGAATGGCAGAAGAATCATACCGATTGCAAATCCTGTACCTTTACCAAATGACTTGGCGATATTCATCATAATTAGTACTCCAACTACAATGTTCGCAAATGGAATAAATAGAAGAGCAACCCACCAAAGTGGCTTCTTCGCGATCTCCAACATAACGATGAAGTTGTAAATAGGCACTAGACCAGCCCATCCTGGCTTACCAGCCTTTTCGAATACCTTCCACACTGATGCATAAACCAGTACGAAGATTGCAATGTACAAAATAACTCCCATAATTTCTATTTTTTTATTAAAGTTTACGCCACAAAGGTAATCATAATTACCAAATAAGCAAATGACATTTTTATTAAAATCTACTTTTCGTCTCTACACGTAGAGCAACTACTCGCACAACCTGAGCACTTTGACCCCTCGTCCTTCTTCCAAAAAAACGACTTCACAACTAGCAGAACCATAGCGCCTAGCACTATGACTCCGACTAAAATATCTTGAATTTTATCCCAAACCATAACTACATGAATAATAGAATTAATTTATAGAATCCATAAGACATAACCCATGCCAATGCCGTATTGTAGAGCATAGATGCCGCAGCCCACCAGCGCCCAGCTTCCGCCGCAATAGCCACCACGGTTGCGATACATGGGAAATATATAAGAATAAAGATCAGGAACGCAAAGGCAGACGCTGTGTTGAAATCACCACTCTGCACCAAGGTGCTCTCCAATCGAGAGTTATCATCCTCTGCCAACTGCTCCGAATCAACCACCGCCACATCAGACTCCGCATAGAGCACTCCCAGCGTACTGACAACAACCTCCTTAGCTGCAACTCCCGACATCAGGGCTACACTCGCCTTCCAATCTAGACCAAAAGGTGAGAATATAGGCTCTACTAGCTTTCCTGCCTGACCCAGATACGACTGCTCATAGTGCTCTGTCTCGCTCTGTGGAGCATCGCTCTGAGGGTAGTAGCTCAGCGCCCAGACTATGATCGAGGCGATGAGGATCATGCCCCCCATCTTGCGCAGATATTGCGTACACTTTGCCCACATGTGCTTCAGCGTGGAGCGAGTCGTAGGCATGCGGTATGGTGGCAACTCCATCACAAATGGTGTTTCATCAGCTGTAAAGAGGAATCGACGTATCAATCGTGCCGTGATAACCGCAAGCGCAACACCTATAACATAGAGCATGAAGATGATGAATCCTGGGTTCTCAGGGAAGAAAGCCCCAACCAAAAGTATAAAGATCGGCAGACGAGCGCTACACGATATGAACGGAGAGATCAAAATCGTAATCAAACGACTGCTACGGCTCTCGATCGTGCGTGTTGCCATAATCGCAGGCACATTACACCCAAAGCCCATAATCAAGGGGATAAACGACTTTCCGTGAAGCCCTATTCGGTGCATGATTCTATCCATGATGAATGCCGCACGAGCCAAGTAACCCGAATCCTCCATGAAGGAGATAAATAGGTAGAGAATCATGATATTTGGCAGGAAGACTATAACGCTACCTACCCCACCAATAATTCCGTCGGCTATCATATCTTTGAGTGGCCCATCTGGCAAGATGTAGTCCACACCACCACTTATCGCACCCACCAACATATCGATCCAATCCTGAGGATAGGCACCCAGCGTAAATGTCGCCCAGAACATCAACCACATGATACCCAAGAAAATAGGAAAGCCCCACAACTTGTGAGTAACAATCGTATCGATGATCTTCGTTGCGTTGACCTCCTCGCCACCTCCAGGGGTGTAGACCTCCTTTATAGCTCCCGAAATAAAGCCATACTTACGATTCGCAAGCTCAGTCTCTATATCTTCATTTAGGTTCTGCTCAACTCTCTCAACCAATCTATCACGTAGCTGACTCCACTGCTCATACTGCTCATTAGACTCCAAAAGCGACTGCGTAAACTTGTCTCGCTCAAGAAGTTTTGTAGCCAAATATCTTGGTGGAAAGTGCTTTGGCAGGCTCTCTTGACTCTTATACAGCTCATCGCTCAGCGCCGTGATAGCCCCCTCGATCTCCACACCCTGATTTATGTGGATGTGGCGAACACGATCATCGCGATTCTCATAGACCGCAATGACAGTATCAAGAAGCTCCTTAACACCCTGCCCCGATCGAGATACTACTGGCACCATTGGTATTCCCAGCATGCGCCCAAGACTATCATAGTCGAGCTTTGCCCCGCTACTCTCCAGCTCGTCATACATGTTGAGAGAGATTACAGCACGTGGGTTTATGTCTATCAGTTCGGTCGTAAGGTATAGATTACGCTCCAAGTTCGACGCTACAACTGCGTTGATAACGACATCAGGCGATTTTTCAGCGATATGTTTTCTAACGTATATCTCCTCTGGAGTGTACGCCGAGAGTGCATAGGTGCCTGGCAAATCCGTGATCTCGAAGCGATAGCCACGATAATTGCAATAGCCACGTTTTGCATCGACAGTCACACCACTATAGTTACCCACATGCTCACTTCTACCTGATATAGAGTTAAATAGTGACGTTTTTCCGCTGTTTGGGTTACCGATAAGCGCAACGTTTATCATCTCTCTTTTCGACGGCTCGGACTCGGGTTGCACCTGCGTTGGCTCGTCGTAGGAGTACTCTACGCTCTGCCCCTCAGCTACGATACTCATCCCCTCAGCTTCGCTCTCGAGCACAACTTCAATCATGTCAGCCTCACTTCTACGAAGCGAAACATCGTAGCCCATCACTCGATAGTCAATTGGATCTTGCAACGGCGCATTGAGGATGATCTCCACACGCTGTCCTCGCACAAAACCCATCTCCATGATCCTGCGGCGGAAACCTCCGTGCCCTTTAACCTTTAATATTATAGCGATTTCGCCATTTTTTAGTTCAGATAACTTCATTTTCAAATTCAAATCGAACCACTACAAGTTGGTGATTCACAATTAATAATGGGAATAGCCCATTAAATTACCACCCTGCACGCTTTTTGCAGACTAGTCTGCAAAAGTACTCAAATATATTATTAATATCAATAGCTACAAGTTGGTATTATCATCTTTGAGTGATAACTACTTACAGCGACACAAAATCAGAATAAATAGTCAGTTATTAATGCAATATTTAATACTGAATTAGATCAAAATCGCCCATTTTATTCAAGCTAAGAGTAACGCTAAATTTGAATAAATCAAAACATTTAAAAATGTTGTGCGCTATGTGTTAATATCTTACGACAAATCGAGCAACGCCTATGCAGTAAAAATGATTTTCGCTTATATAGTAGATATAAATAGCTATTTCTTATAGATAATATTTGATATTTCTGCTCTATTTTGTTGGAAATGAAATAATTTTTATATCTTTGCGCAGATTAATTAACCATATATTAAATATATTAACTGTTATGAAAACACTAGTAGAGCAAATCCAAGCACAGTATGAGGTGTTCGCAGAGAATGCAACAGCTCAAGTTGAGAAAGGAAACAAAGCTGCAGGTACACGTGCACGTAAAGCAGCGCTTGAAATTTCAAAGCTTATGAAAGACTTCCGCAAATCTTCAGTTGAGGCATCTAAGTAATCTTATTGAAATTCGAGATAGTAGAGGGGAGAGCAACTTTTATGTTGGCTCTCCCCTCTTATTTTATATTCGCCTGATCCATAGCACAACATCTCACCTTAAGGCAGATCAGCCACCCATCTAGCGCACATCACACCACGAGCCATACATCACGAGATTCACGCCACAAGCTTCACACCGCAGGCTCAACTATTACATCCGTACTTGATAAAGGAGCCCCTCGTCTAGAGATCATCCCTCACATCTACACTTGATAGATCTTCCGTCAAATATTCACACTCACGCTCTATTCGACTACTACATAAAAAAAGTGACCAACACTTTTTCAAGTATTGGTCACACTATTTTAGAGCTATTGCTCAATCAATTACTCAGCAGCGTTAACTGTAAAGTTGATTGTAGCTTTCACATCACGGTGAAGCTTAGCAACTGCTGTGTACTCACCTACAGTCTTAACTGCGTCAACGATGATTACCTTACGATCTAGCTCGATTCCCTTCGCTACAAGTGCCTCAGCAAGGTCTGCTGAAGTGATAGTACCGAATAGTTTTCCCTCCTCTGCCTTTGCAGATAGAGTAAGAGGTAGGTTCTCGATCTTATCAGCTAGTGCTTGAGCATCAGCAAGGATCTTAGCGTCCTTGTGTGCGCGCTGACGAAGGTTCTCTGCCAACACCTTCTTTGCAGACTCAGTTGCAGTCTTAGCAAATCCTTGTGGGATAAGGTAGTTGTTTGCGTATCCTGGCTTAACGCTTACGATTTCGTTAGCGTAACCTAGGTTCTCGATATCTTTAATAAGAATAACTTCCATGTCTCGTCCTCCTCTTTATTATTTCATACAATCGGTTACGAAAGGCAGGATTGCAAGGTGGCGAGCACGCTTAACAGCCTGAGCAACTTTCTTTTGGAATTTTTGTGACGTACCAGTGATACGACGAGGAAGGATCTTACCTTGCTCATTAAGGAACTTCTTAAGGAACTCCCCATCCTTGTAGTCTACGTACTTGATACCTAGCTTCTTAAAGCGGCAGTACTTCTTCTTCTTAACGTCTACCGAAACTGGGTTAAGGTAACGAATTTCTGATTGTCTTGCGTTTCTGTCTTGTGCCATGATTACTCCTCCGACTTGTTAGAAAGTTTAGCACGACGCTTAACTGCATACTCTGCAGCGTATTTGTCCTGCTTGAAAGTTAAGAAACGGATAACGCGCTCGTCGCGACGGTATTGCTTCTCAAGAGTTTCGATAATTGATCCTTCACCTGTGAACTCAACAAGGAAGTAGAAACCGGTGGTCTTCTTTTGAATCGGGTAAGCAAGCTTTTTCAAGCCCCAAGCTTCGCTGTTCACAATCTGACCGCCGTTTTCGGTGATTACACCTTGGAATTTGTCCGCAACCTCCTGTACCTGAACGTCAGAGAGCACTGGCGTGACAATGAAAACGGTTTCGTAATTGTTCATAATTTTATTAAAATTAGTTTAATTCCCCATCTTTGGGGATGCAAATATAGCTATAATATATTGATCTACAAAATTTAGACTAAAAAAATTACAGTGTATCGACAACTTGACATATTCTGTCGAACACCTCATCCATAGTTCCTAGACCATCAACTGCTGCATATTTATCTTGTGCTGAGTAGTATTTCGCAACGACTGCTGTCTGAGCTGCATACACCTCCAAACGCTGGCGGATAACCTCCTCCGATGCGTCATCTGCACGTCCTGAGTCCTTACCACGAAGCAAGATACGCTTGATTAGCTCCTCCTCTTGAACCTCGATGTCGATCATCATATCAACCTTTAGTCCGTGTTGAGCCATGATCTTGTCAAACTCTTCAGCCTGCACTGTTGTGCGTGGGAAGCCGTCGAAGATGCAACCCTTAGCATCCTTATTTGCCGCAACATAGTTCGCAACCATGTTGATAACAATCTCATCTGGAGCCAATTGACCAGAAGCGATATAGCGCTCCATGCTCTTACCTAGCTCAGTGCCTTGATTAATTTCACCGCGGATAACCTCACCTGTTGATACGTGAAGAATCCCATAATGCTCCTTTAGGCGTGTCGCCTGAGTACCTTTGCCGCAACCTGGTGCGCCAAACAAAACGATATTTATCATCCTCTTATCTCTTTGAAAATTAAAAACGTGGCAAAAATAGCGTATTTTTTTGGGAAAACACGAATAATTAGCCTATTTTTGTGAAAATATTTTGTTTTTCCACCATAACCCTCCTTTTTTTTGCGAGGGTTCATAACATAATCAAACATGGAGAAAAAGACGCGCACAGAGATCGCCTCTCTCGGAGAGTTCGGGCTGATCGACCGCCTCACAAATAAATTCACAGCTAAGAACCCATCTACAATGATCGCCATGGGCGATGACGCAGCAGTCTGCTCACCTCCAGCAGACCACACAGTTCTATGCTCTAGCGACACCCTCTTCGAGGGGGTAGATTTCGATCTTACATACTCACCCCTCAAGCACCTTGGCTACAAAGCGGTGGTTGTGGGAATTAGCGATATCCTAGCGATGAACGCCATTCCAAAGCAGATAACAATATCGCTTGGGGTGTCATCTAAACTACCAGTAGAGGCGCTAGAGGATCTCTACGAGGGGATTCAGTTCGCATGCGAGGAGTATGAGGTTGACCTAGTTGGTGGAGACACCAAAGCCTCGATGACGGGGCTCGTGATAGGCATCACGGCACTTGGTTATGCTAAACCAGATGCAATCGCACGCCGAGATGGAGCAAAGATCAACGACCTTATCTGCATCACAGGCAACCTTGGGGCTGCATACATGGGCCTTAGACTCCTAGAGCGTGAAAAGCGTGTTTTGGGAGATGTGGCAAACCCAGAACCTAAGTTCGAGGGGTATGAGTACCTACTTGAAAAGTACCTAAAGCCACGTGCAAGATACGACATCGTGGAGTCTTTGGCAGAGGATAAAGTCACACCAACTGCCATGATCGACCTCTCGGATGGTCTATCTAGCGACCTGATGCAGATATGCAAGAGCTCGAAGTGTGGCGCACGCATCTACCTCGAAAAGATTCCTATCGCCAAGCAGACCTCTGCACTATGCGAAGAGATGGGGCTAGACCCAGTTATGGCGGCACTCAACGGAGGTGACGACTATGAGCTACTATTCACTGTTCCAATCGAGATGGAGAGAGAGGTTCGTGCCGTTGGCGGGATCGACATCATCGGTCACATCACGGAGCAGAGCACTGGCGCTGCACTCGTAACCCCAGATGGCTCAACCATAGCTCTAAAGGCTCAGGGATTCACTCATGAATAGGCTTATGGGACTAGGAGTGTTAGTACTTGCACTTGCTGCACTCGCTACATCGTGCATTAATCGCAGCAAAAAGGTAGTCTTCACAAAGGAGGTCTACACACCACTGCACGCCGAAGGGTTCTTCATCTCAAAGCCCGACAGCGGAGCAAGCAGCGTGCTCACAATCACTCGACCTTGGCAGGGCTCAGGCACCGAGCAGCAGATATTCCTAAGCCGCAACGGAGAGCCCTCGCCTGAGGGTTTCGATGGACAGACAGTAAAACTCCCCGTCCAGAGAGTTGTCTGCATGTCATCGAGCCACGTGGCGACACTAAGCGCCATAGGCAAAGAGCACCTAATCAAAGGGGTTTCGGGAGCCGATTTTCTCTCAAATCAATCTGTAAGAGAGGCTTACAAGGCGGGAGAGATCAAGGAGGTCGGCTACGATTCCAACTTCAACTTCGAGATGATAGCCTCAATAAAGCCCGACGTAGTACTAATTTACGGCATATTTGGTGACAACACACAGCTATCGAGCAAGCTCAGAGAGCTGGGCATACCTTATATATATATAGGTGAGTACATCGAGCACTCGCCTCTAGGCAAGGCTGAGTGGATGGTTGCCCTTGGCGAGATTACCGATTGTCGCCACAACAGCCAAGAGATATTTAATGACATTGCACACAAATACGACTCGCTGAAGCTAGTGGCAGCAAACACAACCAAGGGCTCTCGACCTAAGGTCATGCTCAACACTCCATATCGTGACAGCTGGTTCATGCCTGGTGGCGAGAACTACATGGTGCGCCTAATAAACGACGCTGGAGCGGAGTACATCCACACCGAGGGCAAAGGTACAGACACGGCTCCCATATCGTTGGAGGAGGCGTATCTACTGGCAAGCAAATCTGACTTCTGGCTCAACGTTGGCCCCGTAAATGATGTAGAGACTCTACTTGAGCAGAACCCTAAATTCACCCAAGTAAAGCCCGTGCTCGACGGCAGGGTCTACAACAATAACGCACGACAGACACCAGGCGGAGGTAGCGATTTTTGGGAGTCGGGAGTTGTCATGCCCCACGTTGTACTCGAGGATTTGATCTCAATTTTCAACTCGGAGAGTGATTCACTATACTTCTACAAGCAACTAAAGTAACATGAGACGCACGACACCTCTTTTTATCGCTGGAGCAATACTCCTTGTTCTCCTATTCGCCGCAGATATTGCGGTGGGATCGGTCTCACTGTCGATTACGGAGGTGATACGCTCGCTTGTGGGCGGAGATGTCGCCCCCGAAGTTAGGAGCATTGTGCTCGACATTCGACTAATCAGAGCCGTGATGGCGATACTCGCAGGTGCTGCCCTATCGGTCAGTGGACTTCAGATGCAGACCCTTTTTCGCAACCCAATGGCTGGACCATTCATCCTCGGTGTTAGCTCAGGAGCGAGCCTCGGTGTTGCGCTCTTCCTCCTAGGGGCACCCGTGCTGGGAATCGCTGGACATAGCGCCCTGCAATCTATCGGAATCACTGGCGCAGCGTGGCTCGGTTCGGCACTAGTTTTGGGTATAATCGCAACTCTAGGCAGGCGAATTAAGGATATAATGGTTATCCTCATCCTCGGTATGATGATCGGTTCGGGGATCAGCTCCCTTGTCGAGACTCTACAATACTTGGGCGAGGAGTCGGCGCTAAAATCGTTCGTGATATGGAACATGGGGTCTCTGGGCGAGGTCACACTCACACAGATGAAGACCCTTGCACCTATAGTTATTGGGGGGCTCGTTCTATCCATCGCCACAATAAAGCCACTGAACATACTCCTGCTAGGTGAGCACTACGCACGCACAAGCGGAATGCACATCGAGCGCACTCGCCTGCTGATATTCTTCTCCACAATCCTACTCGCTGGGACAATAACCGCCTTTTGTGGCCCTATCGGGTTTGTGGGGCTGGCGGTACCGCACCTTGCGAGAATGATATTCCGCTCGGCAGATCACACTATACTCATCCCTGCATCGATGATCCTTGGAGCGATTCTGATGCTCGTGGGCGACATAGTGGCAAAACTTCTAACCATGCCAATCAACACAATCACAGCCCTTATGGGAATTCCAGTTGTGATATTTGTTGTGATGCGCAATCGTAAACTACTATAACCATGGGCATAAAAGTTGAGAACATAGAGATCGGATATGACGATCGCACTCTGATTCAAGGTGCGTCACTCTCAATCCCCAAGGGTGATATAACAGCCCTTCTTGGTCGCAATGGCACAGGAAAGAGCTCTCTTTTGCGTGCGCTCAGCGGTCTAAGTGCACCAGAGAAAGGGAGCATTAAGCTTGGTGGTGTCGATATATATTCACTCACAGCATCTGAGCGAGCAAAGGTCGTGAGCTTCGTAACGACCGACAAAGTGCGCATTGCCAACCTCACGTGTGAAGACGTGGTAGCGCTAGGGCGTGCACCATACACCAACTGGATGGGGCGCATAAGCGATGAGGATCGCCACATCGTCCACCGCTCGCTTCAGCAGGTAGGCATGAGTGACTTCACACACCGCACGATGGATCAAATGTCCGACGGAGAGTGCCAGCGTGTGATGATAGCACGCGCCCTTGCTCAAGACACACCAGTGATTCTGCTCGATGAGCCAACCGCTTTTTTGGATCTACCTAATAGATATGAGCTATGTTTTTTGCTGCGCGAGCTAGCACACTCGGAACAAAAGACCATACTATTCTCAACTCACGAGCTCGACATAGCCGAAAAGTTGTGCGATTCGGTCGCTTTGATCGATTCGCCAAATATCCACCACCTCTCAGCATTGCAATTTACAGAAAGTAAGCTAGTTGATCGCATGTTTAGCGCCAGCAAGAACTTCGAAATGACGAGTAAAGGGGTGATGGTGATCAAAAAAAATTAGAAAAAATTACATTTTTCTTGTCAAAAAATTTGCAGATAAGAATTTTTTATCTACCTTTGCATCGCTAAAGTAATCAAAACGGGGTGATCGCCTGAGTGATCACAAACGAGAATACAATAGTGGTAATGGCCCATTCGTCTATCGGTTAGGACGCAAGATTTTCATTCTTGAAAGAGGAGTTCGACTCTCCTATGGGCTACAAAACGACACCTTCGGGTGCGACGGGAAAAAAGTTCGAGGGAGACCTCATGGAGCGGATCATAAATGATCTATCCAAAAGCGACTAAGGTCGTAACAAAATCGAGGTGATAAAACACTTCAAAATGAATAGAGGGAGAGGTAAGACTCTGCCTTATTTTTTTAGAAATAAGTAGATAACTATAAATAAAACACAAGAACTATGGCAAACCATAAGTCTTCAAAAAAGAGAATTCGTCAGACAGCTACTAAGCGTGCACATAACCGTCTTTATCACAAAACTGCACGTAACGCTGTGAAAGCTCTTCGCAATACATCTGAGAAGGGCGCTGCAGAGGCACTACTTCCAAAGGTAGCAGCTATGTTGGATAAGCTTGCAAAGCGCAACATCATCCACAAGAACAAGGCTGGTAACCTTAAGAGTTCATTGCAACTTCACGCTAACGCTCTATAGTTTGAGCTAGGCTACTGTATCGTAGCTTAAAGTGAGAGTATTATCATAACGAGTACAATCGATTAACTAGTCGGTTGTACTCGTTTTTGTATATATTGATATGTCGAATCACCACTTCTTCAGTGAAAAATAGCAGCACGCAGTCTCAATTAAATATTCAACACCTAGATACTCGCCGAGAAGAGAAGA
>CAYJIY010000032.1:0-20446 GCA_964370415.1 uncultured Alistipes sp.
GCAAATTTAGAGGTCATCCACGCTCTGAGTTGTAATTATCATCATTATCCGATCAGGATCGCTCAGCGTCTTTTCACGAGCAGGTTTACTCTTCTCATTCAGGGTATTTAGCGCCTTGAAGTACTGTTTGCGCTCCACTTCGCTTATGTTGGGGTGCTCACGACAATACTCCTCTAGAAGGTTGTGGGCGGTGGCAAGGTCGGTGATATTTACAACCTCAAAAAGACCTCCACGACTAATCAGAAGGCGCTCAAATCCACCCTTAATGACTAGGCTAAAAACACCATCCTCTGCGATATTTACAACCTTTTGATTCGTTAAAGCGTCCCTAATCTCGAAAGCACTACCAACTAGCTCTCTGTATCGAATGGAGTCTGCAGTATCATACAGCGGCTCTAGCCAAAACTCGCTTAGTAGGAGGTTGGCATCATTGCTAGCCGATATGTAGTTTGCTCTCCGCGCTGCTAGGTATATCTCGCTGCGCTGTTGCAGATCATATTTGCGATATTCGAGCTCGGGAGTGATAAAGTTCGCATAGTCAAACGTATCGACGGGGATTTTATAGGGACGCTCTCCACGTTCGAGGTTGCCGACTTTACCCTCAGTTTGCATTATATCTAGTGCCTGAATATATCTTGGCAAGAGCTCTGTGTCTATCTCTTTGTGTCGTTCGAAATATGCGTGAATATCCTGCAGTGCATCGTCATAGTTGAATAATTTAATCACCTCAAAATTGCCGTTGAGAGAGAGCAAGAGTTGATACATATGCCTGCCAGTCGTTACACTATATATCTCTGAATCGTTTGCTTTGCTATCGCTATTATACACTCTAACGATGTGTTTGCCTGTGAATATATCCTCAACGATGGTGGTGGGAGGGGTTAGTTTTACCAACTCCAGAGAGTCGTTAGCCTCTCTTTGGTGGTTTAAAGCCTTCATCCTATTTGCGACGTGCTCTCCAAAGCGAGCTCCATACGAGAGATAGTATATCTCGTAGTTCTGCTTCAGCGCTTCAAGGTCATACCTCTTAACGATAGCCTCCGCCTCTTCGGGGCTCACCTCTAGGCGGTTCCACCTCTCAACCAACGAGGGGCTCTTCGGCTGCGTGGTGGGGCTCTTGCGTGAGGATTTCATCGCGACAGTGCCGACAATCACAGCAAGAGCTAACAGCCCTAATGTTAGTAGTGTTGAGTTTCGTTTCATAATTTGTAGGTGTTTTATTTTAAAATTGTAAACCCTCGGCGTAAGTTTTTTACTCTATCGGCTGGAGGGTCCACCAAACTGCTGGCTTAAAGTTAATGATCTCTTTCTTAGCGACTTGATTATTTTTAATTATGACTCTTGCAACCGATATCCACGAGTAGTTATCGACACCTCCTGATACCTTAATGATTTTAACTAATCGATCAATGTCCCACGAAAATAGAGTGTTGCGTAGCAACATTTCAGAGTCAATATAATCTGCAGGCGCGTCTACGTAGGTCTGCTCCAGCTGCTCGAGGTGATACAAACCATCGGGCTCTGTTTGAAACAAATTGAATGCACCTTTGCCTGTTTTTAAATTAATCTCGAGTGGTGCGTCAATATAATGGCTATCATTATACCCCCTCAACAAATAGAGCGTATCAGATTCGTAGTCTACAATTTGGGCTCCATCAACCACTTTGTTGGCTCTCCTGCCTATGTTGCCCCATATTTTTTTGCTCTCTGCCTTGCTTGCTCTGACAGATTGTTTTTGCAGACTATCGAATTGACCCTCTAGGTAGATAATATCCGTAATATGCAGCTGTTTATCTACAGGAATGGCGGTAACAGCAGAGTAGAAGCTAACTACCGTTTTTGTCTGCGCAGAGAGCTCTTGGCTGAACGCAATGCAGATGAATAGTAATATATAGTGTCTCATAGTCTTATTAATATTTATAAGTTTTATACGTTTGTAGTTTGTATCTTCCGTGAGAATTTCATCACGACAGTGCCGACAATCACAGCAAGAGCTAACAGCCCTAATAGTAGTAGTTTTTTCATAGCTGAGTTGTTTTTATACTATTCTATGAACTTACAATTCTTGTTTTCAGATCTGCAAACAAAGAGCTGAGAATGCAAAATAGCAATTTTTATTGAAAAATCAAAGAAAATAACTCACAAAAGAGCACAAAAAAAACGTGCGATACATCTCTGTACCACACGTTTAGATTAGGGTCTCAAGGCATGAACCGCCCCGATATCGGCATTACTCCGCCTCCTTGATGCTGATGGCAACTCCGCCACTTGCAGCCATCTGAACCTTTAGTTTAGATAGGTTTGTGACCTTCTGCTCCGTGATCTTGTAGCTCTTTGGGTTTGTCTGCCAGTGCGCATCCTTTCCGTCAGCGTATATCGTTGCGATGTACTTTTTACCTTTAGGTAGGAACGAGAGCGAGATTGTCGTCTCACGTGGGTTCTCATCGGTGATCGCCCCTACGAACCACTCCTGCTTGCCCTTAGCCTTACGTGCTATTGTTAGGTAGTCACCTGGCTCGGCTTGCAGGATGTGCGATTCGTCCCAATCTACCGCCACATCCTTTATGAATTGGAATGGCTCAGGGTACTTCTTGTAGTTCTCGATCAGGTCGGCAGCCATTTGCAAAGGGCTGTACATTGTCACATAGAGTGCCAACTGCTTTGTGAGGGTAGTGCTCAGCTGCGCATCGTTATCGCCATACACCGAAAGATCACCCTCGAAGATACCAGGCGTGTAGTCCATTGGACCACCCATTTGGCGTGTGAATGGCAGGATCGTAGTGTGGTCGGGGTTGTTGCCGTTGAACGACTCAAACTCTGTTCCACGCGCCGACTCTTGAGCAATCCAGTTAGGGTATGTTCTGTGAAGTCCCGTTGGGCGAACAGCCTCATGAGAGTTAATCATCACTTTGTAGTCGGCTGCTGTCTCCGCTACACGAATGTAGTGGTTAACCATCCACTGTCCATCGTGGTACTCACTGCGTGGGATAATGCGCCCTACGTAGCCAGTCTTCACGGTGTTGTAGTTGTACTTATTCATAAACTCGAAGGCATCCACCATCTGGTTCTCATAGTCTGTGACCGCAGATGTAGTTTCGTGGTGCATGATGAGTCTCACACCCTTCTCTTTGGCGTACTTCGAGAGACCCTCGACATCGAAATCAGGGTAAGCCTTCGTGAAGCTATAAACCTTCTCCTTGATGTAGGCGTGGTTGTCCTCCCACCCTTCGTTCCAACCCTCAACGAGAACTCCATCGAAGCCATGCTCCGCTGCAAAGTCGATGTAATCCTTCACATGCTCGGTATTTGCGCCATGCTTTCCGCTAGGTGTAAGCTTCGTAAAGTCGGTCTTGCCAACCTCTACACCTTGATAGCCTGCGTATGCCCACATCGAACCTCCGCCAGTGAAATACTCCCACCACACACCGATATATTTCGATGGTGTGATCCAGTCCGTCTGCTCATAGGCGCAAGGCTCATTGAGGTTGAGAATCATGCTCGAAGCTAGGATCTCACGTGCATCGTCGCTCACGATGATCGTTCTCCATGGGGTAGTGTTGCCTGTCTGCATGAACACCTTCTCACCGTTGCGGTTTGGTGTTAGGTGCGACGTTAGCGTGAAGCTCTCATCGTCGAGATCGAGATGCATTGCGGCGTAGTTCACAAGTGCCGCCTCGTGAATGTTGATGTATAGACCATCATCCGACTTTAGCATCAGGGGAGTTTGAACGCCCAAAACCTCTGGGTCGTATGCCTTTGCTGCGAGCCCCTCGTTGCGCACATCGCCCATTAGGTTTGCCACCTCTGAGAGTTTAGATGTTGTCGTTGGGTACTCGTTAGTGTCATAATCGTAAGGCAGCCAGAATGCTTTGTGATCACCCGTGAGTTGGAACTGAGTCGTCTCGTCATCGATCAAGAAGTGGTTCAGGTATGCCTGCTTTGGGAACTCATACCTAAAGCCCACGCCATCGTCAAATGCACGGAAACGAATCCACACCTCAGCAGTTGTTTTCGGGTGGCGAAGTTTCACGAGTAGCTCGTTGTGGTGATCCACAATGTGGCTACGCTCACCTAGAACTGGTTGCCATGTCTCGTTGTGAGAGTTTGTCGCTGTCTCCGTGATCTCGAAGCCCTCGGTTAGTGGGGCAATACCACGAACGACGAAGCCTAGGCGGCTCGGTTCGATCACATCACGCCCCTTGTATTTAAGGGTGTAGGTTGGTGTTGCCTTTTCGTTGAGCTTGAAGTCTAGCTTTAGCTCTCCGCTAGGCGATTCGAGAGTCTGCGCCATGGCCGTGGTGCAGAACATCGAGAATAGGGTTAGTAGTTTAACGATTTTTGTCATAGTATAAATTGTTGATTAAAAATTTGCGTTACATTGGACACATATCCACTCGCCCGTGTGTGGGTGCTTAAACTCCAACAATTCGGCGTGCAGATAGAGCCTGTCGAGCCTCCTGCCATAGAGCACATCGCCCGCAATGGGTGTGCTTAGTCCATCCATGTGAGCGCAGTGAACTCTGAGTTGGTGGGTGCGCCCAGTGATGGGGTATAGCTCCACACGTGTAAATTGGTGACGTTCGCCTGCAATCTCATGCTCTTGTGTGCCGACCACTCGATAGTGCGTCTGGCTCGTTTTTCCGTTCTCGGTATCGACCCTTTGGCGAGGTCGATTGTTGTAGTCGGGGCTCAGCGGTAGACTGATCTCGCCCTCGCTCTGTGGTGGCTCACCATCGAGCAGAGCTATATAGCGCTTCTTTATCTCACGCTGCTCAAAGGCTCGTTGCAGAGCGTGTTGAGTCTCTTTATCTTTGGCGATGAGCACCACGCCCGAAGTCGCCATGTCGAGACGATGCACCACATAGGGGGCAGACTCCTCGTCCTGAGAGAGCATCTGAGTAAGCGAGGTCTTGGAGTGCCTGCCAGGCACGGTGAGCAGATCATGTGGTTTGTTCACCAACATCAGATACTCATCCTCGAAGAGAGTCTCTATTGTTGGCGACTCGTTGCGGGCAATCAGCGCACTCTCATAGGGTGTCGCATTAAGCACAAAACCGAGGATCGGTTCACACTTGCCTTTGCACGCACCATAGAACTCACCATGACGGCGAATCTCATCGCTCGGCGATGCTCCCCACCAGAACTCCGCCACAGCGAGTGGTTCGAGACCATGGACAAATGCGTAGTGGAGGAGCTTAGGCCCTGCGCACTCGCCTGCACCAGCTGGAGGTTGGATTTGTGGCGTTTGGCTGAATATCTCAACTAGATTTCGCTCTTCGCCCCTTGCATTCATCATCACAAACTGCTCAAAGAGCCAATTTTGGAGCGCTGCCGAGAGTTCACGTCGTTGCTCCTTGAGGCTCTTGATTAGCTCCTGCATCCCGCTCAACTGCTCCTCTAGTGCCCCTTGCTCCTGCCCTAGACGCTGCTTCAAGCGCTTTAGCTCCGCTTTGTCTTGGCTGCTTTGGTGCTTTAGCTTTGCCTCTAGTTCTGCATCGAGTTGTTGCTCAGAGCGCAAAGATTGACGCTCCTCACGGCGGAGTTTGATCTGCTTTTTTTGCTGTTCAATAGCGAGCTGCGAGCGCTGTTTATGCTCACGAAGTTGCGCCTGAATCTCTATGTATTGATTGGAGCTCTCAAGCTCCTGAATCTTCTGATTTATCTGTGATATGACCCTCTCCTCTGATCGAAAATAGCCTTCAGGGTCGTGCATATCATACACCGCAGGGACAAATCCCTCAATGTAGTTCGTCCCCATGAGTAGCCCCGAAAATGCGGCCAAATAGCCCAACTCACCCTTTGGAGTGCGCACTACGAGCACGCCGAGCATCTTGCCTGCGCTGAGCTCCTCTGCCCACTGCGCATGAGAGAGGATATAATCCGACAGCTCACGGCAAGCCACACGAGCGAGCGCATGCGGCTCATAGTCGAATGGATTGTTGAGCATCTCAGGGGGCTCAATGTGTGATATGTCTTGTTTGAAATAGCGTATCATCAGCTACAAATATAGGACTTTTTCAGCAATTTTAGCCCTTTATATTATTAATTACTTCGATGCACTTCAGACGAAAACTCGCCTCATCGCCCAGCATACTACGCAGGGTGCTAAGTCCTAAAGCGTTTCGACGGGTGAGAATAGGCACTTTCAGATAGCCATTCTCGCCATATTTATTGACGATATGATCGTAGATCTTGTCGAGGTTCTCGTCCAACGAACCATCGGGATACTTCGCAATATTGTGGAAGTAGCAACGCTTAATTATGGTCTCAGGGTCTATTATGCGATCTGCCGAACTGAGAATCTCGCCATAGATCGAACGTGGCGCACTCTTCGATGATGCTCTGTGATCCTCGATAGCCTCAGCGATAATATCGATCTGCTCTGCGGAGAAGAATCGCTGTATGAAGTGATCCTCACGCAGCATCTGCGCCGAGCTCAGGTGGTGCGTCTCACGCCCATGAACGAGTCCGAGATCGTGGAAAATCGCCGCCACATAGAGCATATCGCAATCAGCGTCATGGCTCTGGGCAAACTCCGCAACACCATCCACAACGGTGAGGATGTGGTCACGGTTGTGCCCTCTGTCATAGTTGTCGTACTGGGGTAGTATCTGCTCCTGGCAGTAGGTTTGTAGCTCGTTGTTTATCATTTTTTTACGCTTATTATGTCGCTCCATTGGCTCGTGTAGTTGGGCGAAAGGTAGCTCTTATTTGGGTCGAGAATAGCCCCCGCCTCACCAGCCATTATGATTGTTTTATTTCCAAAATTGGCATTCAAATGGTCGATCGACCGCATCAGTTTTGTGTGCTTCTCACGATCAACAGTATCGAATAGGGAGGTCTGCACCGACTCCTTCGAGGAGAGATTCGAGCAGATGACCCCAGCTTTTTTATAGGAGTAATCCCCCTTGAAGATCTTGCGCAACGACGCAATGGCAGTCTGCACAATCTCCAGCGTGCTGTCGGTTGGAATCTCCAACTGCACGGTCTCGCTCTCATAGGTTTGAGGTTTATCCTTTCGGTGGCGATTAGTGTAGATATATGTAGTAATTGTCCCTGCACACGATCCCTGCTTGCGTAATTTGCTAGCTATGGTCGTGGCGAAGATCGTCACCACGGAGCTAAGCTCATCGAGCTCGGTGATCTCCTTATGAAAACTCCTGCCAATGCTAATCGACTGGCTAATCGATGGGGTAGAGACAAACTCTATGCAGGGCTCAGAGCGCAACTCACACCAAGTCCTAACGCCCGTAATGCCCATCTTCGCCTGCACCCACGCCCTGCTACGCTGTGTGAAATCATAGGCAGAGTAGACCCCTGCCGAGCGGAGCATCTGGGTGGATTTGCGACCAATGCCCCAAACTTGATCTATGGTCAGTCCACGCAAAACCTTCTCTATATCCTCAGGGCGATACATAAGGCACGAGCCGTTGAGCTTGGGGTACTGCTTGCAGAGAGCGCTTGCGATCTTTGCAAGCGTCTTTGTGGGCGCAATACCTATACTCACGGGGATTCCCGTGTGACGCTTGACGAGCTTCGAGAGTTGTTCGGTGTGCTCCTTGAGTGTGGCGAGATCTCGACCCGAAAAGTCGATAAACGCCTCATCGACCGAGTAGATGTCGATCGCTGGGGTGTGTGCCCTTAGAGTGCTCATCACACGTTGCGACATATCGGCATAGAGTCGATGGTTCGCCGAGAAGAGCGTGACTCTGTTTTTAGTGATAATATCACGCACCTGATAGAGCGGAACCCCCATCTTCACACCGAGAGCCTTGACCTCGTTACTGCGTGCAATAACGCACCCATCATTGCCCGAGAGGACAAGAACAGGTTTGCCGTCAAGATCGGGGCGAAAGACCCTCTGACACGAGACGAAGAAGTTGTTGCAATCGCAGAGTCCAATCATAGCCTAGCCCTACATCTTTTTTATATAGTACTTCACCACACCCCAGATCTCATCGCCATCGATCTGACGCTCTCGCACCGATTCAGCGCTAGCAATCCACAGTTGCTGCTCCTCAATCTCGATACGCTTGAGAATAAACTCACCCTCCGAGAAGATCACAACCGTAGCCCCATCGTGCGGCTCCGTGCTCTTGTCGATGATGAGAATATCGCCAGGCGACTCGCTCACCTGAGCGAAGAATGTAGAGGGTGGATTTGCCACCAACTTACGATTTAGATCGAGAGTAGGGGTGTTTTGATCGTCACGCTCTAGGGGTGAGATCGACTTGTTATGTATGTCGGTTGGGAAGAATGGCATGGCACAAAATTTTATCAATTTCTGCATATTCTCTGCCAAAATTGAGCACGACAAATATACCTATTTTTATCGATCATACCAAACCCTCAACAGCTAAAAAGAGCGCGAACGACTCCGTGTAGAGTTGTCCGCGCTCCTAAATAGTTGATTATGTGTTTTTAGTTCTCCTGCCAGAATATCTGCTCAACCTCGAAATCGCCACCCTCGGTGTAGTGGATGATCCAGAAAGATGGCGCTTGACCCTCGGTGTCGGGCCAAGTATTGTCGGTTTGGTAGACATCGAAGCCCTCCCACTTCATCTTCTTGGCGTGGTGGTCGTGACCGTTGAATATAGCTTTGATATTATAGCCTTTGAGAACCTTGGCTAGCTCCTTGCGCTCCTGCTCGTTGATCCAACGCATGCTCTTTGGGTTGAAGGTGTAGTGCATCAACAAAACGATAGGCTCTCCCTTTGAGCCGTGCTCCTTGAGGTCTTTAGCCAACCACTCCAAACCGCCCTCGCCGAGGATCGTATCACCTGCCCACGTATTAGTTTGAATGAAGTGCATGCCGCTCAAATCGAACGAGTAGTTGCGAGTTGGTTTATGTAGGCTCTCGATAATATCACGCTCCTTTTGCACTAGCAATATCGAATCCATATATTTTAGAGTCAACGACTTCTCGATCTCGTTCTGCACTGGATCGTGCGAGACTGGCTCAACATCGTGATTACCCAACCCCAAGTAGACCTGAGTGCGGATAGTGCTATCACCATCTATTCCACTCTGCTCATAGCGGCGGCGGAATAGCTCCAAAATCTCTGGGTGCTGGTGATCGAACATATCGCCCACGATAGCCACTCCATCCAAATCGTATCTGTTGAGCTCCGCCACATTGCGCCACTGATCGCTCTCAGGTGGCATGTCGAAGTGCGTGTCAGATGTGATTGCAAAAGTTAGTTTGCGTGGGAACGATGAGCGCTGTACGATCTGGCCACCAAGCTCATAGATGTAGCTATCGAAACGACGCTCCCCCTCATGAAGTATCACGATGCGGCTACCTGGCGTAAGATCGCCATAGGTAGTGCCGAGGCTCGATGCACGACCATAACTTAGGGCTATGCCGTTGAGATACGCCATATAGTCGTTCACGTGGTCGTGTCCAACGAATGTACCCATCACATCGCCCGATTCAACCATCGCAGCAAATAGCCCCGTGTTGATCTCTGGCCCGCACTCATCCTCGCCCTTCGAGCCAATAGCTGGCATGGTTGGGTTTTCATACGCCTTTGTGTACTCAGGGAGTGGGATGTGGAAGTAGGCTAGCGCTGGAAGTGGCTCGCCCTTGTTCGCACGTGTGTATTTTTCGCTCGTCTCAATATATTTGTTGACCTGATCGCTTGTGATCCAACCATAGCCACCAACACGCTCGTTAGTGCTATAATCGTTTGAGTCGAAAAGGTATAACAGTGCTTCAGTTTTGCCACCTTTGCCCTCGATCTCTAGCACAAAATCTTCGGCATCGCTATAACACAGCTCCTTTTTCGCCAAGAGCTCATACACCTGCTCACGACTAAGATCGTGCTCATGATCGTGGTTACCCAGAGTCACCGCAACTGGAATTTTCGCATCACGAAACGGCTTTAGCACCTTCTCCCAACCATCGGCAACGGGGGCTGGTTCGATAACGATATCGCCACTGAGAATCACTAGATCGGGTTTTTCGTTGCGGATCACCTCATCGAAAAGATTGAGAGAGTTCTGCGAGGCAGGGTGTCCATTCTTGAAGTGAACATCGGTGAGCTGAGCAATTTTGAAGGTTCCGTTCTTGTTGAACTTCAGCTCTTGTGCCTGAGTAGCTATTGTGGCTAGAAGCAGGCATACGGTTGTGAGGACTCTTTTCATTAGTGTTGATATTTAAGCTCTTTCATTCTGCCGAAGATATCAGAGAGTTTATACTTTCCGATGAATTTCTGCGCCTGAGGACCATAGGCGAACGAAGGGACCATGATTGGTGTGTGGTCGTCAGTGACGAAGTATGCCGAGATCTCGCCCGTTTGCAAGTTGCCATCTATGAGGTTCATTCCGCCAGTCTCATGGTCGGCTAGTACGATCACCAAAGTGCGTCCATCCTCATCGGCAAACTCCAAAGCCTTAGCAACCGCCATGTCGAAACCTAGAGTCTCGACAATAGCACCAGGTAGCGTGTTTGCATGACCTGCATAGTCGATCTTTGCGCCCTCAACCACAAGGAAGAAGCCATCCTCATCGGATAGTTTCTCGATAGCATTCTCGGTTGTGCGAGCCAGCAGACCAATAGTCTCCACCTCGGCACCTTTGCCCAATTCGCCATCGATGCAGATCGTCTTTTTGTCGCTATCGTCAATCTCATCAACACTCTCTACCACGTCATAGCCGCTCTTTTCGAGCTCGGCGATAAGATCTCTGCCATCCTTACGATCCTCGAAGTGGTGCATTCCGCTACCTGCCAAGAGGTCAAGCTCACCATCGAGTAGGTAGGCTGTGATCTGCTCTGCGTTGTCACGCTCTGTGGTATGAGCATAGAACGCCGAAGGTGTTGCATCCGACAAATCGCCCGATGTTACGACACCACACGCCATGCCCATCTCACGGAATAGATCTGTCATCACGGTGTAAGGCTCACCCGAATCGCTCGCGCTGATGTGGCGGTTCGACACCTCCTCACCCGACGCGATAGAGCTACCTGCCCCTGCCGAATCGGTGGTGAAGGCATCCTTAGCCGATGTGCTGAGCATACCGATGTGCTGCATATTGAGGAGCGAGAGCCCAAAGTTTACACGGTCGGCAGCTGTGATGTGAGCCAGACCCATACCATCGCCAACCATTAGAATCACGTTTTTGATCTTCGCATCGCTACCATCCGACTTGTAGGTTGGGGTGTAGACAGCGATAGGCTCTTTGATGTGGAGCTTCTCGTTGCGGAAGCCCTCGAAATTGCGTGTTGTCTTATCCAGACGATCGGTGCGAGTAACCCCCTCGCTGTGCTGCTCACCATCGCCAATGACGTAGGTTTTGTTGTGCCAGTTAGAGTAGAACTCCGTGCAGCGAGATAACTTGTCGGTATTGACAATGTCAACTCCAAGGCGCAGGAATGTGTTCCATGTTGTCATGCCATCTGGCGCACCCCAAAAACGAATTGGCTTGCCCTTAGAGTGAGCGAGCTCGATGGCGTGCTTCACCTTCTCGAGATCCTCTTTTACCATCACACCTTTACCGTTCCACGAGCTTAGAGCTTTGAAGTTACCGCTCATCAGCGCTACACGCTCCAACTGCTCGGGTGTGTAGTCGTAGTTCCAACTTCCGTCGAAGCCTATATATTTAGGGTATTTCGTAAAGTTTGCGGGGCTAGGGATATTTCCCGTGATGGCGATGCGAACAGCGTTTGGATTCACCTCTGGGTTGAATATGTGTGGATACTGCTCCAATTTTGCGACCATTGCAGCCATATACTCATCTGTGTTCTTCGACTTAATCTCCAGCATGAGTTGAAGAGGACGATCAGCATCTGCCCAAGGGCGACCCGAGTTTCTGTCGTAGAGCTCGATTAGTGGCTCGAGGTAGAGCGACTCGAAAGTTAGCTTAGGGTTGATCTCATGGCGATCGTGACACACATAGAAGGTGCCGTCCTCATAGAACATATCGACCTCAATAGAGTAGATCTTGTGGGAGTACGCCTCATAGAATGGCATAGTGTGGCGATAGTCATTGTGAGAGTGAATCATCACAGGGTACTGCGCCCATGCACTCGAAGCCACGCCGCACGCTAAGGCGAGAGACAGTAGTTTTTTGTTGAATTTCATTGGTAGTGTCTGTTGAATTTTAAATTTAGGTAGCGCAAGTTATTATTTTTATGCCTTTTTTGCAAACAAATAGGGATACTTTCACACATTTATCATAATATGTTGTGGCAAAAAGTGCGTTTATTGGCTGTGATTTGCTATATTTGTGACCTGAAACTATAATTTTTAAAATGCATATATTGCAAAAAAGAGTATTTATGAAGACCTTATGTTCAATTTTATGCGGCTCACTCCTCGCTCTTGGGGTGGTGGGATGCTCAGGGGAGAAGGTACCCCAAACCACAACAGACTACACAAAATATGTGAATCCATTCATCGGAACCGATGGCCCAGGTAACACCTACCCAGGAGCACAAGCGCCATTTGGAATGGTGCAGCTCAGCCCCGATAATGGTATCGGTGGATGGGACCGCATCGCTGGATACTTCTATCCAGATTCAACGATAGGTTCATTCAGTATGACTCACCTTAGTGGTACAGGTGCGGGTGATCTCTACGACATCGCATTCATGCCAGTGATGAATCCATACAAAGATGGTCGCCGTGACAACCCAAAGAGTGAACTAGGTATCTACTCAACATTCTCACACGACGAGGAGTCTGCATCGCCAGGCTACTACTCTGTGATGTTGAAGGACTACGGCATCAACGTAGAGCTGACAGCTACCCCTAGAGTGGGTATGCAGCGCTATACATTTAATAATGCAGGTGACGCATCGGTGTTCCTAGATCTAAATCGCAGCCTTAACTGGGACTTTACGATGGACACAAAGATGGAGATCATCGACTCGGTTACGATCAGCGGTTACCGCTTCTCTAAGGGGTGGGCAGACGATCAGCGCCTATACTTCGTAGCGAAATTCTCTAAGCCATTCCAGTTCGAGGAGGCTCTCAACCGTGACATCAAACTCAAGGGCGAGCACATCGGTCAAGGTCTAGTTGCAAAGCTAAACTACGACGTGGAGGCTGGTGAGCAGATCATCGTCAAGTGTGCAATCTCGCCAGTGAGCGAGGCTAACGCTATGAAAAACCTCAACGCAGAGGTTCCAGCATGGGACTTTGACGCTGTGCACAGTGCAACAAAGGCTGTTTGGAACGAGGAGCTATCGAAGATCGAGGTTGAGTCTAACGATCAAGATCAACTCGCAGTGTTCTACACAACTCTATACCAGAGCATGCTAGCGCCTACAGTATATGGTGACGTAACGGGCGAGTATCGTGGAGCGGATCTTGAGGTTCACATGGCTGACGGATTCCAGAACTACACTCGTTTCTCGCTATGGGACACATACCGTGCAGCACATCCACTATACACGATCATGCACCCAGAGCGTGTGAACGATATGGTTAAATCTTTCATCGTATTCTTCGATCAGCATGGAGCGCTCCCAGTGTGGAACTTCCAAGGCCAGGAGACCGACATGATGCTTGGCTACCACTCGGTGCCTGTTATCGTTGATGCATACCTTAAAGGTATTGGTGATTTCGATGCAGAGAAGGCACTAGCGGCGTGCGTGGCTACGGCAAACAGAGACGAGTATCGTGCTATTGGCGAGTACAAGGAGCTAGGCTATGTGCCATCTGACGAGCACTGGAACATATCTAAGACCCTAGAGTACGCCTACGATGACTACTGCATTGCGCTCATGGCTGAGAAGATGGGTAAGAAGGAGCTAGCCGAAGAGTTCTTCGCACGCTCGAAGAACTACGCTAACCACTACAACCCAGAGTCGGGATGGTTTGAGCCACGTGACAGAAAAGGTAACTGGTTGGGCAACTTCGACCCTAACGCCTACACAGACCACTACTCAGAGAGCAACGCATGGCACTACTTCTTCCACGTACCTCAAGATGTTGAGGGGCTAATGGAGCTTATGGGTGGCGAGCAGGCATTCCGTGGTCGCCTAGACGAGATGTTCACAGTAGGCCCACGCCCAGACGAGGAGCTACCAATCTTCTCTACGGGTATGATCGGACAGTATGTTCACGGTAACGAGCCATCGCACCACGTGGCGTATCTATACCACTACACTAAGGAGCCATGGAAGGCGGCGAAGTATGTGCGTGAGATCCTCACAACACAGTACAAGAACGAGCCTAACGGTCACTGCGGAAACGAGGATTGCGGTCAGATGTCATCATGGTTTGTCTTCAGCTCACTAGGATTCTACCCAGTAGATCCAGCGGTGGGTACATACATGATCGGAGCGCCACTATTCGACTCGGCGAAGATCAACCTTGACAAGGGCAAACAGTTTGTGGTTACGGCAGAGAACAACTCACCTGAGAATATCTACGTTCAATCGGTGACTCTAAATGGTAAGCCACTCACGGAGCCATTTATCTCTCACTCAGATATCATGAAGGGTGGCGAGCTACACTTCGTGATGGGAGCAGAGCCTAAGATGTAAGAGCATAGCTCAAAAATTTATAGCCGAGGGGCAACCGACTTTGATGTTGGTTGCCCCTCACTATTTGTGATTAAAGAGGGCGTTGCAAATAATTTTATATAGCTATTGTTCGCTACGAAAAAATGCACTACCTTTGTTATAAATTGATTAGGTTATAAACATTATGGACAATAATAGATTTGCACTCTTCTCTGCCGAGACTAAATTGGCAGATGTGATTTTAGAGAACTATACACTCTTGACAGTTCTCCCACGCTTTGATATAGAGCTTGGTTTTGGCGACAGAACCCTCTCGGAGGTGTGCCAAATACACGGGGTAGATCGCAACCTCTTTTTGCTGGTGTGCAACATCCACACATTCGACGGGTATGTACCATCGAGCAAGGAGCTAGAGAGTCTGAGCATCGAGGGAATCGTGAAGTACCTGAAGAGCTCTCACGAGTACTACACCATCAAGCGAATTGCACGTATCGAGTCGAAGCTATACGACATGCTCAGCAGCTGTCAAGAGCAACACCGCCAGCTTATAGACAAGTTCTTCAAGGAGTACAAAAACGAGGTCACACGTCACTTCAGTTTCGAGGAGAGCGTCCTCTTTCCATTTATGTGCAACATGGTCAAAGGAGAGAAGATCGCCGATTTCGATATTACAAACTATGAGGACAACCACGGCGAGATTGACGATAAGCTCAGCGATCTGAAGAATATCATCATCAAGTATCTTCCCGTGGGGAGCTCCTCGACAATGAGAAACGACATACTAATAGATATTTTCACCTTTGAGGATGACATGAAACGCCACATCCGCATCGAAGACATGGTTCTAGTTCCATTCGTAAAACAGATGATAAATGAATAGACGCGAATACAGCGTGGCGATCGTTGAATCGTCGCAGATAGTAGCACGAGGCATAGCGAGTGTAATCTCTGAGAGTGAGCTCTTTGAGATTCGAGGCATATACTCTGATGTAGCGACATTCATCGAATCTGAGAACTCATTTATGACCGATATTGTTGTCGTGAACCCAGGACTCATGACGCACCAAGATAGGCACAACGCCATAAAGCATGCAGCACCCAGAGCAAAGGTTGTTGCGATGCTCTACAACTATGTTGATGGCGACACGATGCGCCAGTTCGACAGCGCAGTCGAGATCTACGACAAGCCTGCCGATATATGTAGCAAGCTAAAACAGACCGTCGACGAACACTCTAGCGAGAGCGCAGGGGTAGATGTGGACGAACTCTCTGATCGTGAAAAGGAGATACTCATCGCCGTAGCACGAGGCCTAATAAACAAGGAGATAGCCTCGATGCACAACATCTCGATCCACACGGTGATGACCCACCGCAAGAATATATCACGCAAAACAGGCATCAAATCTGTCTCAGGATTGGTGGTCTACGCTCTGCTCAACAACCTCATAAAGGAGCACGAGGTGCTGATGTAGATTTAGCGTCAATAACCGAGTCATTAATAGCAATTTGCGCAATTTCTGCGGTTTTATAACAAAAAAGAGCCTGCATCCATATTTTAGGCACGACAGCGACCTATAAAAATGGTGCGCATATTTGTTAATTCAATAAAATGTAGTTATCTTTGCCCCGAGTAATACCCCGAAAGTGGGTTAGCGTTTAATTTTTTTAATTTTAATTTTTTAAGCAAATGGCTGTAAAAATTCGTTTGGCACGTCATGGTAGAAAAGGTTATGCCTTCTATCACATCGTTGCCGCAGATAGCAGAGCGCCACGTGATGGTAAATTCATCGAGAAGTTGGGAACTTATAACCCTAACACGAATCCTGCTACGATCGACTTGAACTTCGAGAAAGCTCTAAGTTGGATCCAAAAAGGCGCACAACCTACTGACACTTGTCGTGCAATCCTATCTTACAAAGGTGTGCTATTTATGAAGCACCTTATGGGTGGAGTAGCGAAAGGTGCTTTCACTGAGGCTGATGCCGAGGCGAAATTCAACAAATGGCTTTCTGAGAAAGACTCTAAGATTGATGCTAAGCACAACAAACTTGCTGCTGACGCATCGGCTGACGCTAAAGCACGCAAAGCTGCTGAGGTGAAGGTTAACGAAGAGCGCTTGAAGGCTATCGCAGAGAAGCAAGCCGCTGCAGTAGCAGCTGCCGCTCCTGAAGCAGAAGAAGAGCAGACACCTGCAGAAGAGGTGGAAACTCCTGCTGCTGAGTAATGCAAGTAATAGAGGGCAGGCAGAGTTTTAATTCTTCCTGCCCTTATTACATTTAGGCTACTCCCAAAGAGAGTGATCACTCCTCAAATCTAGGGTGAATCAAGAACCAAACTCAATTATGATAAAAACATAAACTATGAGACAATATAAAACATCATTACTAATGATTATGGTGGCAGTGCTTTTTCTATCTTGTAGCACAGTCGACAAAATTCCATATTTTCAAGATATTCAAGAGGGCGAAGTCGCGAACATAGTAGAACCAGCGAGCGTGTTGGTTAAACCAGAAGATAAGATATCGATTGTTGTGAACGCAAAAGATGTCGAACTTGCAAACATTTTTAATCTCTCAATCGTTGGAGTGAGAGTAGGAGACATAAAAGGTACGGCATATGCTCAAGGCGGATTGTCGAGCTACACGGTCGACCAGAACGGAAATATCGACTTCCCAATCATCGGCGAGATCTCAGTCGCAGGGATGACTCGAAGTCAAATTGCAGCGAAAATTAAGAGTGAACTCATCGACAAGCACTATCTCAAGGATGTTGTAGTGACTGTCGAGTTTGTGAACCTTGCAATATCAGTACTAGGAGAGGTGAACATGCCAGGGCGCTACACTATCGATAGAGATCGTCTGACGATCCTTGATGGTATTAGCATGGCGGGAGACCTCACGGTACTCGGAGAGCGCGACAATGTACTAGTAATCAGAGAGGTTGACGGCAAAAAAATGGTATATCGAGTCAACCTGAACTCAGCGGCAGATATGTTTAGCTCACCTGCTTACTACCTGCAACAGAACGACGTGATCTATGTCGAGCCAAACCCAGTGAAGGCACGCCAATCAACTGCCAATGGTAACCAACTCCTATCTAGCTCGTTCTGGGTGTCGGTTGCTTCGCTATTGACATCTGTAGCTGTACTAATCTTTAAATAATTTCGACAATGGAGAACACACCAATTAACAACACTCAGGAGGAGAGTTCTTATAAGTTAGCCGATATATTTATTCTATTTAGACAAAATTGGTACTTATTTGTTCTGTCACTAATGCTGACAATGGGCGGGGCGGTCTACTATATACTCAAAACACCACCGACATACACCAGAGTAGCCGAGGTGCTAATCAAGGAGGACTCGAAGAGTGGCTCAATAACTAATGAACTCAGCGGTATCGCCGATCTGGGGCTCATGCAGAACAACACCAATGTGAACAACGAGATCATCTCTCTAAAATCGCCAGCTCTATTGATGGAGATTATCGATTTGATGGATCTAAATGTTCACTACTACACAGTCGGAACACTTAGAGATGATGTGCTATATGGTAGCAACCTACCTATAAATGTCGAGTTCCTAGATGGTAGTAATATCCGAACAGAGCTGTTTATTGACTTCACTTCGGCCGAAGGTTCATACGTGATCTCAAACCTATCGTGGATTGCCGCTGGCGAGCACTATGAGGAGAACATTGATATCAAGGGTAATCTGGGCGATACGCTCAACACATCTGTGGGTAGAGTAGTTGTACTTCCAACAGCGAACTACGATAAGATCAACACATTTAGTGAGATTAAGGTGTTGAAGAAGGTGATGAAAAGCGAGATAAGTAGCATTCAAAGTAATTTGAACGTTGCCCTTGCCAACAAGGAGTCATCGATCATCAACATCTCACTCAAGGATCAATCAATCCAAAGAGCTGAGGATATTATCAATACTATCATTTTAACCTATAATGAAAACTGGGTGAATGATAAAAACCAGATAGCTGAGAGCACATCTCTCTTCATCGACGATCGCCTTGCGGTAATCATGCAGGAGCTTAGCGATGTAGATAGCGACATCTCATCTTATCAGAGTGAGAATCTACTTCCTAACCTAGAGGAGGTATCTTCGATCTACCTCGAGAAGAGTAGAGAGAACAACAAGCAGATTCTTGAGCTCACAAATCAACTTGCAACAGTTCAGTACATCAAAGAGTACTTGATGGACGAGACAAAAAAGGATGAGCTCCTACCTACAAAAATGGGGGTAAACCTTGAGGATATTAACAGCCAAATTACAAAATACAACGACCTACAGCTGGAGCGTGACAATATCGTGCTAAACAGTAGTGAGTCGAACCCTTTGGTTGTGGATCTAGATCAATCTTTGGCGGCTTTGCGTGCAGCAATCGTTGTCTCAATCAAGAACAGCGAGGTGCTACTCGAAACGCAGATTGCAAAGCTTGAGAAGGAGGAAGAGCACACAATACAGCAAATTGCAGCTAGCCCTGCACAAGCAAAATATCTACTCTCAACAGGACGACAGCAGAAGGTCAAGGAGGCTCTATACCTATATCTACTTCAGAAACGTGAGGAGAACGAACTCTCTAAGACTTTCACGGCGTATAATACACGTGTGATCACTCCGCCATACGGAAGTAACAGTCCAGCAGCACCTGTCACGATGAATATTTTTGCTATGGCATTTATTCTAGGGCTCGTAATTCCTGCGGGAGGTCTGTTCCTGAGATTGATGTTCGACACAAAGGTACACGGTCGTCGCGATGTCGAGGGCATGAGAATACCATTCCTTGGCGAAGTGCCTCTAAACATCTCGAAGGGAAATATCTTCAATGTTTGGGGACCTAAGAAAATCGAAGGTGGTTTTGTTGTAGAGGATGGTAATCGTAATATCGTGAACGAAGCGTTCCGAGTTTTGAGAACAAACCTTGAGTTTGTTGGGGATAGCAATAGCTCTTGTAAAACGTTCCTTACGACATCATTTAGCCCAGGTAGCGGTAAATCATTCATTACAGCGAACCTTGCGAAGAGTTTGGCAATCAAGGGTAGTCGAGTTCTAATTATCGACTGTGATATCCGTAAGGGTGGACTATCTAAGATCATCAACTCTCCGAAGCTGGGTATCGTGGACTACCTAGCGCACAAGGTCACAAAGATCGAGGACGTTATGATTATTGACAAGGCACACCCAACGCTGAATATCATTCCTGTTGGTACAATTCCTCCAAACCCATCGGAGCTATTGGCAAGTAACACAATGAAAGAGTTTATCGACTCAATGCGCATGAAGTACGATTACATACTATTGGACACACCTCCAATCGACATCGTTACCGATACCGCAATCGTTGAGAGATTGGTTGACGGAACTCTATTCGTGATACGTGCCGAGATGATGGACAAGGCTTTGATTCCTGTTCTTGACGACATGTACAACAACAATCGATTCAAGAATATGATGCTTATTCTCAACGGTACTGACCTTGACAAGAACCGTTATAGCAACCACAACAGATATGGTTACGGATATGGTTATGGCTATGGCTACGGTTATGGCGATTCAAACGACAAGAACAACTAAAAATTGAGCGCTCAGCGTAGCGCAAACCTTATAGAGAGGGAGGCTAACTGTATTAGTTAGCCTCCCTCTTTTTTAGCACACCACATAATGGCATTAGTATGTATTATTGACGACAGCCTATATTAGCGCAGATATTCTACATATGATGTCTGAGTACTCCTCAGCAATGAATCGGGGTTATAATCATGTTAAATCAACTCTCATAAGTGAGTGAAAAGCAACTATGGTAGTGTGACGGCTCTCTAGTGCACGAACCCACATGAGGTAATATAGCAGAGCGTATCATGCACACTCAACTATATAACGTGAGTTCTTGAAAATTGAAGTCAGGTGTTATATGGCACAAAAAAAGAGCAGGCGTAAATACACCTGCTCTTAAATTT
>CAYJIY010000033.1:0-10552 GCA_964370415.1 uncultured Alistipes sp.
TTTTTTATGCGTTTGTGTCGATGTAGATCTTACGATACTCCGTCGGGGAGATGTTGTACTTATCCTTAAACTGACGATAGAACGTTCTCGAAGAGCTAAAGCCTGAGCTGTCTGCCACAGCGTCAATGGTCATATTGGTTGTCGAGAGTAGTCGACACGAGTACTCCAACCTCAGACGTAGGATATACTCCGTGCAGCTCATTCCGAATAGTGTGAGCATGTGGCGGTTGAGTGCATCGTATGTGATCCCTATGTGCTCCTGCACGCTCTTTGTGGTGAGCGTAGGGTCGAGGAATGTCGATTTGTCGACCAAGAAGCTGTGTATCTTGTTGTGAAGTCGTTGATCGATAGGGTCTAACACACCAGTCGCAATCTGTGGTGCGGTCTGCTCCGTGATTCTTTGTGTGAGACGCTGACTACTCGTGTTGAGCTCTTGCGCCTGCTGGAATAGGAATTTATTGTCTCGCTGTTGTTTGCGCCATAGTAGTGTGGTGATCGTAGCGGCGATGAGCAGAATTATCGAGAAGATAATTAGTAGCGTGATGCTCATTTTGCTACGATAGCGAGTGACCTCAACCTCAGCGAGTTGCTTCTCCTGCTCGTAGCTCTTGAGCGCTATGGCAAACGAGTCGTAGGCGCTCGTGAGGCGCTCCTTTGCGAGAGCATCCTGTAGCTCTATGTAGCGACGAGTCCACATCACCTCCAGATCCGAGAGCCCCCTTTGGCGTAGTGATGTGATATATATATTCATATACGACTCGATCTGTTTTGTCTGAATATTACCCTCTAATGCATGCTCAAAAAGAGGGAGCATGAGACTGTCTAACTCCTGATATTGCTCGCTGCGACACAGATACTTAGCCATTGGTTCGACCACGCCATATCCTTCGTTGTACTTCTTGCGAAGCTCTTTTGCCATGTTGTAGTAACGAGCCGCTGATACACTATCCCCAAGCTCATAGTAGCAGTGACTCATCGATGAGAACGAGCGCAGGCGTGTTAAATTATCGAGATTACCATCGGTATACTTAGCGCACTCATTATCAATAGAGTGTAGCAAATTTTCGTACTCCTTGAGACTCTGCTCATATTTGCCCGCTTTTGCATAAAGTCGTGCGAGCATTGCGGTTGTCTCCATCAAGTTATGACACCTTGTCGAGTAGTCTATACCGTCACCACTCATTAGCTTGCGAGAGCTATTTATGAGTGCAACAGCATCGTCTAGATGGTTCTGAGACGCCATAACCTCGGCTTTCATCATCATCGATAGAGATTGATACCACGTTGTCCACGAGTACTGCTTGTTGTTTAGGGCGATGTACTCCATGTTCTCAACGCTCTTAGCCAGAGAGTTCCAGTCTTCGTTGCTGAGATATATCGTCGATATGTATTGATACGCCATAAGCGACCACCAAACATCATCTTTGGTCTCGCCTTGTGAGTGCTCCAACACAGCATAGCAGTGGCGCAAGGAGTTGGTCTGATCCTCTAGATATAGGTATATAAGAGCGGTGACCATTTCGAGTCGAGATCTTGGGCAATCGACCCAATTTCGCGCCTCGCATCTAAGGCGTAGAGTGTCCATTCTTTCCAATGCTACACGAGGCTGCTGAACATAGATATGGTCGATAGAATCGATGTGATATTTATCGAAAATTATCTCGTGCGTCTCAGAGTTTTCCGAAGCAAAAAGCTCAAAAGTTAGCAACGAGAAAATAGATAATATAATAGTTGTTATTAGTCTCATGTAGGTGCAAAGTTAATCTATTATTTCGTATGTGCAAAATCTGCAATTAGCTCTCGATGGTGTTGCTTAGATTGGAAACGTGCAATATATGACAATTATCTGTCTGTTGTTTAGATTGGAAACACTGATGTTTTACGCTGTTTTTAGTACGAAAAACAACCTCTAATGCTTTGGTTTTTAATATGATGCACTGTTGTCCTAAATTTCGGAAAATATGGCATACAATTCTAGTATCATTTGTGTTGTTATGAATTATTAATTAGTATCTTCGTTATGTGAAATGGTGGTAATTTCAATGAAAATATTTTGAAATCACTCTTTTTTTTGTTCATTTTTCATCCTGTTTTTGACCTATTTGTTAACTGTTTTTGCATTAAAAACGAAGTAAATTTATGAGAGTATTGAATCTTATTTTAAGTATGTTTGTATTATTTATGGGTGCCGTGTCGTGTAGCACATGGGGCAGTAAAACTACATCGAAACTTCAGGGTAATTTCAAAACGCTTAGCGAACTAAATCTACACGATTTTGGTGTTAATTCGGATGACTCGATTAGCGACATTCAGGTCTTGCTATTCGAGTGGAGCAATTCAGACGATGCCGAAAATACGAGAGCGAGCTACAACTTCTATGAGCGCTTTGCGCTTAACGTAGATCAGGAGCTAGGTAGTGTATTAAAAGGTGTGCCAGGAGGGGACTACCTAATTATAGTACTCACAAATTGTGAAGATGTGTATGAGCTCAAAGATCTAAGCCAAGGGGAGTCGATCAGCGAGTTTGTTGCAGATGTTATCAGCGAGGAGTATCTATCCGATCACCCAGCTTTCGCAATCGGTGAGCTATCGATCAAGGGTAACAACGCCTATTCGTTGAGTAATATACAGAAACAGAGACTCTATGCTGAGCTCGACGTGACGGTGAAGAATGTGCCTGACAGTATTAACAGAGTCTCTTACGAGTTGAGCCCACTACGCAGTAGCTCGAAACTCTATCTTACGAAGGACTACCTCTCGGATATGCACAGAATAAAGTTTGCAAATTGCTCGAGTGACGATAGCGAACAAGAATCAGTGTATTTAAACATAGGTAATAGAGGAATCGCAACCACTAAGCACTACTTTATGCCATCTGCAAATTGTGTTGAAGGTGATGCCACCATGGCTCTAAATATTAACCCTGACGGCGAACCTGCCTACATTTTGTTCGATGTGAATGGATCGAAAGAGGGAGGAGACCATAGTGTGGAGATCGATTTCGATGCTGGTTATTATATTGTAGGTGAGGGTCAAGAGGCAATCTGGTACATCTATAATGAGAAGGGATTGCGTCGATTTGTAGCTGAGGTTAACGGACAGAAGAACCCAGCAAAGGCAAAGATGAATCTCAACGCAAAACTAATCAGAGACATAAAACTCACAAGCGATTGGGAGTCGATAGGGTGGTATGACAAGAGCCAGAAGCAATTTTTTGCTTACGAGGGTACTTTCGACGGCAACGATAAAACCATCACGGGGCTGAAACTCCTCAGATCAACGGAGACAGCTGGTCGTGAAGATATCAATAGATATGTAGGTATGTTTACCCAAATTGGCGGTAACGGAGTAGTGAAGAATCTAACGCTAAAGTCTGCGCACTTGTCGGGCTACTACTACGTGGGTGCTATTGCTTCGAGCAATATGGGACTGATCGAGGGGTGCCATGTTGAGCAGGGTAAAGTTCAAGGGGGTGTCTTCGTTGGAGGTATCGCAGGAATGAGCGGCACGGGTGAGATCACAAACTCTCACAACTCAAGTTCAGTGAGTGGCGCTTGGCAAGTTGGCGGTATCACAGGTTCTGGAGGTCATCTGACTGCTTGCTACAACTCAGGAGATATTCTCGCAACAGGCGAGCAGGTCGGTGGTATATCAGGAAGCAACGGCGAGAGCATCATTGCTTGCTACAACACGGGCTCTGTGACGGGAACAGATATTGTTGGTGGTATCGTTGGTGGTGGCGTTCGCAATAATAGTTGTGTGGCGTGTTACAGCACTGGCGAGGTTAAGGGAACATCGAGAGTGGGTACAATCAAGAGTATCAACACTGAGTTGAGTGTTCTAGTGGCGTGCTATTGGGTTGATAGCCTAAGCGTACACAAGGAGGTCAACGGTATTGGTCTCGATGCTGCTAACCAGTCAAAGAATGCAGTGAAGCTGGAGAGCATCTTGGATTTGAATCACGAGGGAATCATTGCGATGAATGATGTGCTGGAGTCTTTGGAGTCCGCTGTCGAGTGGCGCTATGAGGCGGGTTTACCTGCTGATACACAATATCCAGTGATTAAGAGAGTAGAGTAGAGCATATTTTGGAAAAATATATTAATTTTGTTGTTCGCAAGAGTCATTTCAGAAAACAACAGAGTTATGTCTAAAAATCAAATGAGTAAGAGTATGAAAGGTGAGGTCTTCATTTTGGGTGTTGGAACCAACACGCCAGTGTGTATCGATCTAGTTCGATCGTGTGGATACAAAATCGGAGGTCTCTACTATCATAATTCGGAGCGTAATGGAGAGGTCTATCGCGGAGAAGAGATCTTGGATTCAATGCAAACTCTTCTCGAGCGAGAGAGCCTCGAGGGGATGAATTTTGTTCTGAGCATGGGTAACATTGCTTTGCGCAAGAGTATCTATGAGCAGGTGAAATCTCTCGGCGGGAGTTTCCCTCAGATGATACACCCCTCTGCTGTGATCTCGTGTTTCGCTCAGATCGGCGACGGCGTTCACATAGGGGCTCTGACTCATATCCAAGCCGACACTGAGATCGGAGCAAACACCTCTATCCTTTCGGGGGTGAATATCTCACATACAAACATCGTCGGTGAACACTGCTTCATAGCCGAGAGTGTCACTCTGGGCGCATACACAACAGTGGAGGATGAGGTTTTTATTGGCCAAGCGGCATCGACAATTTCGCTAAAAGTCGAAACTATTGGTCGAGGAGCCTTCATTGGTGCTAGGGCATTGGTGACAAAATCGGTTGCTCCAAATGTATGTGTTGCAGGGTTCCCTGCACGTGAAATCGAGAAAAAAATCTAGAGAATTTCCATCGCAATAATTGCGCACGCCTCAGCATCGGCAAGGGCGTGGTGGTGGTTGCTCATCACAAAACCGCATCGCTCAGCCACTGTGTGTAGTTGATGGTTGGGAAGCGTCTTGCCAAAGTTCTTGCGTGATGCAGCCATCGTGCAGTGAAACTCATAATTGGGGTATGGTATCGCATAGTGTTCGTGGCATTTGATAAGGTGCGGCTGATCGAACCCTTTGTTGTGTGCTACGAGAGGCAGGTCGCTGATGTGTGGTGCGATCTGTGCCCACGCCTCGTCAAAGAGTGGGGCATCGTCCGTATCTGAGCGTGATAGACCATGACACTGAGTCGCCCAACTAGAGTAAAAGTTGGGGTAGGGCTTCACCAATGAGTATAATTTGTCCACAATCACACCATTGCGCACGACGACAACTCCCACGCTGCATACGCTCGTGCGGTGTTGGTTTGCTGTCTCAAAATCTATAGCTGCAAAATCTTTCATAGCGCAAAGATAGTTTTTTAGATGCGATTTGCTAACTTTGTTCTGTAAAATCAATATCTAATGGCAAGAAAAAAAGTCGAGGTGAGGATGAAGAGCTATGGGATCTATACTAAATGGGACCGAAGCTCGAAGAGCCTGCCAAAGTTGATAAAGTTTACTCAGGAGATACCCGCTGAGCTCGATATTGAGTTCGGCTATACGCTCATTATTCGAGGAGCGAAGGGTTGTCGTATCACTTTTGTGATGAAGCATCCGCCATTCTGTGACGATAATGGAGATGTGCGCCCCGATTTTGAGGGAGAGCAGTTCATAAACTCTAATGAGTGGTACTTTTTTCTTGGCGATACGATATGGGAACCTATCGATGATAAGTGTGGCGAGTGGGAACTCATCACATATCTCGATGGTGAGCAGATTGCTAAAATGAAATTCGATATTGTCGCAGGGCAATAATACGCACGAATATTTACTCCAACACTAATCTGATTTGGTGGGGTTTGTTGGGCAAGCGACCTCAAGAGTGGGGTGGGTGAATGTGGCTATATATCGAAAGTCGCTGCTTGAATTACCGCTTTGTCATTCTCCAATGCGCTCTGGTACAGTTCATAAAGCGAGAGTGATGAAAGTTTAGCATAGAGAGCCTCGGCAGCTTCGTCGGCAACTTTTTTCAGAATACAGTTGTCGCACGTTAATTGAAGACATGTCGAATCGGGGCACACCTCTCTGTAGCTCTCCATGTGTATCTCTCCCTCTAGTGCTATTGTTATATCAGCGATTGATATTGTGCGTGGGTCACGTGTGAGTATAAAGCCTGCGTTTGACCCTCCTGTTTGACTTTGAAGAATACCAGTGCGCATGAGTCTATTGAATATTACAGATAGAGTCCTCTTGTTTACGTTAAATTTTTCTGCTATATGTGGTGCGCCGAGTCTAATATTTTTATAATATGACTCTACGAGTAGCGTGCTTACTACAAAGAATAGTTTTGTCGAGGCTAGAAACATATTTAAAGTCTTAAATATTATTGTTTTAAATAATAATTTATTCGTATTTGGTCTAGCTTAAACTCTTTCGACCAGTAATATACAAATGTAAAAAAATTTATCAGATATAACAACTTTTACCCCTTCAATTTTATCAAATTTGACAATAATATTTTTGCTAGTTGCGTTATGTGTATAAAATATAATTTTTTGGTGTATAATCGATAGTATAAATGGTTTATATTAATGTGTTGGTTGAACGAGTGGAATTGTGTGTTTTTGTTACATTTTGATGAATTTTTCATGAAAACTATAATTTTTGCAATAAATAAATGTATTTTTTTTGCATCTTCCATGTGTTTGATAGCTAGTATATTAGAAAATTAGATTCTAGTGAATGCTAGAAAACTATCAACAAAATTGATTTGAATGTTTGCATATAAGAAAATCTTGTTTTACCTTTGCCACGCAAATACAGTGAATTGGTGTATTTGGTGTTAATGCTGTTTGTGTGTTCTTCAATTGCTGTTTATACGATTATTGAGCGAGTCAGTTACAACATCTCATCAATTAGATGCAATTAAGTTATTAAAAAGAACAAAAAGGTTAGAAAGTTACAAAATGTTATTGACGTCAACAAGACTATTTTTTATTGTTTCGTTCGCTTTGGTTGAGGCTTATTTGAATAAAATACGCATCACAGCTCCAGAGTTGGCGAGTAGATATAATGTAAACAAAAGAGCACTCACTCCGCCTCTCCACAGATTGGTGCAGGCTGGGATCTTAAGGAGTCAAGTGGGAGGAGCAAATCCAGGCTTCATCTTCGCTAAATCACCCAAAGAAATTGCTATTTCTGATGTTACTTCTATACTAGAGGGTAGCATTAAGTTTATGGAGTGCCGACAAATTATGCCTGATATTCAGTGCGAATTACCATCATGTGACTTCTGCATTATAAATAGAGAGATGAGCACAGTGGTAGACAAAGCAAAATCAGCTCTAGCGTCATTCACGCTGTATGACATGTATCTGAATGCGCTTAAACATACAAAATTAAGTGAAGAGCAAGATCAAATATAGTTAGTCAATTAATAATAAACACATATTTTAAGTGAAAAGAAATTTTAAACAAAACATCCTCGTCGGACTGTTGTCACTAATGCTCGCTCTGTTCTCAGTGTATGAGACCACTGCACAAGAGTATGTGATTCGCCGTGATACGATCAAAGAAGAGATCGTGACATTTGAGGATAAAAGAACTGATGCTCAGGAGGATATAAAGTTCTTCTTTAGGATCAACAGCTTCAAATTTGAGGAGGATTTTAGCTCTAACCCACAGCAGATCAGCCGTCTGGATCAGATGATGTCTCGCAGTGATGTGACAGTAGGACTTGACTCACTAGTATTGGCTGCAACAGCTTCGATCGATGGTTCGGAGAGCTTCAATGAGACGCTCGCAAAGAATCGTGCAAACAGTGTTAAGTCATTCTTGACGGATCGCTACCCACTGATGAAATCTGATTTGCTGAATACCAGATACTTCGCAGAGGACTGGGAGGGACTACGCAAATTGGTTGCAGAGGATTCAAATGTGCCATATCAGCAGGAGGTTCTCAAGGTAATCGACGACAAGAGGCGCTCGAACGATAATCGTGAGTGGGTGCTGAAGACCCTGCGAGGTGGCAAGCCTTGGGAGTATCTCAAAGTGCATATTCTTCCTAAGTTGCGCTATGGTGCATCGGTTGTCTTCTACTACAATGTGGAGACCCTGCGCAAGCTCTCTTATAAGAATACGATCATAACTGATACCGTGCGTATTAAGCCAGAGGTGCTGCCAGTCGATACGGCAAAAGTAGTTGCCCCTCCAGTGATCGCAGAACCTGAGTCGAATTATCGCCCAATTGCGCTAAAGACCAACCTGCTGTATGATGCTCTTTTGACGGTCAATGCCGAGGTTGAGATCCCAATTGGCAAGAGATGGTCGGTAGGTGCCGAGTATATCTTCCCATGGTGGAGTAGCAATAAGAATAACTATACACAGCGTATTCAGGTGGGACACCTCAGCGCAACATACTGGTTGGGCGACAGAGAGTCTCGCGACTACCTAACGGGATGGAACGTTGGTCTCTTCGGAGGGTATGGTGACTATGATATTCAGTTGTGGGACTCTAGAGGTCAGCAAGCAACAGTAATCAACACAGGTCTTTCGATTGGTTATGCTCATGCGATTGCGAAGAATCTTCACCTGCACTATCAGCTAGGTTTCGGATATGCGCAAATGGACTTTAGAGCTTACCACAAAATGTGGGACACTCGTTACGGTGATGTGAAAGTCTTTGACTACCCATGGGAGACAAAGCGTAGAACATGGATCGGACCTACACAAGCGGAGATTTCACTAGTTTGGATGTTAAACCTAGGTAAGAAAAAGTAAAGATGATGAGAATTATAAATATTATAACGTGTGCCATAGCAATCATTGCGCTACACACGGGCTGTAAACACGACCATCTCTACTATGCAACTAGCAAGAAGGCAACGATCAAAGTAGAGGTCGATTGGACAAACGCTCAAACAACTCCCAACGGAGTAACAGCTATCGCCTACCACGCTGATGGAACGCTATACGCACAGTTTCCGACACAGGTAGCCTCGCAGCCGCTATACTTACAGCTGCCAGAGGGCGAGTTCGATATCGTATTCTACAACAACAACGACGTTGAGCACGGATCGGTTGAGTTCCAAGGCAAGGAGAGCATTACTACTCTGTCTGCAGTGGCTAAGGCAAAGGTGTCTACTCGCCCAGTCGAGCCAGAGGATTCTGATCGCACGTTGATTATGGATCCAAACGTAGTTGCTTCGGCAAGATTGGATGGGGTGACAATCACCTCGACAGATATTGATGTCTTCTATGATAAACCAACTGGAGATGCAGCAACAAACTTCGTTAAGGAGTACAAGGTCTTCGCAGAGCGTGATATTGTGACTTATGTTCTTACTGCCTACGTAAAGGGTATTAAGTACGCCGCAGGAGCACCACGCACATTCTTCAAGCACGGCAACTCAGGACACTTGCTTGGATTGGATACGGATCAGATGGGAAATATCATGCACGAGTTTGTGTGGAACAACAGAAAGTTCGATGAGAATAGTACTTCCGACGCAACGATCACAAACGAGTTCAACGCCTTCGGTAAGCTACCATGTGACTACACAAACCTAGTCATAGATGCAGATTTTATTCTTCTCGATGGCGAACACCACAGGGTAGTTGTTGATGCAACAAACATTGTTGAGATTAAGCAGGCGGCAGATGGATTGACAAAGTACTACATCCACATTGAGATCGAGCTCCCTGAGGCTATTGGTACTGGAGAGGGAATATTCGATGTTGAGGCCGAAGAGTGGACAGATGTCGACCTAGTTCTGCCGATGTAATTCAAATTAAGAAAAACACACTATAATATTATAGTGAAATAATATAACAAACTTTTTATAAACAATTTATTTTAACAAATGAAAAAATTATTTATGTTCGCTGCAGTAGCAGCAGTAGCTCTTGCGAGCTGTTCAAAGGAGGAGATCGTATCTTCAGACGTAAACACTGTAAACAACGCTATCACATTCGGTACTTACGCAACAACTCAAACTAAAGCTATCATTGATAACACAGCAGGTTTCGAAACTACATATGGTCCTGATGGTTTCAATGTTGATGGTTACGTTAGCACAACAGGTTTCGACAGCAAGTACATGAGCGCTCAGATCACTTACACTACACCAGACTGGGGTTATGCAAATTCTGAGGAGGTTGCTTACTGGCCAACTTCAGGTTCTACACTTGACTTCTACGCTTACGCTCCACGTACAGCAACTGGTGCATCATTCTCTTCATCAAAGGCAGATGGTCTTTCAATCGTATACACAGCGCCAACTGAGATTGCAGATCAGGCAGACATCATGTACGCTAGCGCTTACGATCTAATCAAGACAAGAGACGAGGCTATCGCTGACAACAAGGTTAACCTTTTGTTCAAGCACGCTCTAACACAGCTTAAGTTCAAGGGTATTAGCGGTGTTAACGGTCTTTATGTTGACGTTGCAGTTAACGGTATCAAGATCCACAACCTTCCAAACGTAGGTACATTCACAGTTCCTTCAACTGATGTTGCTGCTTCATGGACAATGGATGCTACTGCTCCAACAGTAACGTACCCAACTGTATCTGATGAGGTTCTAGGTATCTACCAAACAGCTACT
>CAYJIY010000033.1:10652-18579 GCA_964370415.1 uncultured Alistipes sp.
AGTAACGTACCCAACTGTATCTGATGAGGTTCTAGGTATCTACCAAACAGCTACTGACATCGCAGTTGATAGCGCAATCCTAGTTATCCCTAACGAATTCGCTCACTGGCCAGTTTACACAGAAGATGAGATCGCTGCAGGTGCAACTCAAGTGGCAGCTGGAGATCAGGACGGTGCTTACCTTACTATCCAGTGCCGTGCTTATATCTTTAACGAGGATAAAACTGTGAAAGAGTACCTTTTCGGAACTGAGTCAACTTACTCAACTGCTTACGTATCATTTGACGATGCAGGTGTTTGGGCTCCAGGTAAGATCGTAACTTACACTCTTAACTTCAACACTGTAGGTGATGACGAAGAGGGTATCGATAACCTAATCAGAATCGACTTCACAGCTGAGGCTGCTGACTGGACGAATGTAGGTGAAGATATCATCATGTAATATTCCCTTAAGATTTAAATCTTAAACAACACTACCTATGGGCGGCTGATCCTGCCCATAGGTTCTAAGGAGCTCCGCTTGGTGCTCACAATAATTTAGAATATACACGAGTATAATTAAACTTTAGATATGAGACAATTTTTTGCTTTATCATTAATGGCACTGCTGTTCGCCTCTTGTCAGAGAGATGGTCTGATTAGCGACACTGCCATTGAACAGACTCAATCAGACGACAAGTTCGGTTTCAGTGCAGCAGGCGAAGATGCAACAACGCGCGCATTGGACAACACGAAACTTGAGTCTTTCTCTGTGTTTACTGCTGTCACTTACGACAGAGCGCAAGAGAATGCGGGTGTAGCAGATCCATCTGTGAGCTACGACCCAACGCAACACACTTTCAACTGGATGTACAACACTCACATCAAGAAGAGTAGCGATGGCTCCACTTGGGAGTATGTCGCTCCAGCATCGGGTGTGACAGAGAGCTACATTCCATACTGGAAGAACAACGCCAAGCACTCATTCTTTGCTCTTTCGCCTTATGAGGCAGTAAATGGCAATGGACTAGATGCGAGCGAAAGTGCAAAGGTAACTCCTGCTATGGGCGATACGGGCGCATTCTCGTTTGACTACACAGTGCCAAGCACACTTCTAGCGGCTGGTTCTGACTTGATGGTTGCCTCGCAGATGAATATCGGAGGTAAGGACATCAACAGCGCATTTGCCAAGACAGTAGAGCTTAACTTTAAGCACGCTCTAGCTCAGATCTCGTTCAGCGTAAGCCTAAACAGCGAGGGTCAAGAGATGCTTGTGGCTACTAAGGCGGATGGTACGCTTATGTTCCCAGACGCAAAGATCAAGGTTCACGGTATTGGATTCACTAACGTGAGCACATCGGGTACACTTACTTTCGACCCAGCGGCAGCATCTGTTCCTACGGGCGAGACAAACCCTGAGGCTCCGTTCTCGTGGACTCCAGTAGCTGAAAATGCAACTATGCAGTGGACAGATACAGAGATCGAGCACCTGAAAAATTATTTTATCGGATCTTCGGAGCATACAGTGGCAGATGTAGGCGAGACTCACCTCGGTGACAAAGGAACAATTAACGTTATTCCAGCAGAGGTAGGTGGCAAAAATCACATCGCACTCATGATCCCTCAGGAGTTCAACTCCGAGGCGAAACTAGTACTTGCTTACCACCAAAACCTTAGAGACCTAGAGGGTGGTGAGCTTGGCCACGAGCAGGATATCGTGAAGGAGATCGCTGCGCCAATCGCGCCAATTCTCTCAAAGATTGAGCCAGGTCAGCGCTACCATATCCACATCACGTTTGACTTCACTGAGGGTTACCCAACAATGAACCTTAAGGCGAGTCCATATGACTGGAACGAGGAGGTTGTAAATGGTGATATCGAGGGTGGAACCTTTGTATTGGATAACCACTCACGTATCTACAATCTGCCAACAACTCAGCAGACACTAGATATCCCATTCACAACAACATACCTAGAGGAGGATTTCTATAAGCCAGGAACAGCTGATTGGAATATAACGTGCTCTGAAGGATCGGCAATTATCGACTACGCTAATAGTAAGATCATCTATCAAGCACCTGCAGGTGGACTCACGGATCACCACGCTTCTGTGACATTCACAGTGAGAAGTCGTAGTTTTACGCTAGACGTATTTAGTGGAGACTTTAGTTTCGGAGATACGAAGCAAGTTATTATTCCTGATGGACAGAATAGCGTGAAGGTCTACTATACGTCGACTTATGATCACACTAAACTTGCTCCTGAGGTTATGGCGAAGCTCTTCAAAGTGGACTCATACTACGGCGCTGAGGTTGTACCAACATTTGAGTCAGATGATCCAGCCTATGACGGATTCATCACATACACTAAGCCAGCGGATGCAGATGCAAATAGTATCTATTCAGACTATGTGAGTGCTAATGTTGCGGGTGTTGACTACGTGGTGCAGATCTTCTGGGGCTACTTCAGACTAGATGCGGTGAATGACCCAAGAGATATCACGGTTACAATGGCCGACGATGCAAACCAAGTATCGATCCCTCTCTTCACGAACTACACCCTAGATCAAATCACGGCTGTAAACGCCGACCTACAGAGAGGTCGTGTAGTTGTGACCGACGGAGTAGATGGTCCAGTTATTCACTATACATCACTTGCACTAGATATCGCTCAGGATGTAATCACGGTGGTGGTTGCAGGCCAAGAGTACACCATAAATGTGAATATGAAGTCGTTGACTCTAGATGAAGGTGGACTCGAGATTTTTACAGGAATTAAGGTAGGTCATGGTCATAAGTATGATGTGAAATTCAAAACTGACTTTACACAAGTGCAATTACAAGCAGGAACTATCACAACAGAGAATGGAGATGCTGGCGTAACAATAGATTCGTTTGTGACTAGCAGTCCAAACACAGGTCTGTTTAAGTATTTGTCAACGGGAAGAGATGCACTTGATATTGATCGTGTAACAGTTAGTATAGCAGGACGTGAGTACGTTTATAGTATTCTTACACAGTAAAAACAACGAGTTATAATATATAGTTATGATGAATTTTAAAAACATACTTGTAGCGCTAGCCACAGTGTTTACACTAACGGGCTGTGTTAAAGATCAGCTACAATCAGATCAAAACATATCAATCGAGACGGAGATCCCTGAGGGCTTTGTTAAGATGCCAATTGATATGAGTGAAGTAGATTTCGTAGAGCAGAGAGTCACTACTCGTGCGGCAATTAACTCTGTTGCAACAACACGTGAGCTACTGCTTAAGAACATGAAGGCGTATGTCTTCGACAACCAAACTCCAATCTTGGATAACGTTCTTATCGAGATCCAAGACATCATCCTCGACTACAATGCCGATGGAGAGCCAACATACTACGCCGTTCTCTTTGAGCGTACTACGCCTGTGCGTATCGTGGGAGTTGCGAACGCTTCAGCAGAGAAGGTAGAGGAGCTAATCGGTACACCCGATGCAACGGGTGCCCACACGGGTGGACTCGTTGAGCTTAACCCTTACGGTGAGGTTGTACTAAAGAAGGATGGAACAGACATGGACTATCAAGACTTCGTTCTCTTTGCAGAGATGGAGTACACGTTCGATCCGAACAGTCCAGACGATGTAACAAAGAGCAACCATGTTCTAAAGAATACTGATGCAGGTATCCTTCCTCTCTACTCTGAGGATATCCTCTTCGATAAGCTCAACCCTGAGACTCTTGAGGAGTGGGAGAAGACAAATAGTATTGTATCACGCTTTGCCTATGCACGTATCGACGTTGCGCTAAACGATGGTAAGAACGACAGCGGAAGTACAAACCACACAAAGCTATTGGGTGTGAGCGCAATTGGAGTACCTACGACTCCTGCCAATCCAATTACTGGTATGCCGTCGTGTGAGCGTATTCGCTCACACGAGATAACGCCAGAGTCGAACCAAATACCAGTTGTTACTCCTGAGATAGTATATGGTGCGCTCCCTGCAGGTATCACTACCGACAATATGGAGTATAAGTACCTTCAAGGACTATACATGTACTCAACAGCTCCACTGAAGAACTCGCCAGCCGATATAGGTGATCTAGTTAAAGACGACAACCCAGTGTATTTGATCGTTCGTGTAGACATGGGCGAGACGGGCGAGCGTTTCTTCAAACTCATGATCCGTTACGTACCTAATGGTGCTGACCCAGTTGATGGAGAATCGTTCTTTGTTCACAACTCTTCACGCTATTTGGTGAATATCACAAAGATTAACTCGCCAGGTTACCTCAACTACGAGGAGGCTGCAGCTGCACCGCCATCAAACGTAGAGTATAGCATCATCGTTGATGATCATGCTGCTGATATCATGAGTAACGGACAGTACTATCTTGGTGTCAACAAAAGTCTCTTCGAGCTAGAGATGAGTACCTATAACTCAAACATGGCATACACAGAGCAGCAGTACACAGTACACGATGCAAACGATATTACGTGGGAGATCGACAACGAGAAGCAAGTCTCTATCGTGAACTTTACACTTAGCTACAATGGTGGAACATTCGACGATATGTTGGGTACTCACCCAGGTGACTATGAGGCGTTCTCGAAAGTAGATCCAAAGTCGTTGGTTTCGAGCATTTCAGCTCCAGGTTTGGAGTGTACATATATGGGTGGTACAGGTATTGAGCTAGTTGCAAAAACAGATGCTTTGGGTAATACGATATACGATGAGCACGGGAACGTTGAATTTGACCCGATTTATGTGGATTTGGTAGCAGGTGTAGATAACTGGGCAGATTATTTTGGAACACACACTTTCAAAGTTGAGATTCCATTCAGCGCAGAGCAGAGCAAGATCAGTATCAAGGTAGGTGAGCTAACTCGTGAGATTGATTTCAATATCTCGAAGACAATATTTACTGACTATTCAAACCAAGCATTCGTAAATAAGCTTGTGACTGGTTCTGAGACAACTCTTGCGAAAACGTCAGTAGCTAACTCATACATTATTGCTCCTTATTCTGGCGCAAGTAATGTGTACTACTTCCCAGTTCGTGAGCGACTAGTGGATTTTTGGGAAAACTATGCAAGTGTTCCTGTTGCTAACATCATTACAGCAGATAACTGGACTAATGATTCTCGCTTTGAGCTTCAAACATCGTGGTATGATGGTGCTGGAGTAGATGGATATATAATCGAGAAGGCTGTATCTCCATCAGGTCATAATACAATTAAAATGACCTTCGACGGAACTCTAGAGGCGACAAAGCATCAAAACTTTGCTGTCAACGTTCTTAAGGATAACAAAGTGATTTGGACATGGCACTTCTGGGTGACAGACTACAATCCGTACATCAATGCTGAGGGAACCCGTCCTGCAATACCAAATGAAACGTTTGTGAATATAGGTGTTACGAATGGTTCACTCCAGCGATATGGTGGTGCAAAAACGTGGGAAACATCGACAAAGCTTGCAGGAAGAGCAATGATGGATAGAAATCTAGGTGCTCTAGACACAAATTTAGCAGGAGCAGATGGAGCAGGAGCGGGTAGCCTATACTATCAATATGGTAGAAAGGATCCATTCCCAGGGAGCGCAGCAAAGAATGCTGATGGTACTAACTTCGCAAATGCAGGTCAGTATAGTATTATGAATAGTGGTGCGAACAATATCGGAACACTAGAAGAAGCTGTTGAAGAGCCTACAAAGTTTGTTGTTGGAGCGCTAGTGAATGGTGAAAACTGGGTTACACAGATTAGCTTCTTGCAATATGTGTGGCATGATAAGAAAGCATCTACAGTAAACCTTCGTAAATCGATATTCGACCCTTCGCCGCTAGGCTGGATGATTCCTATGGTCGATGTGTATGAACAAATCGACCAAGCAGGTTGGGTAGAATCAACAAAAGGAAATACTGAGTGGGTCGTGAGTGGAAATATTGGTATGAGATATTATGAAACTGCAAAATCATTCGAAACGTATTATCCAGCTGCAGGAATGATTAATCCAGCTACTGGTGGTAAGTACGAGAATACAACATATAAGGATGGTGCTGTTCTCTCTACATGGAATATGTATATGTGGACATCAGAACCAAGTGGTGCGAGTACAGGTGCTGGTGTGGACCAAGCAAAGAGTTTGATTGCTGGAACGAAAGTTTTGGCATATCCTTACGGTCCAGCTTATGCGGTAGAGTATGATAAGCCTGTATATACAGGAAATTCACGTGCTAAGGCAATGCCAGTGCGTCCAATCCATGAGGCGGTATATTAGACCGCAGTGTGTTAAAATAAAGGTTAGGTGGTAATTGATGTAGAGCATGTAGAGGTATCTGCTCTATAGAGGGCGATCGGATATAATCCGATCGCCCTTCTTTTTGTGGTTATCATGACTGTTGAAAATAATCAACCCCACAGCACTAGTAGCTTATCGTGCTCTTGAGTATGTATCGCAGTTGGAACTTCGCTCTGAGAGCAACTCTTTCATGGTCATATCTCACATTTTGACTATCTAGTCTCACTTCGAATGGACCATTAATAAATGGAGTGGAACTAGGGAGTGCGCTAAATCGATATGCTATGTTTTTAGTGCTCCTTTCTGTATCTATAAGGTACTGACCATTGTTGTTGATGTATATACATCCAGGGCGATTCTGCACCGATATCCAGTCCATACTCGTTTTGTAGTTAATCATACCTCCAACACGTGATGGGCCATCCATAAGATCAAAGCCACTAGGCATATCAAACAAAATTGTATCCTCTACTTTGATAGTAGTTCTATCGTTGCGAGACTCCTGAACAAAGAATTTGTAGTTTAGCGATGCCTGTTTGTTGTTTATCTTATGAGGTGTGAAATCGATCCACCAGTAGGTCTCTTTACCCCTAGCTGAGCCAACTTGACCATCACCTTTAGTAATTACACCTGGCTTATTGTTATACTCATATTCAGGTCCAGTTTCAGGGTTGGTGTCGTGATCGCACTTATGCCCCGCCTGAATAGGCTTATCAACCATCTTGGCGCTAACCTCTTCGTTTGAACCAATGCCGATCAAAACCCCCTGCTTGTAGAGATAGTAGCCAACAGCGTCGTAGAGTTTGTTGTAGCGACTACTGTTCCTAGGGAAGAGCTTATACAGAGGCATTAATCCACCCTCAATAGGGCCGATATATGCAATGTTGCTGTCGGTTACACTATTTATCCACTTGTAGACATCCGAAGCGTTATTCATGGCTGTAATAGGTGCTGGTCCGATAGAGTCAATATCAACCACAGTCTCTTCGAAGTTCTCATCCACCTCTTTTTTCGTTTCGGTAGAGTTGTTTGTGGAAACACCAAAATTGAAACCAGCAAACTGTGCACTCAATGCTGTACTCACTGCATTTTTTGTCTCGCTCGTAGTTACCGAATGTCTCTTCAGGAACGACATCTTGATGTTGAGTCGTGCACCAATTCGACAACCCGTTATGGCGTGTGTTCTTAAGATACGCCGAAGGGATAGGGTTTGGGCACTGATAAACAGGGATAGTGATCTGCTCACTACCTCGTTTAATCGTAATAGTGGTGCTACGCTCCTGATTCGTTTGGTTAATGTCAGCATTGATGGTGAAGTAGTTCGAGTACTTCGACACGTGTAACCACACAGCATTGTCCGTTATGGTCCATGTGCCGCTGCCTTTAACGTAGTACTTTACTTGGTTGTCTTTGTACCCCTGAGATGGGATCTCAATTCTAATAACACTCGGTTCGATACTTAGTGGGGTTGTCTTAGTCGAAGAGCTCGTGCTCGTTCCTCGTTGTAAGATTATCGAGGGAGTCTTACCCGACGGTATTCTAGTAGGCTTACCTACTCTAGATTTGGTTAAAATTTTCTTTGCTATAATAAAAAGGTTTAGGTTAGTATTTTTTTGTGTAACTAGTCTTAATCTTTTAATGTGCAATAGTCGTTGAATTAATCA
>CAYJIY010000034.1:0-18285 GCA_964370415.1 uncultured Alistipes sp.
ATATACGAATATGACTAAAAGTGATAGTGTTGTACTTAAAGGTGTAGCGATTATTACTATGATATTCACCCACCTTTTTAACCAAACTGAAAATCTTGCGCTATGTAATGACCTGCTCTATGTGGGTGCTACGCCTTTGGTGCAGCTTCTTGCAGGCCCTGCACTTAGAATCCCGATATATCTATTTATAACGGGTTATGGTCTATACCTTGCTCAAGAGAGTGGCTCCAAGACAAAGAGTATATACAGAGTGTCGGCTCTGTATCTCCATTTTTGGATTATCTTTGCTATCTTCATACCCCTGGGCTGCCTGCTATTCTCACCAACGTACTTGGGCTCTTTATATGTTTTTGTGAATAACCTAATAGGCTTTAATACAACCTACAATGCTGAGTGGTGGTTTATCTTCCCATACGTTTTGCTTGTCCTCTCGTCAAAGTGGTTGTTGGGGGTAATCAAGCGCTATGACTACAAGTTAATAATCGTAGCCTTGGGGCTAATATACGGATTGTCGTTCGTTGTGTTGAAGTTCAAGGGAGAGTATCTATACTCAAACTATGTGCTGTATCAACCGTTGATATACTTAACTACTCTTTTCTCTTTTGGAGTGGGAGCTGTGGCGGCAAAACAGCGATGGTTTTCTCTCTTGCAAGAGCTGTTACCAAGCGCACAGCCACTTAGGCAGGGCCTTATTCTGAGCGTGCTTTTTGGTGTTTTGACATTCAGAATCTTCTTCGTGTCGGTCACGATCTTTGACCCATTGGTGGCATTTATCTCGATATTTTGTATCGTTTGTGCCAGTCGCTGGCGATGGTTAGACTATCTGCTCTCTGCTGTGGGACAACAATCAACGAACATGTGGCTTACGCACTCGTTCTTCTGCTACTACTTCTTTCGAGAGTTTATCTATGGATTTGGACACCCAGCGGTGATATTTGGTGTGACGGTACTTCTGAGTTATGTCGCTGGTCGCTTGATTGATCTGGTGAATAAACCCGCTCAAGCGCAACTCAAGCGGATGTTTGCTCAACGTGTGGCGCTGACCCTAAAGTGAGCTACCTAAGAGTCTTTAGGTGCATACTCAGACCCACCGAAACCTTGTACCACTCTGCCGAGGTCTTGTCACGGCGAACGATGTTGGATTTCGAGCTGACGAGCGATGCCGAGAAACCTAGGCCACTGTCGTAGGGCATGCCCTCGGTGTATGGAGGTGGATTCTCACGCTCCTCCTCTAGGACCATTAGAACGATGGCTACTTTTTCACCACCTTTTAGTGCTAAGTTGTAGGGGCTAAGGTCGATCTCTAGCCACCCTCGTTGCTTATCGCCAAGCTCAGTGATTATATCCTCGGTGTTGATCACCTTGTCGGGGATGCCATCCTTTACGCTCATAATACGTAGGCGGAGCTTTAGTCGCTTGTAGTCGTTGTAGAGGATGTGTGTGCCAAAACTCTTAACCGAGCAGTCGTGGCGCACGTTGACAACTGAGCCGAACTCAACCCCCGTGAGGTAGGCACCATCGCTGGATGGGTATGCTGTAATTGTCCTGCTATCGCTAGTGTTGCCAATGGTGTACTCTTTGCGTGATTTGGCATCGACAACAACCCCCTCAATATTGAATACTTGAGCCTCGAGCGAGATATTCGCCATGCTGCCTAGTAGCTCCTCTAGCGGAAGGATTGTAGATTCATAGCCTACGCAACTCACCAAAACGGAGTCTTGGCTCTCGACCCTAGGTGGCAATTCCAAAGAGAATGCTCCGAGAGAGTCGCACAGATCGCCCACATACCTGCCCTTGATCTCGACAACGGCGTAGGGGATAGCATCCCCCTTATGATTTGTGACTACACCACTAATTTTGTCCTGAGCGCTAGCCCCTAGCCACGTGCAGAGCACTAGAGCCGTTGTGAAGAGATATTTTCGCATATTTAGTCTATGGTGAAGGTGCGTGATTCGTCGCCCGTGATCTCGATTTTTACTGTGACAATGTCATCAGGCATAAGCTCCTCGACCCTCTCAGGCCACTCCACAAGGCAAAGCTCGCCAGAGTAGAAGTACTCCTCATATCCAAAATCATACGCCTCACGAATATCGTTTATACGGTAGAAATCGAAGTGGTGCACCATCCCCTTTTCGGTTACGTACTGATTCACGATGGCAAAGGTTGGACTCGTGACAGCGTCTGCCGCCCCCATCTGTGCCACAATCTCACGCACGAGGGTTGTCTTTCCAGCCCCCATACCTCCACGCAAAGCCACCACACGTCTCTGGTCCAATGACTCTAAAATTGCAGTAGCAACCCTCCCTAATTCTGAGGGCGAATTTATCTCGATAGTTTTCATCTCTTAACTGAGTTAATTTTTCGCAAATATATATAAAAAGTGTTAAATTTTCTCTCTTTGTGTCGTACAATCAAAAGAGGAGGGTGTTTTGAACCCTCCTCCTAAATTGCATTGCCAGGCAATCCCGCTACGATCTCACTCGGCTTGGGAGCGAATAGCCCACAAGGCAGATCACGAAGAATGCGATAGCGATCCCGTAGATGAGGTTCACCGCCTGCACCCCTTTGAGCTCAGCTGCAAGGGCGATTGCGAGCATAAATGACGGTAGCATAAGTGCTGATCCAAACCCAAGTAGGCGGTTGGGGAGCTCTATGCCAGAGCCGTTTAGCTCACGAATGATGCCCCATATAAATGCTAGTAGTAGCACCGCAAGGATGGCTGATGATGCGTAGAGTATCGGCTGAGAGATACTCTGAGCTAGGATTGAAACTAGGGTGAGTGGCATCATCGCCTTGACCACCTCACCCAAGAATTTACTGTTGGTAAGTTGAAGAATCTTCATAGTTCAAAAGTGTTTATGGCACCTATGTCCTACTGACCATAGTAATAACGCCTGTTATTACTCAAGACAATATAGATATTTTGCCGAATAAAAACAAACTTTTCGATGAAAATTCTCAACTCTGTATAGCTAGCTTACTGCTTAGGTTTGAGCACGATGAACGGCACGATCATCTCCTCCATCGAGATACCTCCGTGTTGGAAGGTGTTGCGATAGTAGCGGATGTGGCGGTTCGCATCGTTGTTGTAGACCAAGAAGTCGGAGTTGTAGGCGAAGATGTACTTCGATGTTAGGTTGCTCGACGGTAGCTGAACATCCTCAGGGCGGTTGATCTCGTAGACATCACGTGAGTTATAAGCCAGATTGCGCCCAGTCTTGTAGCGCAGGTTCGTTGATGTCTCCTTGTCGCCAGTGACCTTGACAGGGTTATCTACACGCACAGTTCCGTGGTCCGAAGTGATAACAACGGTGTGCCCCCTCTCGGCGAGCAGCTTTAGGATGATGAGCAGATCCGAGTGCTCGAACCATGAGCGAGTCAGCGAGCGGAACGCTGCGTCGTCCTCCGTGAGCTCACGAATAACCTCGGTCTCTGTTCTAGCGTGAGATAGGATATCGAGGAAGTTGTAGACGATGACCGAGAAGTCAGCGTCGTAGACTCTGTTGATGTTGTCGATGAGCTTGCGCCCCTGCTCTGGTCTTACGAGTTTGTCGAACGAGCACTTCCAGCTCTTGCCACTCTGAGAGAGTTGCCTCTGGAGGAACTCCTCCTCGTGCATGTTCTTGCCCCCCTCCTCGTTGTCGTTGAGCCACGAGTTTGGCATTAGCTTGCTTATGGCAAGTGGCATCATTCCCGCAAAGAATGAGTTGCGGGCGTATTGTGTTGCCGTTGGCAGGATCGAGCAGTAGAACTCATCGGTGATCGTGTCGTAGTAGCCCCTCAGGAGCGATGAGATGGATCTCCACTGGTCGTAGCGGAAGTTGTCGATCAAAAGGAGTGTCGTCTTGGAGTTCTGCTCCACGATAGGCATCACCTTAGAGCGCATAAGGGTGTGCGACATGGCAGGAGTCTGGTCGTCACGATTGTTTATCCAGTCGTAGTAGTTGCGGCGCACATACTTACAGAACTCCTGATTTGCCTCAGTTTTTTGGAATTGAAGAACCTCTCTGATGCTCTGATCGTCAGATTCTGAGAGCTCTATATCCCAGTTAGTTAGCTTGCGATAAAGGGCGCACCACTCCGAAAAAGAGTTGGCTTGTTGTACCGATGCTGATAGTTGCCCAAACTCCGAGCGATAGTCTGCAGTTGTCTGCTCCGTGACTAGTTGCTGAGAGTGAACATGCTTCTTTATCGAAAGGAGCACCTGATTTGGATTGACAGGCTTGATAAGGTAGTCGGCAATTTTTGAGCCGATAGCCTTGTTCATGATGTTCTCCTCCTCGCTCTTTGTGACCATGATAATTGGTGTTGTAGGGCGCACCTCCTTGATTCGAGGGAGAGTCTCTAGTCCTGTTATACCAGGCATCATCTCGTCGAGAATTATGAGGTCGAAGTTCTCCTCCGATGCCATATCTATAGCGTCGTATCCGTTGTTGCATGTTGAGACCTCATAGCCCTTTGATTGTAGGAATAGAAGGTGGGGTTTGAGAAGTTCTACCTCGTCATCAACCCAGAGTATTTTTACCATATCGCAATATTGTTTTCTGCAAAATTAATCTTTTATTACGTATTCACAACGAGCCAAGGTGTTAAATATTGTAAAAAAATATGATTTGTCGACACAATGTATAAATCTCTCGACAAACGAGATGAGTGGATGCTATATTTGGGTGAAAGATACTATATTATATAAAAAAATGGTAAATGAAAGTTAGCGTTGCATGTTTTTTGCAAAGATTGGCATCTGGGGTGCTCCTCGAAACACGAAAAATATTCAAAAAAAGAGAGTTAGTGTTGGAAGTAATAGAAATTTGACGTATATTTGCACCCTAGATATAGAAAATATATATTTTGTTTTAATTTTTATTTATACAACAGACTATGACAAAGGCTGATATTGTAAGCGAAATCGCAAAGAGCACAGGTATTGAGAAGGTTCAAGTGCAGACAATTGTGGAGGCATTCATGGATAGCGTAAAAGGCTCTATGGTAAAGAAGGAGAATGTTTACCTTCGTGGTTTTGGATCTTTTATTATTAAGAAAAGAGCACAAAAGGTTGCGCGTAACATCTCTAAGAATACGACAATCACTATTCCGGCGCATGACATTCCTGCGTTCAAACCGGCTAAGAGCTTTGCGTCAAAAGTAAAGTAAATTTTGTAAGCGGCTGTTTATTTTAGGTCGCTGTAGTTAGAAAACCTCAAATAATTTTATTATGCCAAGCGGAAAGAAAAGAAAAAGGCATAAGATGGCTACCCACAAGCGTAAGAAACAACTACGCAAGAATCGTCACAAGAAGAAGAAGTAGGTAGCAGCTTAGCGCTGATAGACGGTATAAGCTAAAGGAGAGTTTAAACTCCTTTAGCTTTACTTGCTTTACTGAACGCCTTTTTTGTGGAGGTGTGTAAGTAAAAAAAAAGAGAGTGCACGATGCCCAAGGGCACAGGTGTACAAACGTAGAATGATGTAATGAACAGAGAATTAGTTGTTAACGTCAATCCAACCGAGATTTCGATCGCTCTGTGTGAAGACAAAGTACTCGTGGAGCTCAGCAAAGAGCAGAGCAAAACGGGTTTTGCTGTAGGTGATATTTATGTGGGAAAGGTGCGTAAGATTATGCCTGGACTCAACGCAGCATTTGTTAATATCGGTCACGAGAAGGATGCGTTCATTCACTATCTCGATCTGGGAGGCCAATTCCCATCTCTGAAAAAGCTGGTTGATGCCCAACTATCGGGCAAGAGTCGACTGCGACTCGAGGGCATGAAGCTCGAACCAGCAATTGATAAGAGCGGAAAGATAACCTCTCACCTTCAAGTAGGGCAGAGCATTATGGTTCAGGTTGCCAAAGAGGCGATCTCTACAAAAGGACCGCGACTAACAGCCGATATATCATTGGCGGGTCGTAATGTTGTTTTGGTTCCATTCTCTTCGAGAGTCTACCTCTCGCAGAAGATTCGCTCGACAGACGAGAAGAAACGATTGAGACGAATTGCGGCAGCTGTGCTGCCAAAAAATTTCGGTGTGATTATTCGTACTGCGGCCACTGAGGCCAAGGACGAGGACATTGAGCAGGATATTAAGGTGTTGATAGACCGCTGGAAAAAGGCGATCTCGGCACTCAGAAGAAGTACCGCACCTGAACAACTGCTGAGCGAGATGAGCCGTGCTAACACGATCATCCGCGACACTTTCAACGGCTCATTTTCACAGATTGCTGTGGATGATGAAGCTATGTATAACGAGATTCGTAACTATGTGAAGGCAATAGATCCCGCCTTAGCGAAGCTCGTAAAACTTTACAAGGGATCGGTGCCGATTTTTGATCACTTCGATATATCGAAGCAGATTAAGTCACTGTTTGCGAAGTATGTTTCGCTGCGCCGTGGAGCCTATCTTATCATTGAGAACACCGAGGCGATGAACGTCATCGATGTAAACTCAGGGAATAGAACAAAGGCTGAAGAGAATCAGGAGCAGACGGCTATGGATGTGAACTTGGCGGCGGCAAAAGAGATTGCTCGTCAGTTGCGCTTGCGTGATTTGGGGGGTATTGTAATAATTGATTTTATCGACCTGCATACGGCTGCTAATCGTCAAGTGTTATACGACGAGATGGTGAAGCTCATGGCCACAGATAAGGCGAAGCACACGGTGCTGCCTTTGACTAAGTTTGGACTGATGCAGATCACACGCCAGAGGGTTCGCCCAGTGGCGGTTAATGACGTTTCGGATACGTGTCCAACATGTAACGGTACGGGACGAATTGAACCAACGGTACTGCTAGATAAGAAGATTGAGAATCAGATCTCATTCCTAACTCAGGATCGCCACCATAAGTATGTCAGACTCGTTGTGAGTCCATACGTGGCAGCATTCTTGAATAAGGGACTTTGGTCTTTGCGTCGTAAGTGGCAGTGGCGATACAAGGTCAAGATTCAGGTTCTCATAGACCAGAGTCAAGGAATTATAGATGTTCGCTATACGGACAAGGCGGGCAAAAATATTATAAAAAACTAGTTGTCTCTTATGATTGAAGCTCAGAGGCTGCAAAAATTGGCCAATGGGTCACGTCAGCTAGAACAGCTAAGAAATGCTTATAATAAAAAGAGCACCACCATCCATCTCAAAGAGATGGTAGGGGGTGCTCTATCTTTTTACGCCGCTTCGCTCATCGCTGAAGTGGGTGGTGTTCATATATTTGTGGCGGAGGATCGTGACTCGGCAGCATACCTGATGAATGATCTCTATGGTATGCTCGATGAGAAGCGAGTCTTCTTCTTTCCGACATCGTATAAGCGCTCAGCATCCTATGGCACGCAAGATGCTCAGGGTGTGGTTCAGCGCACTGCCGCTATGAGCGCCATAAGTAACCACAACGCGGGCTACACCATTGTCTGCACCTATCCGCAAGCTCTCTCTGAGAGGGTGGTGGCGGCTGAGAAGCTCAAGCGAGATACTGTGGGTATCGCCGTGGGGCAAAAAATCTCGATGCAGGTGCTCGAGCAGGCGCTCGTAGATATGGAGTTCGAACGTGTGGACTTTGTCTATGAGCCAGGACAGTATTCGATGCGAGGGGGTATTATTGATGTCTTCTCCTTCTCGGAGAGCAAACCATATCGAGTCGATTTTTTTGGTGATGATGTAGACTCGATCAGAAGATTTAACATCTCCACGCAGCTCTCCTACGAGAAGATGCAGAGTGTGGAGATTGTTCCAAACCTAAGCTCCAAGCTCTCGGAGCAGCGCTATGTCTCGCTTGCTGAGTTCGCAGGTGAGCAGTGCTCGTGGTGGTTCCACGATGCCGATTATGTCTTGCGGAAAGTGAATGACATAAGGCGTAAACTCCTCACTGAGATGGAGGATCCAACCAAAATAGATAACTACACTACAAGTCGAAATTCGCTGTTGCGAGATATGGAGTCCTCACGGATGTTTGTTCTCAGAGACACGGTTAAAGAGCGCCAGGTGGAGCAGATCGTTGAGTTTCAAACCTCTCCACAGCCGAAATTTAACAAGAACTTTGAGATGCTCTCCGATGATATTGCCGACAACAAAATTAGAGGGTATAAGACCTATATTCTGTCTGAAAATAAGATTCAGATAGAGCGCCTAGAGAATATATTTCACCAGATTGGCCGTCGTGAAACTCAGATAGAGCCTATTCGTGTGACTCTGCACAGGGGGTTTGTGGATCACTCTTTAAAGATATGTCTCTACACAGATCATGAGATCTTCGATCGCTACCAACGCTACCGAATCAATGGCGAGATCAAGCGTGATGAGCAGATGACCGTGGCGGAGCTAAATCGCTTGAAGGTTGGTGATTATGTTGTGCACATCGACCACGGCGTGGGGCGATTCGATGGATTGATAAAGCTAAATGAGGGGGGTAAGATCAAAGAGGCGATAAAGCTGGTCTATAAGGATGGCGATGTTCTCTTTGTGAATATCCACGCCCTGCACAAAATCTCACGCTATAAGGCTGGTGATGGCGAACCTCCAAAGGTCTATAAGCTCGGTACGGGAGCGTGGCAGAAGCTTAAAAATGCTGCTAAGAAAGCAGTTAAAGATATATCTAGGGAGCTCATCGCTCTCTACGCAAAACGAAAGGCGAGCACGGGCTTCGCTTTCTCGCGCGATGGCTACCTCCAGCACGAACTCGAAGCGTCATTCCCATGGGAAGAGACGCCCGATCAACACTCTACTGTTGAGGCTATTAAGCGAGATATGGAGTCGGAGCGCCCGATGGATCGCCTCGTGTGTGGTGATGTGGGATTCGGAAAGACTGAGGTTGCGATACGTGCAGCGTTTAAGGCTGCGACAGATGGTAAACAGGTGGCGATTCTCGTTCCGACAACCATCCTTGCGATGCAGCACTTCAGGTCGTTCTCGTCTCGTCTGCGTGACTTCCCTATTCAGGTGGAGTACCTCAACCGCACGAAGAGCACCAAGGAGGTTAACCGTATAATCGATGAGCTAGCCTCAGGAAAGATCGATATTTTGATCGGAACGCATAAGATTCTAGGTAAGCGCATAGAGTTCAAGGATCTGGGGCTGATGGTCATTGACGAGGAGCAGAAGTTTGGAGTGGCGGCAAAGGAGAAACTCAAGCATCTGAGTGTGAATGTAGATATGCTCACGCTCACAGCTACGCCGATTCCTCGAACTCTTCAGTTCTCGCTGATGGGCTCTAGGGATCTGTCTGTGATCTCGACACCACCTGCCAATCGTCGCCCAATTGTCACAGAGTCGCATCTGTTCACCGATGAGGTGATCCGCGATTCAGTGGAGGCGGAGCTTTCTCGTGGCGGTCAGGTCTATTTTGTTCACAACAAAGTAGACTCGCTTCCGCAGATCAAAGCCAAGGTCGAAAAACTATGCCCAAAAGCGAGAGTCTGCATAGGTCATGGACGCATGGCACCAAAAGATCTGGAGAAGCTGATCGTGGACTTTATCTATGGCGAATTTGATGTCTTGGTGGCGACCACAATCATCGAGAGTGGTATAGATATTCCGAACGCTAACACCATCATAATCAACAATGCGCACAACTTTGGACTGAGCGATCTACACCAGATGCGTGGGCGTGTTGGACGCTCCGATAGAAAGGCGTACTGCTACTTGCTATCCCCACCCGATGAGCTACTTAGCTCGGATGCTAGGCGTAGGCTTCGTGCCATTGAGGAGTTCTCGGATCTAGGTTCTGGATTCAACATTGCGATGCAGGATCTCGATATTCGAGGGGCGGGAAATCTTCTGGGCTCGGAGCAGAGTGGTTTTGTTGCAGATGTCGGGTTTGAGGCGTATCAAAAGATCCTCAACGAGGCGATTGCGGAGCTACGAGCCGAGGGTCTCGACGTGCAGGGCTTTAGTAATGAGGAGCAGGAGGTTGTCGATCAGATGCGATTCATCGACGATGCTACAATAGATATTGATGTGGAGGCGAACCTGCCAGATAACTATGTCGGACAGCAGGCTGAGAAGCTAAGGCTCTATCGTGAACTCGATTCCATAAAGGATGAAGAGGCTCTCGTAGGCTTCGAGGAGAGATTGGTTGACCGCTTCGGAGCGCTGCCAAAGCCAGCTCAGGAGCTTCTGAACGTTGTTAGACTGCGTTGGGAGGCGATACGCTTAGGTATGGAGCGTGTGAAGGTGAAGAACGGATTGATGATTGTTCACTTTGTGGGGGAACAGAACTCGCCGTACTATAAAACGGAGATCTTTATGGATCTGTTGAAAAAAGTCACCGCCCAACCTGATAGATATGTCATTAGACAACAGAATAACCGCTTGGCAATGACGATAAGACGTGTCGAGGGGATTGAAGATGGCTATAAAATATTGAAACAATTATGAATTTAATTGTCGACGTAGGCAATACACGGATAAAAATTGCCGTTATAGATAAAATTGAAGTGATACATGCGCAGGAGTGTGAGGAGCTTACTGAGGGGCTTGTTGATGAGTTAAAGAGGTGTTATCCACAGCTTTGCAAGTCGATAGTTAGCTCAACTCGTGGCGAGCAACCAGGCGTGGTGTCACTACTTGAGCGCAAGATTGGCTACTGCTTGTGGTTTGGTCCGCAGGTGCAGGTGCCAATCCAGAGTGAGTACCTCACTCCACAGACCTTGGGGCGTGATAGACTTGCCGCTGCTGTTGGTGCGGTGGATATCTACCCCTCTCGCAATGTGTTGATTGTGGATGCAGGCACAGCCCTTACAATAGACTTTATCTCGCAAGATGGGGTCTATAAAGGTGGAGTGATATCGCCAGGAATGGCTATGCGTTTTAGGGCCTTGAGTGAGTTTACAGCCTCGTTGCCTCTGTGCGAAAAAGATGATGCTGAGTCTCAAAGTGCACTAAGTGGGGTGGGCAATACCACACGATCCGCCATAGCTAGGGGAGTGACTCAGGGGATTTGTTATGAAATTGAGGGGTATATAGAGCGTTTTGGAGCCGATTTTGAAAAAATATTGATTATTTTTTTGGGTGGGGACGCAAAATACTTGGCAAAAAGAATTAAAAATACGATATTTGCGAATCAGAATTTGATCTATTGCGGATTGAATAGAATTTTAGAGTACAATGCAGGAAGTAAAGAGAAGTTTTCTTAAAGTTTTAATCGGAATTGCGGCCATTGCGCTGCCAACAGTTCTTTCAGCCCAGACGAGTAGCATTAATGCCTTCTCGCCATATTCAATGTATGGGCTTGGGGAGTTGTCAACACAGGGTAGCCAGTTCTCTCGCTCAATGGGTGGAGTAGGAATCGCGATGAGGAGTTATAGCAATATTAACTTGCTAAACCCAGCATCTTTTAGCGCGGCACGCCCGAGTAGCTTTCTCTTTAACTTCGGAATGGAGGGACAGAACTACTACAACTCGCAGACCATAGCGGGGCAGACTACATCGACTAGCTACAACACGTTTAACTTGCGTGATATCGCTTTTCAGATGCCAGTTGCCAAGAATTTGGGTCTGGGTTTTAGTGTTACACCATACAGCAGCGTGGGTTATAGAATAAACTCAGAGCCAGTCTTTAATAGCGATTTTGGTTGGGTTCAGCACCAATATCTAGGCGAGGGAGATATCTCTCAGGTGAAGCTAGGTTTGGGTTGGGAGCCTGTGAAGGATCTCTCGTTTGGTGTGGCTGCGCTGTACTATTGGGGTGATATTTCTCGAAACTATATAGCTACGCCTGCAAATATTGTGGACAATGTTACACTGCCATCAACATCGGGTGTTGAGCAGTACTCTATCTCGAAGATGAAGCTTCAAGTGGGTGTGCAGTGGAACGCTATAATGAATAAGGATCGTATCCTGACATTTGGTGCGACTTATGACTTGGGAGGTGATCTAGACCCAACGGTGGCTAAGACAGTGGCTGTGAGTGGTACACTTACAAGCATTGCGCTGACTGAGAATGAGAATTTGCCTATGCGCCTACCATCACAGTTGGCTGCTGGTGTGTTCTACCAAGATAACAAGTGGAAACTTGGAGCGGATCTTGTATATCAAGATTGGCAGGCTCAGAATAACGACCTTGTGATCGGAACGACGAACTCTGATGCTGTGGTGTCGTATGTTAACACAACGACAATCAAGCTTGGAGCGGAGTACACTCCAGATCGTTTCGATGTACGTAGATTTTGGGAGCGTTGGTCATATCGTGCAGGTGTGCGCTATGGCGACTACTACCAATCCTATGGAGGTGCTAAGCTCAAGGAGTACGCTATAACAGCAGGGGTTTCGGTGCCAGTGCGTTTTATGGCAGTATCGGCACTTGACTTTGGTGTTGAGTATGGAGGGCGTCAAGCTAAGAAAAACCTTGCAGAGAGCCTAGGGCTGGTAAATCAGCGTCACCTGAAGTTCTCGATCGGATTTAACTTCTTCGCCGGACCTGAGACTCAAGACTACTGGTTTGTTAAGCCTAAGTACGATTAATTGTGACTACACATAAAAATAAAATAACTAAAAACTATCTAAGAGATGAAACACTTAAACAAAGTACTTTTTGCCGTGTTATTGGCATGTGTTTGTGTTACTGTTAAAGCACAAGATTTCAGTGATCCAAAGTTTGCGCCATGGGGGGAGACTGTGGAGCAGCGTCAAGCTAACATTTTGAATAGCAACTTCCTTAAGGAGGCTATCGATAATCGTGATTACAACGCAGCAGGTCACTACCTCCAACTTCTGTTGCAGGGTGCACCAGCAGCAGCATCTAGTACATATGTACGTGGTGCAACTGTCTACAAGAATAAAATCAACCGAGCTAAGAGCCTAGCAGAGAAGGATGTGTATATCGACTCATTGATGTTGATCTACGATCTTCGTGCACAGCACTTCGGTAACCATAAAACTCAAGGAACGGCCTACATCATGGATCGTAAGGCTCGTGAGTATGCAACTTACAAGGGGACAGATCGTCCAGGTCTTCGTAAAGTGTTTCAAGATGCTATCGCAGCGAGTGGCGATCAAGTTAAGCCAGATCTAGTTGCTCTATACTTCAGCAACCTTGTTGATGACTTCAAGAGTGAGGATGATGTACTAGCTGATATCGTTCTTGACGAGTATGAGCGTCTTTTTGCACTAGTTGGTGGCAACGAAGAGGCAAAGGCTCAACTTGATGCTCTTTTGGCTACAAGTGGTGCAGCGAACTGCGAGGCACTAGAGGAGATCTACAAGCCTAAGATCGAGGCAGCACCAGAGGATTCTGAGCTTCTTGCTAAGGCGGTATCTTTGATGTCACGTGCGGAGTGTACTAGCGACTTCTTCTTCACTATCGCTGAGAAGTACTACGAGCTAGAGCGTCTACCTGAGACAGCAGTATTCCTAGCGGCAGCGTTCCAGAACAAGCAAGACTTCGAGCGTGCGGTTAAGTACCTAGAGGAGAGCCTCGAACATACAACAGATCCTGTTGCTAAGGAGGAAATTTTGGTTCGTTTGAGCCTTGTTCAACTAGCAGACAGCAAGTATAGCGCAGCAGCAACAGCAGCTCGTGAAGCTCGCACTTTGAACCCAGACAACAGTGTACCATACTTCGTGTTGGCACAGTGCTACGGTAGCACAACATCGGGTTGTGAGGCGTTCCCAGCACAAGCGGCATTCTGGGCAGCTTACGATACAATGGCTAAAGCGGTTAGCTTGATGGACGATAGCTCTCCATACCTATCAGTAGCGAAGAGCACAATGTCTAACTATAGAGCTAACTTCCCAGACGAGAACACAATCTTCTTCAACGAGCTTTCGTTGGGCGGAGCTTACACTGTGAAGTGTGGTTTGGGAGCAGGTGTCTCGACTACAGTAAGAGCAAGATAAATTAATGAGATACAATCTCCGATATTATGTAACAGTAGCACTCTCCTTCGTGGGGGGTGCTATGTTGCTATATTCGTGTGGACAAGAGAGTGTTGCAGAGGATGATCTGGAGCAGAACCTTGTGACGGAGTATGGTATTAATATGGAGGTTGTTATGTCCGAAAATGGTGATCGATCATACGTTTTTGTCGCTCCACTGCTTGAGGGTTACTCCCTGGCAAAAGAGCCATATCGTGAATTTCGTGAGGGGGTAGAGGTTACTACATTCTACAAAGACTCAACGAAGGGCGTGGATATGGTCATGACATCCAACTATGCGATCTACTACACGGGCAAAGAACTTTGGGAGGCGAAGGGCGATGTCGTGGTTACAAAGGCCGATGGAAAGACCCTCTACACTCAGCAACTTTTTTGGAACGCTAAAACTAAGAGGATCTACACTAACGTAGACTATAAGTTGATCCAAAATAAGGGGCGTGATGTCTTTGTGGGGGTTGGATTCGAGGCAAACGACGATTTCTCGAACTGGAGACTCCGAAGTACAAAAGGGCGAATGGAGTTTGAGATGGCACCGCAAGGCGCTGATTCACTCTCAACTCAAGATTCGTTGTCGACTACAAAATCAGCGGAACCCGCTCAGCCACCTCTGCCTATGGTGAAGAGAACTCCACCACCTATGCCTGAGAGAAAACCCTCTGCGCCACTAGCTCAGCCTCAGCAAAACAAGTTGCAGAGAGAGGTGGGGGAGATGGTAGATATACCTCAACAGCGCTAGATTGTAGGGATGGCGCTAGATTGTGGGGATGGCACTAAGTTGTGAGGGTGCGCTAGGGCGAGAAAGAGTAAGCTAAGTGGTGCATGTCGCCATTTATGTGCCTGCACCTTGGTGCTGAGTAAAATATGTAATGAGAGTTGGTGGGTCTTACTTGTTTTAGGCTCATCGATTTGCGTTTTAGAAATAATCAATTAACTAGTTGTTATGTTGACCGTACCATTAATAATAATAGTATTAATGATTCTGCTCTCGGCGTTTTTCTCTGGTATGGAGATCGCCTTCACGAGTAAGAATCGTTTAAGGTTGGAGATAGACCGTAAGCAGAGCCGAATGTTCGACTTTGTTGCAGATGTGTTTGCTCGCAACCCAGGGCAGTATATCACGACAATATTGGTTGGCAACAACATCGCTCTGGTTGTCTACTCTCTGATGATGAGCATCGCCATACGTGCAGTTGTTGATCGTGCGGGATGGAGTACTCTCTCTGGAGGGATGGTCTTGATCGAGACTGTCATCTCGACCCTGCTGATTATATTCTTGGCAGAATTTCTACCTAAAACAATATTCAGAAGTAACGCAAACTTCTACTATAAGGCACTTTCGCCGCTAATATACCTGTTCTATCTTATATTGTATCCTGTGGCAAAGCTCACAACGCTCATCTCGCACACAATTCTGCGAATATTGGGACAGCGTAACAATGGCGATAGTGACGATTCAGGTTTTGATAGAACCGACCTAGCGGATCTTCTAGATACAAACCCAACTGATAGCTCTCACGAGTCGGAGAGCGAGATAAAACTGTTTCAAAATGCTCTGGATTTTGCTGATCTAAGGGTTCGAGACTGCATGGTTCCACGTGTGGACGTGGAGGCGATAGATCTCGAAAATTCAACTATACAGCAGCTGACAGATCGATTCGTGGAGAGTCAATACTCTCGCATATTTGTGTGGCAGGGCAGTATCGACAACATAGTGGGATATGTCAATTCAAAGCGACTGTTTGCAACACCAACAACTATGGATGAGCTAGTTACGCCAGTTCAGTGTGTGGCGGAGACTATGCCTCTGCAACTTATGTTGCAGCACTTTATGAAGCATAAGAACAAGGTCGCTGTAGTGATCGATGAGTTTGGAGGCACCGCGGGAATTATCTCCCTTGAAGATGTCTTGGAGCAGATTTTTGGCGAAATTGAGGACGAGCATGATGTCCCAGATTTGATAGAACAACAGATCTCTGAGACGGAGTTTGTGCTGTCGTGCAGGCTAGAGGTGAAGTATCTCAACGAGAAGTATTCGCTAGATATTGAGGAGAATAAGGAGTATGATACGCTAGCTGGATTCATAATCTATAACCACGGAGGAATCCCCCAAGCAGGCGAAGAGCTCGAGTTTGGAGGTCTCTATGTGAAGATCCTCAGAACGACACGCTCGCGCTTAGAATTGGCTAAAGTGAAGAAAATATAATATTTTTTTGTAGTAATTCATGAAATTTTGCGAAAAATTACTATCTTTGGCTACTATTTTGAACAAATAATTCAATGAAAATTTAATATGGCAAGTTTAAACACATTAAGAACCAAGTACGGCATTGTGCTATCAGCAGTTATTGCTATTGCGCTCTTGGCTTTTATTTTGACCCTGAAACCAGAGATGGGTATGTCAGGTAGCGACCCTGTTGTGGGTGTTATCGCAGATCATGAAGTCCTATACTCGGAGTATATGATGGAGAGAAATGACCTTCAGGCGCAGAGCGGTAACACAGGATCCTCTGAGCAGGAGGCTACAATGTTGTCAAACAACGTATGGCAGATGCTCTTCGCTAAGTATGTTTTGGTACCAGGTTTCGAAGAGGCGGCACTCTCTGTTGGTGACAAAGAGCGTATGTCTATCATCAGTGGTGAGTATCCATCGCAGGTTCTCTACAACCTATTTACAGATCCAGCAACGGGGCAGTACAGCGTAGCTGCGGTTCAAAACTTCGTTTTGCAAGCAGAGACAAACCCTCAGATGGCGTCTATGTGGGCTAGCCTAAATGAGCAGATTCGCCTAGAGAGAGAGAGCACAAAGTTCTCAAGTCTTGTTGCTCGTGGTGTTTATGTGAACAAACTAGAGCTAGAGGATGGTGTTGATGCAGCAAATAATACATTCTCGGGTCGTTGGATCTCGAAGAGCTATAGCTCGATTCCAGATTCAGTTGTTAATGTGTCAGATAGCGAAATAAAGTCATACTATAACGCTCACAAAAAATCGTTTAAGCAGACTCCTTTGCGTTCGATCAACTACGTAATGTTCGATGTTGAGCCAACTTCTGAGGACCTTCTAGCGATTGAGAACACAGCGCAGAGTGTTGGTGCGGAGTTCGCAGCGGCAGACGATGTAAGACGTTTCGTTCGTGCAAATCGCAACGGTTCTGTAGCCGAAAGCTTCGTTACAGCGTCGATGCTTCCAGCTGATGAGGCTGAGGCTTTGATGGCAGGCGAGCAGTATGGACCAGTGATGAAGAACAACGCATGGACAATGTCGAGAGTAGTTGAGAGCAAGATGCTTCCAGACTCAATCGGACTTCGCCACATCGTGCTTCCTTACACTGAGACTGTTCTTGCTGATAGCCTTGTAAACGTTATCGAGGGTGGTGCTGATTTCGCAAGCGTTGCAGCGCAATACTCTCAGTTCCAGCAAACTGCTGCTAATGGAGGAGATCTTGGGGTGATTCCATTCTCTGTTCTTCAAGGCGAGTTTGTTGAGAAGCTTAGCGATGCTAAGAGAGGTGATGTTGTTCTAATTGCATCGGGTGACGCTCTTCAGATCATGCAAGCATACCGTGTTGATCGTCCTACGAAGCACGTTCAAGTAGCTACAATCACGTACCCTCTTGAGGCTTCGTCTCAGACACGTACAGATATCCACAGTCAAGCAAATACATTCGCATCTAGCATGAATGGTGGTGGTGTTTCGTTCGCAGATGCATCGTCTGAGATCGCAATGACTCCTCGTATCGCTTCAATCCCACAGGGACAGCGCACTTTGCCAGGTGTTGATGATTCACGTGAGATCGTGATCTGGGCACATGGTGCAGAGGTTGGTGATGTTTCAGATATCTTCAAAGTTGGTGATAACTACGTTGTTGCAACACTTACTGAGATCGATGATAACAAGATTATCCCTGTTGAGAAGGTTGCAGCGCAGATTCGTTCAATCCTTCGTCGTAACAAGAAATATGATATGATTAAGGCTGAGATCTCTGGTTCTACAATCGAGGAGCAGGCTAATAGCCTAGGTGCTGAGGTTGCAAACTTCGAGAATGTAAACTACGCTTCATTCTATATTGATGGTATGGGTGTTGAGCCACGTGTAGTTGGTGCAATCACCTCTACGGAGCAATCTGCAACGCCATCTACGGCTGTTAAGGGGATGAATGCAGCATATGTATTTGTTGTCGATGCAGTTGAGAAGGGAACAGCTCAAACTCTTGAGGCTGAGCGAGTACGTGCACAAGCAGTGTTGGAGAATATCGCTTCACAGCTTTCGTTCTCTGCAATGCAGGAGCTATCAGAAATTGAGGATCTAAGAGGTCAATACTTCTAGTAGATAATCCGTCAGATAAGAATAGGGTGCCTAACTTTTGGTTGGGCACCCTATTTTATTTTGCGATAGAGTGTGGTTTTAGTGCTTAGAAAATGATTCGGGAG
>CAYJIY010000035.1:0-17324 GCA_964370415.1 uncultured Alistipes sp.
CTGAGGTACTCAACAACTACTTCGCAAGCGAAAAACTTACTCGCTCGCACCTTCAGAATGCTCAGTTTGTGGCTGGTAAGCACGAATACGGCCCAATTCCACAGGCAGTTATCGACCTTAGTCGAGACAATGCTCTAAAGCAAAATCCACTCTACTAGCATACGACAAAAGATTATCAGAGGGTTTTCCACATCGGGGAGCCCTCTGATATGATTTTATTTACTATATTGCACTAAATAAATGAGGGAGTATGAATAAAATTTCATCAAAATTTATCTGGCTATGTGCTGTGGGACTGCTCTCTGCGCTTAGCGTGGAGGCTCAGAGCAGTGATTCGCTAACGGTTGTTAGTGCTCAGTGGCAGAGTAAGAAATTGGCACGTGGAGTGAGCCTAAAACAGCAGCAATTCCTAAAGGGTGAGAACCCAATCTTTGAGTCCAACCAGTTCATATCGATTCTAGAGATCAGCCCCAAAGCCAAGGGCGTGAAGCTCGATGTGGCAGCGCATAACGGATTGGAGTTCACCTCCAAGATGGCGGAGCGTGGCGAAGCAATTGCAGCGGTGAATGGAACGTTCTTCAATGTGAAGCCGCCATACCAATCTGTTGACTACATTATGGTCGATGGCGAGGAGTTCGCTCCAAATGATTCGGGCTCGGATGGGCGTAGAGTCTCAACTCAAAATGGTACGATAGTCATTCGTGGTACAAAGAGTGAGATCGTGAAACCGCAGGAGCCTCTCTCGTGGGAGAGCACACTTCAGGCGGAGGATGTGATGAGCTCGGGTCCACTTATGATCCTAGATGGTGAGTCCCTCGTGATTCGTGATGAGAGCCACTTCTATGGTCGTCATCCACGCACGGTTATCGCAAAAAGAGCTGATGGAGGGGTGCTTCTAATCACCATTGATGGTCGTGCTGAGCTCTCGCAGGGGCTAACGATCCTCGAGGTTCAGAGCCTTGTTCGATGGCTCGGAGCCGAGGATGCACTCAACCTAGATGGTGGTGGTTCTACCACAATGTGGACTCACGATCAGGGGGTTGTGAACCATCCGTCTGATAATAAAAAGTTTGATGCCGAGGGCGAAAGACGAGTAGCCAACGCAATTTTAATTACAAAAACAAGATGAAAAAACTAACACTTTTAACAGCTGTTCTGGCGTTGTGTTGCGCCTTTTCGTGCGCTGAAGAGCAGCCGCAGTTGCAGGATGACTCAAAGGAGCAGGTTATGGTTATTGCCCATCGTGGCGACTGGCGCAATACGCCTGAGAATTCGATTCAAGCCATCGAGAACTGTATCGAGATGGGGGTTGATATGGTTGAGATCGATGTGAGTTGCACAAAGGATGGGCATATTATCCTCCTGCACGACAAGACCCTCGATCGAACAACAACGGGCAAGGGTTTGCCATCTGACTACACTCTTGCTCAGATCAAGCAGATGCGCCTTCGCAACGGTGCAAATTCAGCGACTCACCACCAGATTCCAACCCTTGAGGAGGCGATGAGAGTATGCAAGGATCGCATCTTAGTGAATGTTGACAAGGGACATGCGCACTTCGACAAAGTGATCGAGATTTTGGAGCGTACACAGACTGTGGATCAGTGTGTTATCAAATCGTCAGCTCCATACGAGCAGATGCGCTCTCAGATGCCTCAAGCGCTCGATAATATGCTCTTTATGCCAGTGATCAAGATCGATACCGAGGGGGCTCAACAGATCTACGATGGCTATAAACAAAACTACAAGCCCTACGCCTATGAGATCGTATTCAAGGAGTACAACGAGCAGGTGCAGTCAATCGTGAAGGATATGATCGAGAGCGGTGCAAAAATATGGGTCAATTCGCTTTGGGACTACCTCTGTGCAGGCCACCACGACGATCGCGCTGTTGAGCTTGACCAGGCGGATCAGAGTTGGGGCTGGATTCTCGACACCACAGGTGCGACACTCATCCAGACAGATAGACCAGAGGAGCTGATCGACTACCTTCAAAAGCGAGGTCAGCACAAGTAATTAGACTCTTGGTAATAAGAGAAGGGCACGTTGGATTTGTACAACGTGCCCTTCTGTTTTAATGGGATTTTATAGTGCTCTTTTTTTGATTAGAGCCCTAGTTCAAACCCTATCTGCGTTTTACTCCCCACGATTTATTTGGTTTTGTTGAGCACTTGAATTGTAGGTTGGCTCCAGATGAGAGCTCACTCCAATCGATCCATGTGGATCTATATGGTTTCCCGTTCAAGCTCATGGATTTTGTGTAGAGATCTGCGCCTCCGCCTTCGATGTTTATTTTCTTGCCACTCTCAAGAGTGATAACAATATGGTCGAATTGGGGTGTGTTAGTCGAGAATCCAGCTACTCCTGGAATCACGGGATAGAGCCCTACCGAAGCGAAGACATACCACGCACCCATAGCGCCACAATCGTCATTGCCAGGTAGGCCATCAGCCTTACTGCTGTATATCTCATTGAATACTCGATGAATAACCTCAGTGGTCTTGTAAGGTCTCTCTGTCCAGTTATAGACCCATGGAGCAAGGAAATTTGGTTCGTTACCAGCTGCGAAGTGATGTCCATCGTAGTCGGCATCTAGGCGAACAAAGAGTTCGTCTAGTCTCTTCGACGCGACCTCTTGTCCACCAATCGTATCGATAAGTGTTGTCAAGTCGTAGGGTACCATCCAGAAGTAATTCTCCTTTGTAGCCTCACGCCAGTCGTGATGTGGCTCTTTCCATGTCTGGTCGTGAGCCCAACGTGAGCGTAGCCAATTTGTCGATGGATCGAATAGATTTTTCCAGTTTCCAGCTCGCTTCGTATAGAACTCCGCATCCTTGGCGTTGTTCATCGCCTTTAGTGCATACTGTCCGATTGCATAGTCTGCAGAGGTGTACTCCAGACATAGGGAAGCGTTCTCAAAACCATTTTTGATGTAGTTGTCAAGACCTGGGCGAACAAGAATATTCTGAGAGAAAGTACCCTCAACGTTTGCTCCTCTGACCATGTGCTCATAGGCCCTATGAGTGTCGAAATCGGTAGCGCCAAGTACATAACTATTAGCAATAATTATGGGCATAGGATCGCCGTGCATTATTCCTGTTTCGATGTTTGCTGTGATCCAACGACCATAACCTCCAGCTTGATCGGCAAAATCGATTGCCGATTGCATCATATCTGAGGCTATCGAAGGGAATAGCATAGCTACCAACTGGCTCTGCGTTCTGTACGTATCCCAGCCACTCCATGTTGTGTAGGCTGCACGCCCCTCAGGGAGTGTGTGTACCTGAAAGTCAGCGCCAATGTACTCTCCATTTACATCACTAAACACGTTAGGGTGTAGCATTGTGTGGTATAGCGACGAGTAGAACTGCACCTCACGGTCGTGGCTCTGACCACTTACATCGATTGCCCCGAGAAACTTATCCCACTTGCCTACGGTCGCCTCTCTAATATCCTCGAAACTCTGCCCAGAGGTCTCCTTTTCGAGATTCTCACGAGCGTTAGCAACCGAGACATAAGAGATTGAAATTCGATACTCTACGGGTTTGCCATCCGAGGTGTCGAAACTGAAGTAGGCACCACTATTTTGCCCTGTTGCAGTCACTCTGCCATCTCGCATATGCTCTCCAGCCCACGTGCCAGTTACTGCTGCATCCTTGTTGAATTCGGCCACGAAGTAGACTCTATAATCAGTTTTAGAGCCACAGAATTCGCCACTATCGGCAAAACCCTCACAGCTGCGAGGTGAGGTGATTGTCACCATAGAGTTGTCAACGAATGTAGCATTGACTCCCGATCCAATCATCACTGTTCCCTCCTTGCTATAGTCGGGGAACTGAAAACGTGCAAGCCCCGAACGCTCCGACACCGTTAGATCATACTCTACACCATCGGGCATCACCGCTGAGAGCTCTCCCGCTGTTGTGCGTGTTGTACGCTCATACTTTGGGAGACTATTCATATCGTTGGGAGATCTTTCCAATCTCCCAGCAAGGGCCACAGCAGGGAAGTTACCCATATTGGGGCATCCCGCACCAGACATCTGATTCACTACAATTCCCTTTTGGGGAGCGAAGAACGTTGGTCCAAACTGCATCATGCCAAATGGATGTGTCGCCGCAACGAACGTAAATCCACACCCCAGACCACTACCTTGTGTTCCGATTCTAGTATCAACCAGCTCAGCGTAGCCCTTCGCTCGAGCAAACCCGAGCGAAGAGACAACGAAAATAAGCACTAAAATTATTTTTCTCATACTTACTGAATATTATACATATAATCTTGTGCATTGAAGTATAGCTCACCCACATTAGCGGTGCGTCTATCCTCCTTCATAAAGCCATCATAGAGCCAGTAGCCACCATCATCACCATTATAGTTGTAGTGGTTACCAAAATCGTCAGGTGTCATCACCGACATCATTCTGAACATGATGTAGCGTGGTCGGAACGAGTGATCGACCTCGGTGAGTTGTGTGGTTGCACGTTGTGGAGTCGGGCGATAACCCTTTTCGCCATATGTGAACCAGCCCTTACCAACACGCTTCCATCCTCGGCGTAGCGCCTCAGCCTCGAAGTCAGCGATCAAAGATGTCACACCGCCATCGGTTTGGATGTAGTAACCTGTGTCTCCATCAGGGCCATCGTCTAGAGACTCACGCCCCCAGATCTCGAACTTAACAAGATCCCATCCTACATAGTCTTTGCGTCCAACGACACTCACCTCCGTGAGGTAGTGCGCTTGACCCATATCGAAGCTAAAAACGTTTGGTACACCATTAGACCACATCTCCGAATTCTCGTTACCATCGATTAGAGCGATAGTACCACCACCACCTCCGTGTGGAGGAAGTTCATGACCCGTGTCGTCGTGAGCTGTGTACTGCTGTACCGAGAACTGTCCCTTGTCGGCGCTATATTTTGCCATTCCTCGCTCAATATTTTGAGTCTGTTTGCCAAGCTCTAATACATCGATTCCGTGTTTGCTCTCAGGTATGATTGAGGTTGTGATCGAGATACTCTCGCTCTGAGCTCCACGCCAGTCTGGTATCACTACATTACCACTAGGTGAATCAAACTCCATAGAGACGAGCTCGTCGCTCGAATTGTAGTAGTCAACCCTAATGCTCACGACATCATCAACTTCTGAGAGATGAATATCAGCCGAGCCATCACTGTTTTTAGCGATGGATGTTGCCACCATCTTAAGTTGATTTGCGGCATACTCCTCGCCATACACCGAGCCAGAACAAGCCACTGAGAGAGATTTATTGCCAATATTGTCAGTTGTGTAGACAATAAAATCGTAGTTTCCTTCAGCTAGATTAGCAATCTCAACTTTGGTGAATCGCCCTTCGATATGCTCTGCTATATCGAATATTTGCTCCCCTTTTTCACCAAGTACCGAGGTCCACTCTACATGACACTTTGTGGCGTTTCTTAGGTATGTGTTCTCTCCTGAGATTACTACACGATTGATTCCACCATAAACCTCTACACTGTCGAGTTTACCCACATAGCTCTTCTCTCCTTGAGATAGAAACTGCTCCTGGGTCTCTGAAATATCGGAACAACTAAAAACGAACACTCCTAAACATAGTGCCGACAAGCCCAATACTCTATACATTATATTTTTCATAATACACTTCATTTTTAGATTATCTCCACTGCGCCCAGAAACTAAATTCGCTAACAATAACCATATTGTTTTGGAACCCCTCTGTGAACTCAAATTTAATATATCTGATCTCAGGGCGTGGGAACTCAGTGTCGATGGTGAACATTATACCCTCTCTTGCTGCAATTCTATCCTCCTCGGTCACTGGCTCACCAGGTTTGCGCCCCGATGGACGAACCACCTCGAAGGTCTCATTGTTGAGCTTGATCCAACCATCAAGCGGATCACTCGAATTTCGCATAGGTAGCTCAGCCGCTCCATAGACGTTAAACTTGCGAGGGCACGATGTCGCAAATATCTCACTATCTCCCGTACGCTGTTGGAATAGGATACGTCCGATAGGGTACTTGTCACCAAAGTCAATATGGAAGTAGTGAGGATATGATCCATCACCGCCAGTCTGCATAAAGTTCCAGTCACCCACGTTGTTATCCCAAACATTGGATGGGCGTCCGCCCCACTGATACCAGTCATCCTTATCGAACACCTTTGGCTCGCCAACATATTCGAACATACCTTTGTCGAGGTAGACCTCTCTCCATGGGGTATCCTCGAAGCGATACTCATCGGAGATATTGCCATGTCTATCCTTGATCACAATCGCGAAGATATTCTTCTTGTTTGGAAGGTTGATGACTTGCCACTCGCCCTGCTCCTGAGTGAAGACTCTTGACTCATAGAAACGTAGATCGTCAAAGCCCTCAACGAACTGAGAAACCTCGATAGTTAGCTCAGCACGAGATGGATTTTTGTATCTTACGGTGAAGCCACCAAACCCCATCTCATGTTCCAAGCTATTGCGCATAACCTGTACTGGGGACTCCTCTGGGATAATATCCACTGAGTATGGAGCTGAGGCATTATTCATCTTGTCGTAGCAGAAAATCTGAACGTTTCTCTGATCCATATTTGGTAGACCATCAATTGTGAGTGATGTGTTGTACTGTGAAGCGATAACATCACGAGTGACACCATTTACCTCATAGACAGCCTTCACATATGATAGATCTGGGTCCATGGGTAGTGTGTATGAGAGTATCGCACCTCCAGGTGTTGCTTCCCACGTAACGTTTGTCACTACACCAGGGGGTGTTGAGTCCTCAGGCCCAAAAGCCCTTAAAAGATCTGTATTATTGCACGAATTCAACAAGAGTGCTACTATAGCAACAAGCGTTGATAATAATATTTTTCGCATAATTTTTTGACTTTAAAAATTTATACTATTCCTACCAACCTGGTGATTGGAGCAACTTAGGGTTTGTATCTACGGATGTCTGTTTGATTGGCCAGAAATAATCCTTTGAAGAGAATCTGCGCTCTTCGATAGTTCTAACCTGATAGTACTCAACATCGGTATATCCATTCGCATTCCAACCCCTTATTGGGCGGTTGAAGTATAGTTCCGCATCGTTCCAGCGACGAATATCCCAGTAGCGCTGACCCTCGAAGGCAAGCTCGTTCATTCGCTCTTGCTTGATAATATCTCGGCGACCCTCCTTCGATTCTGGTTTTGTTGGATACTTGCTGTGTAGCGTCCACGTAGACTCTATGCTTCCTGTCTCTAGATCCAATCCAGCCTTTGTGCGAATAGGTTGGAGGTATGAGAATACGTCTGCCTTTGAAGCTCCCGACTCGTTGAGTGACTCGGCACACATTAGATATAGATCCGAGAGACGTATAATAGGGAAGAAGTAGAGCACCTCATCGATATTGTTGATCTTGCCATCGATGTGCTGACGATCCCACGGAATTAGCTTCTTAGTCGTATAACCCGTTGGAGTGTGGTGTAGGCGACTTACGCCTGCGAAATCACTCGCTTTATTGTGGATTACATAGCTCTTTGTATCGTCTGGTTGCTCTCTAGAGTAGTAGCGCCCTTGGTCGAAACCAAGATATGCGTAGAAGCGTGGCTCTCGAGATGTGTTGTAGATAGGAACTCGCACATCACTCTCATCGTTAAAGTAGAAGGCATCTTCGCTAGGTACGCTAGTGAGGTTATACATCTGAGCATAGTTGTAGCTCTTATCCTCATCAATTGGCACACCGTTGCGAGTGTAGAATCCATCCGTTACGTTCATCGTTGCACCGTGAAGGTCGTTGAACGAACCTGGACTGATACCTCCTTGCGAATCGTATAGAGGTGCACTAGCATAGAAGATAAGGTTCTTCACATATTGACGACCAATACCCCAAACAAGCTCCGTGTTGTTTTGATTCTGTGTGATTTGACCACGAAGCGTTAGCTCTTGAATGGTCTTGTCTGACACCTCCAAAGCGTGGTATGCAGGATCGAACTCATAGAGCGATAGGCTAGCATCGTGTGCCGCTTGAATCGCCTCCTTGCAGGCTGTTGCCGCATCGATCCACTTTTGCTCTGAATATTGCTGATTGAAGAGATTTGCCCCCTCTGAGTTTAGGTAGTTAGCGTACTTTGTGTTTCCATTAAATAGTGGACTTGCAGCTAGAACCAGAACCTTTGCCTTGATGGCTCTCGCCACAGGGAGGTTGATGCGCCCTAGATCGTAACGACTACCAGCCATAGTTGCAGGGAGTGCTTCGCTGGCGATTGCTTCATCGATCTCGGCAACAATTTTCTTAACTACTTGATCCACAGTTTCTCTCTCTCGTTGAACCTCCTGAGGGCTCTGTGAGATAGATAGGTTTTCGCTCATATATGGGATTGGACCGTAGAGCTGAAATAGGTAGTAGTGGTAGTAAGCCTTGAGAACCTGCATCTCGGCTTTCCACTGCGCAATTTCATCCGCCTTCATATCGGGCACAAGCTCAATGTTTTCGATCATAATATTACACTGGCGTATTCCCGCCCAAAGGCTCTTTAGATTACCTCGCTCGTCAGCATCGCCCCAACGTTGATTGAGGTGATCGTAGTTTGCTCCATCCCAATAGTCGATAAGTGGAGTCGTTGTGTTCTGTCGACCCTCTGCTACATAGGCACTCGTGCGATTGCGGTAGTAGAAGAATTGAGGGTCTGAGAATTGGGGGTTGACATTATCATCACCACACAGTATCGCTGGATTGTAGCATATATTAGCTGGTTTTGGCATATAGTCGTAGCAAGTATGCAGCATTTGCCATGCTGTCTCACGTGTGCTAAATATCTGCTCAATCGACAAAACATTATCAGGAACAACATCAAGATAGTTGCTGCACGAGATTGTAGCTACACCCAATAGTGAGTATATAATACATAATAGTTGCTTTCTCATTATGATATAGTTTTAAAAATTAATGTTTGCACCTAGGTTAAAGACTCTTTGGATTGGATAGTTCAATCCAGAGCTACCCATCTCAACATCCCACAAATCAAATTTGCTCAGTGTGAATAGGTTTAGACCACTAACGTAGATGCGAATATTCTCAGCCTTGATCTTGCGAGTGTATTTCGATGGAATCGTATAACCGATCTCAGCTGATTTTAGGCGTATGTAGCTACCGTCGCGCAACCACCAAGTACTTGGTTGTTCGTTGTTTGGACGAGCCGTATTCGATAGTCGAGGCCATAGTGCGTATGGGTCACGATTCGACTCCGACCAGTGATCATCGGCCCATGCCTGCATTAGAGAGTGGTTACCAATGAATGGAGCAGTACCCACCGAACCATCACCATAGCTATTACCCGTAGGGTCTATCATAAACGATACACGCCCCGCCAATCTAAAGAAGCAGCTAAAGTCGAAACCGTGTGCTCCGAATGAGAATCCAACACCACTTTCAATCTGTGGTACTGCGGTGTAGCCAATAGGAACCATATCGTATGAGTTGATAATGCCGTCGTCATTGATATCCTTATACTTAATATCACCTGGCATAACTCCAATCTCGTTGCTGTTATCGAAAGTTTGAACTGGAGAGTTCGCAATGTCAGCCTCGTCGATGAAGAGTCGCTCTGCGATTAGACCTCGCTGCTGACCGATAGCCTGTCCCGAATACTCCAACCACCACATACCCTCAGGTACGATCTGCTCGTAGTCGTCGTAGACGCTCTTTGCGTATGTGAAAGTGGTGTTAACGCGCAACCAAACATCTTGATTGAAGAAGTGGTTATAGTCTAGCGTGAACTCCAAACCTGAAGAGTTTGCTGAACCAATGTTTGCACGAACGTTTGCAGGTGCTGTGCCAGCTGGTGGCGGAACATCCGTAAGACCCGTTGTCGATGGTATTCCCTCACGATTAATCAAGATACCAGTTCTTCGCTCGTTGAAGTAATCTAAATGAAGGGTGAGGTTATTGATTAGCGTAGCCTCAAAACCTAGATTTAGCTTTGCAGCCTTCTCCCACGTGATGTATGGGTTTGCATAGCGGTGGATCGTAATACCCGTAGCATTGGAGTTCACATTACCGTTCTCCTCACCAAAGTTATTGTTGAGGGGCTTATCCTTACTCACTTGCGAGAGGTAGAAGAAACGATCATTTAGATCACCAATAGCGTCATTACCCACTATACCATACGTAGACTTGAGCTTTAGTTTATTTAAAATCTTATTCTCTGGCCAGAACTTCTCGTTAGAGACAATCCATCCTGCACCAAACGATGGGAAGAAACCAAATCTGTTAGCCTCCGCAAATCGTTCAGCACCATTGTAACCGAAGTTGAACTCCGCAAAATAGCGACTGTCATATCCATATGTGAAACGTCCTGAAAGACCGATATTTCTTGTCGGGAGTGAGCGCTGTAGATCATTGCCAAAATCCGAAGTGATTAGCTCTCTAAGTGTTCCGACTAACATACCCGAAACATCATGTTTTTCTCCATAAACTCTATTGTAGTTCACCGCAAATTCGCCATATACGGTTGATGCAATGATCTTATTGCCCGAGTTCTCAAAACTAAGCGATTCATCACCCTGCTGGAAGTTGTAGAGCGAGAAATCTCCCGTTGTTGGGTCGAACGAACTCATCGTGTAGAAGTATGGTTGGTACGAGCGTGAGACAGCATAGTATGACTCTCTGGTTGTACTACCCATAAAGCGAGCCGATAGACCCTCTGTGATGAAGTTGAGCTTCTGAGTCAACTCTATCTGTGCTACAAGGTTTGTTTGAGTTCCCTCCTGATAACCTCTCACCATATCTGCATAAGGGTTGATAAAGCCGCCATTAGGATTTCCACCAAACAATATATGCTTTGTATCACGATGCACCTCGTCTGGCTCATAGAAGGCAGGGAAGTCCACTGGGCTACTCATCATAACTCGCTGATACATCTGGTTACCAGTGTACATAGGGCCATTAGTTCCACGGAAGTTTGCGCTAAAACGCACGGCACCCGATGTGGTTGGAGTTAGTTCGATGTTGGTGTTAGATCTCAGGTTGATATTCTGAATCTTGATATTGTTGTTGAAGTTGTTAGTCGCAGCATTCTTCAAGATACCGTTATCGTCATTGAAGGCTCCCGCGATGTAGAAACGAGCCTTCTTACCACCTCCACTCAGACTAAGATTCACACGCTGACTGTGAGCTAAGTCGTTAAATAGAAGCTCTTGCCAGTCGTTTGCAGGGTAGTAGTAAGGGTTGATCCCTTGCGTCACTCCCGAAATTTGATCCTCCGTGTACTTAGGACTATAGAGAGGATTACGAGTTGTGATCGACTCATTGTATAGCCTCATGTAGGTCTCTGGTGATGCGAAATCGACACTCTTTGTAGATTGCGAGATCGAATTCTCATATCTAAAGTTAAGGGTCGTTTTACCCTCGACACCCTCCTTGGTTGTGACCAAAATCACACCATTAGCACCTCGAGAACCGTAGAGTGCTGTGGCTGTGGCGTCCTTCATGATCGAGAAACTTGCAATGTCGTCCACCGACAGGCGTGCAAGATCATCCGAGGATAGCTCCATATTGTCGATCAGGATGAGTGGACCTCTCGAATACTCGTTAAATGTGGTCACACCACGAATAAAGAAGTCCGCATTGTCGGCACCTGGCTCGCCCGATGTCTGCATCGATATCAAACCTGCGATTCGTCCTCCAAGTGCAGTTGTGAGGTTACTCGTTGGCACTTTTAGAGAAGCGGGTCTGATTGTTGTGACTGATCCCACAACACTCTCTGTCTTCTGTTTACCGAAGGCTACCACCGTAACCTCATCAAGATCCAGATCGTCTGTGACCATCTGCACGTTGAGCGTTGGCCCCGTGACACTCTTCTCGATAGTCTTGTAGCCAATGTAGCTAAATGTCAGTACATCTCCGGCATTAGCTCTAATTTTAAAAACTCCTGTTGCATCTGTTGCAACTCCCGTTCCTGACGGAGTGGACACCGTGACTCCTACGATAGGTCCAAACTCGTCAGTTACAACACCTCTCACCTCCAAGGTCTGAGCAGAGAGACTCTGCGCTGAGACGAACACTGCTATGACGAGCAGTGCAATGAAGCGAAGGTTCATAATTTTGTTAAATTTCTTCATATTTTCCTGGTAAATCTAGTTTTAGGTTATTACTGAAAATTGATAGTTGTTTTTGAAAAAAACACTAAGCATTAATTTTGAATAGAGTCATAGGCATCTCTTTTTAAGGTTATACAATTATTTTAGGTTAGTTTTACATCTCAAACGATGGAGGTATAGCGCCCTGATCGGCTGCCCACTCCTTATTTGGGAAGCGCCCCATCTCAAACTCTAGAACGCCACCTTGCATAAGCTCGTCGTGGCTAAACCATGAGCGATTTAGACTCTTGCCGTTGAGCTTTGCAGATTGAATATACTTATTTTCAGGAGCGTAGTTCTTACATTTCACAGTGAATGTTCGCCCCGATCCTATATCGACCTTTGCCTGCTCGAACATCGGAGCACCGATTACATACATTGGAAGTCCCACTGTCACGGGGTAGAATCCTAGTGCCGAGAAGACAACAAAACCACTGAGACCACCACCATCTTCATCGCCTGGAACACCCATCACATCGTTGCGGAACCACTGCTTCATAAGGTTACGCACACGCTTTTGAGTTCTCCACGGTTCGCCCGCATAGTTATATAGGTATGGAATGTGCAGAGAACACTCATTTGCCATTGAAAATTGCCCCACATTTCCTGTGTGGTCAGGAAGTTGGGCATAGAAACCAAATTTCGAATCACCCAGACCCTGGTCAAACATCCTCTCCATTTCAGCAACAAAAGAGCTCTTGCCACCCATCATCTCCACTAGGTCGGCAACATTGTGAGTAACCTCCCAACGATAAATCCAACCATTGTTCTCGCAGTATGCATCACGTGCTCCCATACCGCCATATCGAGTGTAATCGAATGGTTCGATAAAGTTGCCATCTTGATCTTTAGGGTGAAAGAAACGAGTGTCGTAGTTGAATATCTTACGATAGTTGAAACTGCGCTCCGAGAAGTGTGCAGCATCCTTGTCCAAACCAAGTTCTGCAGCAATTTGAGCTAAACACCACTCATCATACACAGTACCTAGAGTGACAGCCACTGGCTGTCTGCGCTCGCCACTTGATACCTCAGGTACGCTCTCCTTCTCGCCAATCTTCAGCGCTGGGAAGTAGCCATTATCTTTGTAGAACTGATCCAAAACTCCAGCCTTTGCACTCGACCAAGGCGCTAGGGTCTTCTCCGTAATTGCATTTCTACACGCTATGTAGGCCTTCTCTAGATCGAAATTTGTGAGACCCTTGCGATAGGAGTCAATAACAACGGCAACACCGTGATTTGAGTTCATACGGCGTGTGTCGCCCACGACCTCAGGAAATGTCGGCATCCAGTTGTTGCCCATCTGCTCCGCCATGCGAATAAATGACTCTATCATATCGGTCTGAACCTTAGGATCAATGATCGTGCGAAGAGGGTGCACCGCTCGGTATGTATCCCACACCCAGTCGTCGTTGTAGAATGGCACACCATTGTCAGAGTGTATCTTACCATCGAATGGACTAAAGTAGCGACCATCTTCGCTCATGCAGATCATTCGTTCATAAGTCCTGTATAGTGAGGTGTAGAACACACTCTTTAGCTGGTCGTCATCACCCGTTACATTGAGCTTGCCGAGTGCCTTATTCCAGACCTTACGCCCCGTTGCTTTCACCGTCTCTAGATCGTAGTGTGCGATCTCACGATTGAGGTTGGCGCTAGCTTGCTCCTCGCTGATGTATGAGACACCATACTTGAGATCAATGTGCGTCTCTGTTTTTGCGAATGAGAGGACATAGAACTCTACATCTCCGTGTTTTTGCTTTGTCACATTGGCAGGTTTTTGCTTAACGTCGATGTGTATAAAAACCTTTACTCGGTCGCTCAGGCGTTGGAAACCTGATATCTGTTGATCTTTGTATTGAAGCTCACCATTGTTGCTCCTCACTACAACATTTACACTATCTTTCCCACTGAAATCCAAACTATATATCGCAGACTGATGCGATGGAGCATAGCGTGCCATCACTTCAATATCATCGAAATACACCTCATAGTAGTGTGGTTTTACGACCTCTAGATCGTAGCTCAGCGGTGCGAAGTGCACATCCTTGCTCTGCCCCACAAAAGGGAAGATGTTAAATGCCGATCTCTCACGGTGATTTGTTGTGATTACAGGCAAACCGTTAACCTTGTTTGCTGTGTAGTCCCCCCTCTCAGGGTAGATCCTAAGCATACTATTAGGCAGGTGTACTGTTGGGAATGTAGGCACGAGTAGATGGCTGATGTTACCCATGTATGGGTTCACGTAGTCCACATAATCTTTGCCTTTTGCAAACATCGTTGCCACCATTAGAAGCGGCATAAAAAGTGTAATAATAATCTTTCTCATTGCTCTATCTGTTTTTTAATATCTCTTCGGTCTGTTTTGGGTGATAGTGGGCTCTCACACGCCAAACTAACTCCTCAATAGAGACTACCTTGGTAGATTCATCTAATCTCTTCGCTACTTGATATGCAGCACTTGCGCCCACTACATTGCGGTTTGGAGAGGTTGACTCTAGTGTCAAATCGTTGGAATCTCCGATGTCGGCGAAGCTGCTCCATGCGTGTACTGATGTTAAGTAAAATGGCGACTCCGTGCTATCTTCGTTTATGAGTTGCGCTATGTAGGCAGGAGAGCCCTCTCGCTGATGGTTCACATCACCAAAATTCCACACAGAGTAGCTGATCGTAATCACAGGAATATCTACACCTTCGCTATTCTTGAACCACATAATATTCCCCTCACCCCCTGCATAGGGAGCATACTGCGTCACGATAATCCCCTCTAGCTCACTATTTGCCATCACATACTCCCTATATGCCTGCTGTGCTGATTGGCTGTTGGCATCTTTTGCGATTAGAGCTAGCAGCTTAATATTATTTTGCTTCATATGCGCTGCCACACGAGAGGATATTCTCTTGAGTGATTCATCTCGTGAACGCTCCTGACCAAAGGTGTCTACGTAGTAGTAACCCCCACCGAAAGTCTCAACAAGACTACTACCGTCACTTGCGCTGAAGAATAGTGCCTCTAGCTGCGAGGGTGAGATCATGCTAAGGTTCGATGCTGCAATGCCGTAGCCCATCTTCACCTGCTCTGAGAATGAATTAAGCAGATACTCCTTTGATTCAAAGTTGTTCATCATCCACTGAATATTATCGCCATCCGACAGATAAAATGAGACCACTTTTGAGGCATCGTCATTGATATCACTCCACTCTATTGTGCTATCCTCAAGCCTGATCGAACCCTGAGATGAGCGGTAATCTAGCGAAGTCACAGTAGTGTTGTAGAGCCAATCTGCAGGAATCATCATGTGGCCATAACGTGAGATTTTATCGACAAAAACATCCTCATTCACTCCACTCTCCCATCCATATATCGGCGAATTGGGCTCTAACCACTGCAGGATCTCCTCGAAGAGCTCTGTGTTCTGCCCCTTCGTAGCGTCGGCTTGCTGCTTGTTGAGATTGAATACAAACAGATTGTTCGCAATAGCAAACTCGCGAAGTTGTGCAGTCTGTACTGGCATTACAACTAGTGCGCTATTATCGCACTGATCCTTGAACTCTCTCCATGCATCGAGAGTTGTCTTTTTGCGTGCATCACACAACAGTTTAAAACTCTTAGCGGCTCTATAACCCAAAAGATAGTCTACATCTCTAACATCAACCACAATAGCGTTGTGAACGTGCGATGCGACCGCTGCATAGGTTGCGCTCTCAGGGTTATTTACCACATCCGTGAGGATGTAACCATCGATCATAGAGTTGATGCTCGTGTCGTTGAGCACTTCGTAGACTGAGATCGGTTCCGCCGAGATGTCAACTCCCTTCTCACTTAGCGCTCGCAGGGCTCTTTCATACGACTTATGTCCCGATTGCGTCTTGAACCACACTGCACGATCGCCTCTGTTGTGCTTAATATACCTATTTATAATACCAGCCAGTGATTGCGCTAAGAGGTGCGTTTGAAGCCCCGAGTTATGGTCAACAAGCTCTATGCTATTGTTGTTGTATCTACTGTTTGCTATATCATCGATCACAATCAACGATTTCGGCAATTGATCTATGCTCGGATGCCAAAATTGTCCGCAGTCGTCTATGTTGTTAGATTGCAGCACCGCTCCATCGCTTTGAACACAAGAGTGTGCAACCACTAATACAGCGAAAAGTGACATCAATAGAGAGACTATTATTCGTTTTTGATTCATTATAATAATAAATTTTATTTTAACCATAACAAAAATAAAATTAGGCGATTACATTATGGGTTAATTTAGGGTTAGTTTTCACATAATTCGTACTAACCTAGGGTTAAAAAAATAAATTTGCTTTTCTGAAAAAATATTTGTAATATTGTATTATGCACAGACCAATATACTACATAACTCTACTTTTTTTACTGCTAATCGCTCCTCTGAATACATTTGCTGAGGGTTTGAGATTTAGAAGCGCACCCAATATTAAAGATGAACGCTGCCGATACGAGGTGTTTAACTATGAGCAACCAACATTCAAGAAGAGTTTGGATATAAAGTTCGATTTGAGGATTGAAAACCCTCAAACATTCGGCAATATCGCACGTATACGTCTCTCCGAAAATAGCGATATATTAAATATTTTCTACTCATATGAGAACGAAAATTACAGCACCTTAAAGCTAAATATTGAGGGGCAAAAAAACATATTTACACAACGAATCTCTGGTAGTAAACTGAAAAATAGTGAGTGGATTAAAATAGGCGTGCACTGTGATCTTGGTGGCGAGACAACCACTCTATCTGTTGATGATCAGACTCAAACAAACGTAGCTATAAAACACAGCAACCGATCAACCCCATCCATCGTATTTGGATGCAACCTACCAGGAGACGATGCAGCAGAGTTCTCGATCCGTAATTTGAGGGTTTATGACAGCACAAGTGAGTTTTTATTTCCGCTAAATGAAGTGGCTGGTAATGAGGTGCTTGATGTGAATTTGCGCTCTGTCGGTTATGTGGAGAATCCTATATGGGTAGATCGCAATTCATACTACTGGAGTGATGTTTTCAATACAACGATAGATGGAGTAAGCGCAATTTGCGTTGATAATAATAGCTCTATTAACATAGTGACAGAGGAGCACCTCTACATATACAACACCCACACAAAAGAGTTCTCAGAGCATGAGTATTCCAATCCAATTCCAATAGATATCAAACTCGGGACATGCTTTTATGATAGCGC
>CAYJIY010000036.1:0-17321 GCA_964370415.1 uncultured Alistipes sp.
TACCGTATCTTGGGTTTGGCGGTAAATTTTATCTTATGGATGTTTTTTATAAGGTAAAAGAGATACCTTTAGAAGAGGAGCTAAAAATATTTTTAGAGACCAATAAGAAGGTTTTGGAATAGATAACCGAAGGCACTGTAATCATTACATTATCATGCCATTGAATATAAACTTAAAAAACATATTACATCATGAAAAAAAGACACCTCACAATGTTCTTAATTGCGGCACTAATGTTTGGTGCTGCGCTAGCTTTGGCTTGGGTAAATTACACAGCTCCTCGTAATACAGAAAATGCCGATATAATACAGACTAGAAAGATTACAATATCTGGCACATCTGTGCGATATATGGATTATGTCATAGAAAAAGACACTACAATTCAAGATGGCAACACGGTTATGATCTTCGAATTTGCTAAATAATTAATTATTTTATCTTATTTAGATACACACCACACAGATCGGGGACGATTTTTGGGAGATTTGAATCGTCCCCGATTTTGTTCGTGTAAACTACCTAAAATTGCCCTAAATTGCCATCTATGCCTAAAATACAAAGAGCCGTAAACACCTAATTTACAGCTCTTTTCTTTGATTTGCGTTCTTACTTGGCGGAAAGAAGGGGATTCGAACCCCTGAAACCCTTTGGGGGTTTACTCGCTTTCCAGGCGGGCCAGTTCAACCTCTCCTGCACCTTTCCGTTGGGCTATTTCTTTGGTGGATAGCTATACAAAGATAGCAAAATTTAATCATTTTGCAAATCTTCGAGTGGGTGAATTAGTGTGTGGCTCTATACCATGCGGTCTCAAGTTTTGCTCCAACTGCAAGAGAGTTGGTGCTTGGGTCTGAGATCGTTATTCCTGAGTATTCGTTGATTTCGTAGACACCGAAGCCACCTAGCGAACTTGGGTACTGTGCGGTGTGGCGGTGCCATTGCGATGGGCAGAGTAGCTCTAGTTGTGCTTGAAACTCGCTATAAAGTGCCTGATCACTATCACACAGTAGTCTCACGTAGCTCCCCATATCATAGAACATAGTTGGCCAATAGCCATCCATTTTCTGGACCGATGGCAATGTTTGAGCATCCAAAGTGTGCGCTGCGTTAATTCGCTTCATTATCTGCGCCATTGGCTCTACTTGGTCGACATCGATAACCGAGATAGTTCCATAGGGGCTCGTATAGTTTGTATAGAAGTCATAAAACCCATCGACAATGCCGCTGAAGTTGTTGTCTCCATCCATCAAGTAGCCACCAATTAGCGAATACGGGAAGCCGTAGCCCATCACCTCTGTCGGGCACCCTATCAAGTATTTAGCTGCACCTTGTAGATCGTAGGCAACCTCCACGTTCGACATATAGCAGTCATCGAAGAGGATGTAGTCCATCACGATGCCAGCACCTTTGATTCCTGCTGCAAAATCGGGAATATTGACCTGAAATTCGCTTGTAGTACCACCAAAATAGCGTGTAAGAGCATTGCCCTGCTCATCGGTGAACTCCCAGTGATACTTTGCCGTTGAGCGTCGTTGTTGCTGTGTAGCTACGGGCAACCACCCCACTCCATGGGCGCTCACAATCATTGAGTAGCGCTTGGTAGGCGAGGCTATCTTCACATCGTTGATGATCGACGTAATCTGCTCTGGGGTTGTAAATGCCGCCTGATCGTACTCCGCAATAACTCGGCGCACGACCTCACCATTCCACACCTCAAACTCATAAAGAGTCGCCTCTGTCGAACTCTCCGCAAAGAAGACAATCACCCTCTCGTCTTTGAGTCCTCTATTTAGTATAGCATCCTCCACATCGATGAGATTCTGCTTAAAATAGCTCGTTAGATTGCCCGACCAAGGCATATACATGAAGAGCGTGAACTCCTCACCTTTGGGGATTACCACGGGCTCTTCATCTTTGCTACAACTAGTTGCAAAGGCGAAAACGACAAGCAATAGAGAGTATATTATTCGTTTCATAATCAAACCATTAAACATTATCGTGCCAAAAATTTCACTGCACACACTTACATTATATAAAATAACGAAACAAAAGGGCGGTTAGTATCGCCTCATGCAAAAAACCAACCGCCCTTTATATTATTAATCCATCTTCAGAACTGCAAGGAACGCTGTCTGTGGAACCTCTACATTACCGATCTGACGCATTCTCTTCTTACCCTTCTTCTGCTTCTCGAGAAGTTTACGCTTACGAGAGATATCACCACCGTAACACTTCGCCGTCACATCCTTTCTCAGAGCCTTAACCGTCTCACGAGCGATGATCTTCGCACCGATTGCCGCCTGAATAGCGATGTCGAACTGCTGGCGTGGGATCAACTCCTTGAGTTTTTCGCACATCTTACGTCCGAAATCATAAGCGTTATCGGCATAGATCAACGAAGAGAGCGCATCCACTGGGTCGCCATTGAGAAGAACATCCAGCTTTGCGAGCTTACTTGACTGATAGCCCGTGCGGTGGTAGTCGAACGAGGCGTAGCCCTTAGAGATACTCTTTAGCTTATCGTAGAAGTCGAAGACGATCTCCGAGAGTGGCATATCAAAGTTCACCTCAACACGATCCTGCGTTATGAAAGTTTGGTTTGTGAGCGTACCACGCTTATCGATACAGAGCTTCATCACGTTGCCCAAGTACTCGGACTTGGTGATGATCTGCGCCTTGATATATGGCTCCTCGATCTTGGCGATCTTCGTAATCTCAGGTAGCCCCGATGGGTTGTGTACCTCGATCTCCTCGCCCGTAGTTGTGGTGATGTGGTACGATACGTTGGGAACGGTCGTGATCACATCCATATCGAACTCACGGTACAGACGCTCCTGGATGATCTCCATGTGTAGAAGCCCGAGGAATCCGCAACGAAAACCGAAACCTAGCGCAAGTGAGCTCTCTGGCTCAAATGTTAGCGAAGCATCGTTTAGTTTGAGTTTATCTAGCGAAGCACGGAGATCCTCATACTGATCCGCCTCAACGGGATAAACCCCCGCAAAGACCATCGGTTTCACATCCTCGAAACCTGCGATTGGTGTTGGCGCAGGATTCTTCACTGTTGTGATCGTGTCTCCTACCTTAATATCTGCTGAGTTCTTGATACCCGAACATATATAACCTACGTCGCCTGCCTTAACCTCCTTGCGCTCCTGCATCTTTAGCTTTAGAACACCCACCTCATCGGCGTAGTAGTCGCTACCTGCGTTGAAGAACTTCACGTGATCGCCCTTCTTGATCGCGCCGTTAAAGACACGATAGTAGGCTATTACGCCACGGAAGGGGTTAAACACCGAGTCGAAGATCAGCGCCTGCAATGGCTCGTTTTCATCGCCCTTAGGCTCTGGAATACGCTCGATGATAGCCTCCAAGACCTCATCAACTCCAAGCCCTGTTTTGCCCGATGCGAGCAGAATATCATCCGCATCGCAACCCAAAAGGTCGATAACTTGATCCTTCACCTCATCGATCATTGCCGACTCCATGTCGATCTTGTTGAGCACTGGAATGATCTCTAGATCGTGCCCTACGGCGAGGTAGAGGTTAGAGATTGTTTGAGCCTGAATACCCTGCGTGGCATCGACAATGAGCAGCGCACCCTCGCACGAGGCGATAGCACGTGAGACCTCATAGGAGAAGTCGACGTGTCCAGGGGTGTCGATCAGGTTGAGCACATACTGCTCCCCCGACTTGGAGGTGTACTCCATCTGAATTGCGTGGCTCTTTATGGTGATGCCCTTCTCACGTTCGAGATCCATATCGTCCAACACCTGAGACTGCATCTCTCTCTGGTTTACAGTGTTTGTCTGCTCCAAAAGACGGTCTGCCAAGGTACTCTTTCCGTGGTCAATGTGGGCTATAATACAAAAATTACGTATTTTCTTCATACTTTTCTAAAATCTTCTAGACGACAAAGATACTACTTTTTTTTCGATTTTCAACAATCATTTTGTTGCAACATAGCGCAAATAATAAATTTTGATTATATTTACTTGACTAATAATGCAATAAGCACCACCCAAACAAGCTAGATCAATAAAAATATATTGTTTTTCGATAAAAAATATTTGTTTTAACGAAAATAAGTTATACATTTGTGTCGTAAACACTACAACAGATGAACAACAGAAAACAACTACAACGCCAATTAAAGTATATCTACGTTATATATATACTGATTCTCATAGCGGGTTTCGTGCTCACGATTAGCTCTAGCGCTTTCCAGGCAGGATTTGCGCAAGGGAGGGAGAGTGCTGCAGAAAATCTCACCTCCGCTAGCGATGGTGAGATAATTCGAAGCTACGCTCTAGTTACAAGAGATGAAAAGCTCATCGGATATGAGATAGAGGGGTTGAGTTCTACAATCCAGACCGAATCTATATTAACATCTTTGGAGGTGAACACGAACGATCTACCTCCACACGTAGCAGAGCGCCTCACGCCTTCAACCTCCGCTAGATTTATCATCCCAATGATTACAATAATGTTTTCGGGTTTAGCGATCTTCATACTCGTAGCGATAAGTATTAACTCCATTCGCAAGTCGGTGAAGAACTCCGCACCAATTAGCATAGATGCCATTCGTTATACACGCATAACTGGAGTTCTGATGATCCTTGTATGTGCTTTGGAAACACTCTACAACTACTTCAGTATCCAAAATGCCAAAATAATCCTAGAGGGAACGCCCTTCACGGCTAGCGCCGACTCATCTATAGATTTTTGGCTGCTTTTCTCAGGACTAATGATGATCCTCATGGCGCAGGTTATCAGCATTGCTAGGGATCTGGGCAAGGAGCAGGAGTACACCGTATAAAATAAGAGAGAGATGCCTATTATAATAAACATAGATGTGATGATGGCAAAGCGCAAGATGCAGCTTGGCACCCTTGCCGAGCGCATCGACATAACGCCCGCCAACCTCTCGATCCTAAAGACGGGGAAGGCTAAAGCGTTGCGTCTGTCGACACTTGAGGCGATATGCCGTGAGCTAGACTGCCAGCCAGGCGATATATTGGAGTATCGCCCCGACACAGAGGAGCAGAAAAAGTAAACAACAACAATTTTTATAAAACAAACAAAAATGATTAGAAAATTCACATTGATGGCCGCAGCGCTCCTCACAGCAGGGGTTGCTATGGCGCAGATCAACCCTCAGGAGACAGTCCCTATGGACGAGGCTGTTCGCATGGGTAAGCTGTCAAACGGGATGACCTACTACATCCGCCACAATGACATGCCTAAGGGACAGGCTGACTTCTACATCTATCACGATGTAGGTGCTATGCAGGAGAGCGACACTCAGCAGGGTCTTGCTCACTTCCTTGAGCACATGGCGTTCAACGGAACGAAGAACCTTCCAGACAAGATGCTTATCGAGTATCTTGAGACTATTGGTGTTAAGTTTGGATCGAACCTCAACGCAGGTACTGGTTTCGACGCTACGACTTACATGATTAAGGATGTCCCTACACAGCGTGAGGGCGTGATCGACACAGCACTTTTGATCCTTCACGACTGGTCGTCGTTTATCTCACTCGAACCAGAGGAGATCGACAACGAGAGAGGCGTTATCAAGGAGGAGCTCCGCACACGTGATGGTGCACAATGGCGCTCGACTCTTGCTCTTTTGAAGGCTCTAGGTAAGGATTCGAAGTATGCTGAGCGTAACCTTATTGGTTACCTTGACTACCTTGAGAGCTTCAAGTACAAGGAGTTGGAGGATTTCTACCGCCAGTGGTACCGCCCAGATTACCAAGCGGTGATCGTTGTTGGTGATATCAACGTTGACGAGGTTGAGGCTAAGATCAAGTCACTAATGGCTGACATCCCTGCTCCAGCGGCTGATGCGTCACAAAAGGAGGATTACACTATTCCTAACAACGCTGAGCCTATCGTGAGCGTATTCTCTGACAAGGAGATGACATCTTCTGACGTTAGCATCTTCATCAAGTATGACGCTATTCCAGAGCAGGTGAACGGTATGGTTACGGGTGAGCTCGTTGAGTTCGTTCAGGGCTTCATCGCACAGATGCAGAACGATCGTTTCTCGGAGATCGCACTAGATCCTAACTCTCCATTCGTATATGCATACATGGGTATGGGTAGCGTAGGTATCGCCCCAACAATGGAGGCAGTATCGGTTGGTGCACAGGCTAAAGAGGGCAAGATCCTTGAGACTGTAAACACACTATACACTGAGATCGAGAAGATGCGTCGCTATGGCTTCACTGATGGTGAGTTCGAGCGTGCTAAGGCAAACCTTATGAGCAGTGCTGAGCGTGCATATGCATCTCGCAACGACCGCACGAACAACACTTATGTTGCTCGCTACATCGACCACTACTCTAGCAACGAGCCAGCGCCGTCGGCTGAGTATGAGTGGAAAATGGATAGCACACTAATCAGCATGATTACACTACCTATGATCAACCAGACTCTAGCGCCAGTTATCACTGCGGAGAATCAGGTTATCATTATCAACTCACCTGAGAAGGAGGGTCTAGAGATCCCAACAGCGGAGCAGATCCTTGAGGTTAGAGCTGCGGCTATGAACTCGGAGATTGAGGCATACGAGGACAACACAGTGAAGGAGCCACTTATCGCTGATGAGTCGGCACTAAAAGGTTCTGCCGTTAAGAAGGAGTCTTACAACGAGGAGCTAGGCTCTACGGAGTGGGTGCTTAAGAATGGCGTTCGCATCGTGGTTAAGCCAACAACGTTCAAAGCGAACGAAGTGACATTCGATATCATCTCTATGGGTGGTCTATCACAAGTAGCTACTGAGCAGCTAGCAGCGGGTCAACTACTCTCTTCACTTGTGAGCATGTCGGGTATCTCGAAGTTCAACGCTTCTGAGATCACAAAGCAGCTATCGGGTAAGGTTGTGAGCGTGCGTCCATACGTAAACGGTTACACTCACGGTGTGACGGGTGCAACAACGCCTAAGGATCTAGAGACAGCGCTTCAGCTAATCTACCTTTCGTTCACAGCTCCACGCTTCGATCAGACTGACTACACAACATTCATGACAGCAGTTAAATCGCAACTTGAAAACGCAGAGAGCGATCCTAACTTCATCAGCTCGGCACGTCGTTCGAAGACTCTCTACAACGACAACCCACGTCAGCGAGCATTTACTGTGGAGTCACTCGATGGTGTTTCATTCGAGCAGATGCCAGCGATCTACTCTGATCTGTACCCAGGTGCTAAGGGCTTTACATTCGTCTTTGCAGGAAACATCGATCTTGAGACTTTCAAGCCAATGGTTGAGAAGTATATCGGTTCGATCCCAGCGAAGAACAAGGTTATCGACGCAGTCGACCACAAGGCATACCCTGTCACTGGTAAGGTCGTTGACGACTACACAACACCAATGCAGCAGCCTAAGGTGCGTGTGATGTTCGACATCACGGGTGAGATCCCTTACTCGATCAAGAATCTTGTAACGGCAAGCTACCTAAATCAAGTTCTTGATATGGTATATCAGAAGTCTATCCGCGAGGAGAAGGGTGGAACTTACGGCGTACACGCAATGGGTTCGATCACTCGTGATCCACGCCACTCATACGCTCTACGTATCATCTTCGATACGAACGAGGAGCTTGCAGACGAGCTTGCAGGTATCGTAGTTAGCGAGCTTGAGAGACTTTCGGTTGAGGGTCCAACTCAGGAGCAGATGAGCAAGATTCGTGAGTACATGAACAAGCAGTACGAGATCGACATGGAGAACAACGGCTCTTGGATGACTAAAGTGAGCATGCACTACCGCCTTGGTATCAACCGCACAACTGAGTACCAAGATGCTATCAATAGTGTAACTGCTGCTGATGTTCAAGCTATGGTTAAGAAGTATCTTGAGGATGGAAACATCGTTCAATCAATGATGCGTCCAGAGGCTGCGGCTGAGTAAGGCTGAGCTTAAATCAATATTTAGAGCGATAACTTATCTAGGTTATCGCTCTTTTTTTACTACATTTGTCGCTATAAATCGAACATAATATGAGCAAGAAGATAGTAGTATTTACAGGAGCAGGGGTCTCTGCCGAGAGTGGAATCTCGACATTTAGAGATAGCAATGGATTGTGGGCTAACTACCGAATTGAGGATGTGTGCACACCCGAAGCTTTGCAGAGGAATCGCCCTCAGGTGATCGAGTTCTACAACATTCGCCGCCGTGAGCTCCTCAGCAAGAGCCCCAACGATGGGCACAGAGCGATAGTGGAATTAGCCAAGGATTTCGATGTGCAGATTATCACCCAAAACATCGACGATCTACACGAGAGAGCCGCCATCGAGGCTGGAGTTCCTGTGCCGATTATGCACCTACATGGCGAGCTTCTAAAGCTACGAAGCTCTATCAATGAGAGCGCCATTGTGCCAATAGATGGGTGGGAGCAGAGCCTTGACGCTCGACACGAGGATGGCTCACTGCTGCGTCCGTTTGTGGTATTTTTTGGAGAGAGTGTGCCGATGATCGAGCCTGCCATAGAGATCGCTATGCAAGCCGACATCTTCATCGTTGTGGGCACATCGCTTGCGGTCTACCCTGCCGCTTCGTTGCTGAACTACGTAAAGTCTAGCGCTAGCGTCTACCTCGTAGACCCTGCCCAGTGTATGATCTCAGGCAGAGATGTGCACCACATTCAAGCCTCCGCCGCTGAGGGGCTCCCTGCGCTGGTAGAGATTCTTAGAGGGGAGTAGAGATATTTACATACAAAAAAATGGGATGACCTTTCATATCAGGTCATCCCATTTTACGTTATTTAATACTACTAGTAGTATAGTTGGTCTGGCGTTACGTTCTTCCACTCAGAGCTACCCTCTTTGCGGATCTTAACCTCTCCACCGTCCCAGTTTGATGGCCATCCACCGATGATGTTACCTAGCCATAGAACTTTGATTGGATGTAGACCCTTAGCCAAGGCAACAGACTGTGAGTTGCGTGAGAAGCGCTTAACCTCGTTATTGTTATCAACTATAAGGTCCTCACCGATCCAAAGGTCGTTGTTGTTAGTCCAGAAGTGGTAAACACCATCCTCAGGGATCATGATATAACCCTCGGCTGCGTGCGCTGCCTGCTTAGTATCACGAAGTGACGATGCCCAACCCTCGCGGATAACGATCTCGCCAAGGTTCTTGATCTCGCGCTTCGATACATCTGAGCTACCAGCTACCAACGCCTCACGATTTAGGTACTTACCAGGTGTGATTGTCATCATCAAACCAGCCTTTGGTGACTCAACCTCAGCAGCTGGCGCGTATGCCTGCTTCTGGATTGTGATCTCACGCACTGGGCTCATTTTACCCGATGGCAAAACCGAACGGATCTTGAGTTGCGCATCCTCAGTGAATGAGAATGGCTCAGTGTATTGAGTCGATGTTGGTGTTGGCTCCGAACCGTCAGTTGTGTAGACAACCGTGATTGGGCGTGATGTTGTGAACTCAACCTTAGCTGAATCTACAAAAGCGATGAAGTCAGTCGAGCCGTTTGGTTGCTCAGGCTGTGGGATGTGGTAGTTAACCTCATAGGCATCAAGGCGCACATAAGCGTTGTTGATTCTGCGAGCAAAATCATCGAAGTTCTTGCGGCTAACCTCGCTCCATCCAATCTCAGCAACTGCCATAGCACGTGGGTAGAGTCTGTACTCCATCAATTCATTAGTGTACATATACTCAGTCCAAAGGTTCGCCTGAACACCAAGCACCTTGTCTGCTTTACCTAGCTCAACGAGCTTCGCTGGAACTGGATCGTAGCTATATGGCTTTGCAAGTGGTGCATAACCACCGATTGCCACTGGCTCGATCATGTAGTCACCCTGATAGTGGTCGATGTATAGACCCTGAGAGTTTGGAGTCATGATCACATTGTGCCCCATTTCAGCGGCTGCGATACCTCCATCTTCACCTCTCCATGACATTACAGTTGCGTTTGGCGATAGACCTCCCTCTAGGATCTCATCCCAACCGATTAGCTTCTTACCTCTAGCGGCAAGCATCTCCTCAGCACGACCGATAACGTAGCTCTGAAGGCGCTCCTCTGCAGAGTGGCCATCCTTAGCTTGAAGACCATTCTTTTTGATGAAAGCCTGACAGCGTGGACACTTCTTCCAGCTAGTCTTTGGGCACTCATCACCACCTACGTGGAAGTACTCACCAGGGAAAAGTGGCACAAGCTCCTCGATCACATCTTCGATAAATTCGAAAGTGATAGGCTTACCTGGACACATCACAACGTCCTCAACACCCCAGATAATACGTGGTGTAGTAGGTTCGCCCGTACATGAAAGCTCAGGGTATGCTGCAATAGCTGCAAGCTCGTGACCTGGAAGCTCGAACTCAGGGACAATCGTGATGAAACGCTCAGCGGCGTATGCTACAACCTCCTTGATCTGCTCCTGAGTGTAGAAACCTGAGTACTCGAAACCCTCGCCCTCGATACGCTTAGAGCCTATCTCAGTGAGTTTAGGGTACTTCTTGATCTCAACTCTCCACGCCTGATCCTCTGTTAGGTGCCAGTGCATTCTGTTGATCTTGAACATCGAGAGGATGTCGAGTTGCTTCTTCACGAACTCAACTGGCATGAAGTGACGACACACATCAAGCATGATACCACGATAACCGAAGCGTGGCTCATCCTTAACCTCTACGCATGGAAGGCTCCACTCAACGCCCGACACAGGCTCTAGGCTTGCGATCTCAGCTGGAAGGAGTTGCAAAAGAGTCTGCATACCGTAGAATAGACCCGCTGCGTCCTTACCCACTACCGTTACTTTGTCCGCTGTTGATTGCAGGGTGTAACCCTCTGCTTTAGTATCTAGCTCAGGGTTGATCGATAGCTCGATGCTCGCTGCCCCCTCAACTACCGCAAGGTCGTAACCTGTCGATAGGCCCATCTTCGCTGCAAAGAACTCGGCAACAGTCTTTGCCTCGTCTCCTTGCGCAGAGAGTGTAGTGCTAGATGAGAGTGTGAATGTGCCACTTGGTGCAACACTCATGCTCTGAGTCACAGGGATTACGTTGATCCCCTCGTTGTAGGACGCTTTAGGTGAGCTACAAGCCGCAAAAGCCGCTGCAACTACACTCAAAATCGCTACTTTAGTGTAATTTTTTCTCATTAGTTAGTTGTTAGTTTTGATATTAGTTGTATTTAAAATTGTCGTTTACACTCCACAAAATATAGGACAAAGATAATAAAATTTTAGAGACCTATCTTTTACATATATCAAAATCTAAAAAAATTGTAACTTTTTACATAAAAATTTGGAAGCTAAATATTTTTGCATAATTTTGCAGTGTAATAGTACATTAATACACTAACAATATAAACCACATGATCAAAATCTCAACACTAGACTTCGGCTACCGACAAGGACAGAGAGTCCTTTCGGGTCTAGACCTAGATCTGCAATCGGGGCACATCTATGGACTATTCGGCAAAAACGGAACGGGCAAGAGTACACTCCTAAAGCTCATCTGTGGTCTCATCACACCACAAGCAGGCGAGATCGAGGTGCTAGGCTTTCAGCCATTCAAGCGCCCAACATCGCTCATGAGCGACATCTTCTTCGTCACCGAAGAGATCGACGTTCCAAACGTAACCCTCTCTCAGCTGGTGAAGCTCTACTCACCACTCTACCCAAAATTTGATAAGGAGCAGCTCACGCAATTAGTCAATGAGTTTGAGCTATCACTAGATCAGAATCTAAATAGCTTCTCGCAGGGTCAGCGCAAGAAGGCTATCATCTGCTTCGCCCTGGCGTGCAACACTCAACTACTGCTGATGGATGAGCCGACGAACGGACTCGACATACCAGCAAAGAGCCAGTTTCGACGTATTATCTCATCGCTCTCAAATGAGCAGAGGTGCATAATCATCTCCACTCACCAAGTTCGAGATCTGGAGTCGCTAATCGATGGGGTCATCATCATTGACGACAAACGTGCAATAATCAACAGCACAACAGATGAGATCTCTAAAAAGCTACAGTTCGGCAAGATAGACAAGGGCGAGCTAGCCCTCTACGCCGAGGAGACGATCCACGGAACGCTAGGAATTACCCTCAACAACTCCGATACGGAGAGTAGAATCGACATCGAGATGCTCTTCAATGCTGTGTCGCTTAGTCCTGAAAAATTTAGTCAAATCCTTAATACGAAATAGCTATGAACGATAAATTTAGCCTCAAGCGCCTATTGGCATACGCTAAGATCCACTACTTCGAGAACCGCAAAATATATCTGATATACTCCGTAATTCTTGCACTTATCATGTATCTCTTTATGGTGGAGTATATGTTCAATCACAATACTAGCTATACATTTACTTCAGATAAGAATAGAGACTTCGTCGTGCAATTTTGGTGGATGCTCCCCATCTCCATCATTATGCTAACATATCTGAGCATGAAAGATATGAACGCAAAGATAGGCTCTCTACATACGCTACTGCAACCTGTCTCCGTCAAAGAGAGATATACATTCACGATGTTCAACTCTCTGTTTGTTGCCATAGTGCTTCACACAGCTCTGTTTGCGATTAGCTGCCACTTTGCAGAGCAGAAATACATTTTAGGGGATGATTTCACCGCTCATATCGGGATCTTCAGCAGACCTTTAGCTGTCTATTACGAACAAGGAGAGGTATTTAATTTCGATTTTAGCAATTTATTCCCTATTCGTGAGATGATAAATGAGTCAGGCCACAAGATATTTTTTACTATGGTAATAACCTTTTCAGCTGGATTCATAATGCTACATTCAATCTGCATGTGGGGTATGGTCTCAATTCGCAAGTACGGTATTCCAGTAGCCATGCTTATGCACGCAGCACTCTACACCGTTATTATTCTTACTATAAATTGGCTCATGACCGACGTTCTTGTAGATCACTTCCATAGGTCCTACGTTAGTTATGGAGGTGGTGATAAAACCGCTGAAATGTCAATAATATATGACACTACACGATGGATGATCGATAATCCGCTACTCATAGCACTTGTATATATCTTCCCGATCACTTATCAGATAGTAATTTGGAGAAAAATGGGTACCAAACAGATCAAAAACTAAAACTTACAACCATGAAAAAGATAGATTATATACTCGTTGGGCTCTATGCACTCACAATGCTAATCTTCCTTGTTATTATGAGCCATCAAAATATCCTAGCAAAAGAGCATAAGGATTACTATACAGATTTGTTCGAAGCACCCGAAGTAAAGGCGATTGTCGTTGTCGACTATGAGCGCGAGATAGAGATTATACACACCAACGCCGAGCTACTCACTCGCAAAGATTGGAACTATAATGGTATGGTCACCGAGACCGGTGCAACAATGCGTATTGATAACGACACAATGTACATAAGTTCAACCAAGCGAGGTCCATTTTATAGTTGGAAGTCAACTCTGTGGGTTCGATCCGATATTCCAGTTGAGATTATCAACTCGCCAAAAGCGACCTTATCAGTCGAGGAGCCGCCAAGCCCAGAGCAGGAGCAGGAGGCTAGCGAAAATGTCCAGCAGTAAGTTATAACCACAAAAGTGACAAAACAATGAATTTCAAAGAATCACAACCCATATATATGCAAATTGCGGAGTACATCTGCAATCGCATAACCTCCGATCAATGGCAGGCAGATGGGCGCATACCTTCCGTGAGGGAGCTAGGCGCAGAGTTGGAGGTCAACCCCAACACCGTCATGCGAGCCTACGAGTGGCTAGAGTCTAGCGCCCTGATCTACAACAAGCGAGGCATCGGATTCTTTGTCGCCCCAGAGGCAAAGAGCAAGATCACGGAGCAGCGCCGCAAAGAGTTTCTCGGCGAGCAGAGCACACAGATAGTCGAGAGCCTAAGGCTCCTCGATATTCCCCTAGATGAGTTTATAGCCCACCTAACAAAGAGCTATAACTCCAAGTAGATGACACATTAGTGTAAAGCAGGTTAAAATAAATGGGATAGGGCGATCAACTTAATTGTTGATCGCCCTATTATTTGCATTAATGGATCTACTCCTCCTCTTCGGTCATCTCCGCTATCACCGAGTCAACGAACTCGTAGTTGATATTGAAGAAGTGGCACAGGTGGTATAGAACATCGATCTCCTCTTTGTCTACCTCGCCATCGGCACTCGAAATAACCGCCAAATCACGGATGATATTTAGCTTCTGCATAGGGCTAAGGAATGCGTTGAGCTCCTGCGACAGAGCAACGATAGCGCTCTTTAGATCGTCAGCGGTGAAAGTCGAGATCTCGCCCATATACTTCTGGAATGCCTCAGGTGTCACCAAGCGACCAAGAGCTACAATCTCGCTCTGATCTACGGTGCCATCTGCCAACGAGATCAGGTAACCCGCCTTGAAGATATACTCCTGAATCAGTGCGCCCGACTCCGACTCTCTGTCGAGGTACGATGGATTCATCAGCGACATGAACTGTGCAATCTCCTGCTCTAGCTCCGCCTCTGTGAGTTGTGGAGTACCGCTTATGCCTGTCAAGTTGTAGTATGTGTCGCTCTTAGCGAATAGCTCTAGCGCCTTGATTCTCAACGGGCTGAATGGGTGACTGCTGTACCAATCCTCAGGATCGACCTCGCTGTCTGCCATCTCAGCCTTAAGGTCCACGAACTGTGCGATGTACTCCTCCAAGTTGAACTGAAGCGAAGTGCTAGTAACGCCCGACGATAGCTTAAAGAATGCGCTACCTGCAGCCACAAACGACTTACAGCACAGAAGACCTATTCTATCGCAGCTGATCTCAGCGGCACGTCCCCACGCAAATAGCTTCATGGCGTGGATAGGCGACAGAACGCTCTTGCCCTCAGCGAGGATAGCGTGGGCGTTATACTTGTGGTGCTCGAATAGTACGTGGCCAATCTCGTGACCAATCACGAAGGTGATCTCCTCGATAGTGAATCGCTCGATGATTCCGCTAGAGATCATGATGTAGAGCTTATCCTCGGTTGGTGGGTAGCATGCAGCGTTGAAAGTGTCGTCCTGGTAGACATAGAACTCAATCTTTTTGTTCATCTTCAACACCTCTTGGCACACCTTCTCGATGTGGTAGATGTGCGGTGCTAGCTTCTCGGTGAGCTTAAGGCTCGACTTTAGGAGTTTCTTGCGAGCGTTGTAGGTTCCGTTCTGCTCCTCTAGCTCCTTGTTGATCTTCTGAATCTCTGGGTCGCTATCCAACTCCAACTTCAGATCACGGTCACCATCATAGACGATAGCGTCAAGATCGATCTCGCAATCGTAGTTGTATATCTTTGACGGAGTCGCCTCTAGGCTTCCTCCACTAGTGAGAATCGCCAATTTTGCTGCGTAATCCTGTTGCGCTGCCGTGATCTGAGCTTGCGCCTCACCACAAATAGCTTGCATCGAGCCAAAATCGCCACTTCTCTGAGCCTCAGCAACATTTGCTTGAAGGGCTGCCTGAATAGCTTGAACGACCGCCGTGTATGACGCCATTAGTTCTTGAACTGTAGTTCCTGTAATTGTATCCATTTATTAATTAGGTTAAAAAAATTAAAACTTCATTGAGTGAACAAAGCTAACAATTATTTATACAATACGGCAAAAAAATTGTACTAAATTCGCGAGTTAAGCAAAAATATTTTCGCTTAGCACAAAACACCCTACGACTACAATTTATTAACAAAGTATTTGTAGTCTCGCTTTTTTGTGTATTTTTGCGATTAAATATATAATGAATTTTTAAAGATAGAGATATTATGTCAATGGTTTTTCGATTTAGGATGTTGAGCGACGAAAACGACAATTTCGTGCGCGATTATGAGGTGTTGTACGATATGACACTGCTCGAATTTAACGATTTCCTTATCCAAGCACTTGAGTATGAGCCGTGCATGGCTTCGTTCTTCACAGCAGATGAGCGATGGGAGAAGCTCCGTGAGTTCACACCTATGGATATGGGCGATGAGTCGGAGGATGCACCAACGAACATGGCAAGCGTCACTCTGGGGCAGATCATTCACAACAATAGAGATCGATTGATCTACCTATTCGATGTATTTGGCGACCGTGCCTACTTCCTAGAGCTGACGGGGGCATACCCTGTCGACCAAACAGCGGAGTATCCACGTGAGATCTTCGCCGAAGAGGAGGTGCCAGATCAGTACGACCCGAGCGCTATTCACAGCAATGGCGACGGCTCGATCTTCGATGAGGTGATGGGCGACTTCAACGACTTCGCAGGTGACGACAACTACGACGATGCGTACTAGGCGACTTATCGTCATAGTGGGTCCTACGGGTTCGGGCAAGACCGATGTAAGTATCGCTCTTGCTCAGAGATTCGCATGTCCAATCATCTCTACCGATTCACGCCAGCTATACCAGGGGATGCCCATCGGCACTGCTCAACCAACTCACGAGCAGCTCCAAGCCGCTGAGCACCACTTCATCGCAACCCACAAAATAGATCAGGATTTCAACTGTGGAGCATACGAAGTGGCAGCTCTCGATCTTCTCGATGAGCTGTTCAAGGAGCACGAAAATGTAGTTGCCGTAGGTGGTTCGGGGCTCTATATCAAGGCTCTTTGCGAGGGTATGGACTCCATGCCCGATGCCGATCCAGAGCTTCGCACCTCACTCAAAGAGCGACTCAAGGAGGAGGGGCTGGAGGCTCTATGGGCCGAGCTAAAGGAGCTAGACCCAGACTATGCAGAGGTGGTGGATCGCCACAACCACGCACGAGTTTTGCGCGGGCTGGAGGTGTGTCTTCAGTCTGGGCAACCATACTCTGAACATCGCCGAGGTGAGTCTTCACAGCGAAATTTCGAGATTGTGAAGATCGGGGTCAACATGCCACGAGAGGAGCTATACGATCGTATAAATCGCCGTGTCGATATGATGATCGAGCAGGGACTAGAATCCGAAGCTCACGCACTACTACCCCACCGCCACCTAAACTCTTTGCAGACGGTTGGCTATCGTGAGCTCTTCGATCACTTCCTGGGCGAGATCTCACGCGAGGAGGCTATCGAGCTCATAAAGCGCAACTCACGACGCTATGCCAAGCGCCAAATCACATGGTTTCGCAGAGAAGAGGACGTGCAGTGGTTCCACCCCAAAGAGATTAATAACATAATTAGTTATCTCGAAGTTTGTAAATAAGAAAAAAAATATTACTTTTGTGCCGTCTTCACCTCTATCTATACGAGGAGATGTACTGCCCGGATGGTGAAATTGGTAGACACGCCGGACTTAAAATCCTGTGGACAGTAATGTCCGTGTCGGTTCGATCCCGACTCCGGGTACACCACGAAAAGCTAATCATCTAAACAACAGGTGATTAGCTTT
>CAYJIY010000037.1:0-16038 GCA_964370415.1 uncultured Alistipes sp.
CAAGCCAACTTTATGTGGATGTTCGACCAAGATAATATTGTGCAGGCAAACATATCATCCGACAAGACATACCCGTCATATTGGATGTTGCAAAATGCCATTAGCTATGTTGATGGCTACACCGAACTGCACGGAAACCCAATGCTCAGACCTATGCGAGAGTACTCTGCCCAAGCGATATATATTCACAAGCAGAGGTATATCTTCGTGCTCTTCGGCTCGCAAACAAACGACTATTTTACCCAAAATGCCTATCTTGCACCCGATAGATTCTCGCTAATCTACAAAAACACAAACTTCGATTACTCACGTCAATATGGCGTAAATGCGATTATTCCACTCAGCATGGGCGAGTGGCTAACCTCAAAAGTGACCCTTGTGGGGATGCGAATGGATCAGAAGTGTTCCGACTTCTACGGCACATCGTTCGACTGCTCTGTTTGGATGGGTGTGGCGCAAGTTGATAACACCATACAGCTCGCCAAGAACCTATCACTTGAGCTAAATGGCACTTATCAAAGCCCTGCTATTCAGGGGCTATTTGACTTGAGCCACAGCTGGAGTGTAGATGCCGGGTTAAAGTGGTCGCTGCTGGATAAAAAACTCAACTTCACAGCCACCTGCCACGATATATTCGAGAGTCAAATCCCTCGTGTAACTCAAAATTGGAGCGGCCAAAAGCTCGAAATGTACACGGGCAACTTCACCAGAACCCTTATGCTCAACCTAAGCTACACATTGGGAGGCTACACCAAAAAAGAGCGCAGGGAGGTGGACTCTTCGAGGTTTGGGCATTAATCAATTTTAAGTATACAAGCCGATCACTGAGTGATGTAATATCCAGTTCTATGTCTATGCTTAATGTGAAAACACCTCACTAATCTACATCAGCTATTCACCAACCCATATACAAAACATAGGTGTTTGTGGAAAAAATATGTTAATTGACGTTTTTTGAAAACCACGTTATACGTTCTGAATAGTTATGTACATAGAGGCTGATTCAGTAATAATGTACAGCACGTCGGACAAATATCGGACAATTTGAAAAGAAAACCGCCTCTGAGTATCTCAGAGGCGGTTTTCGTGAGGTCTGAAGCGGATTCGAACCGCTGTAGACGGTTTTGCAGACCGGTACCTAACCGCTCGGTCATCAGACCCTCTTTTTGAATCTTTAGTTGCTAGATCAAATCAGTTGTGCAGTAGTGCACAGTGAAATGAAATAGTTGTACTATCGAATCGGAGTGCAAATATAGGGAGAAAAAATATTTTTTGCAAAAAAAATCAAACTTTTATTTTAAATTCCTACCTTTATGCTCTGTAAAGTGGTGTATGGGTGCCCCTTGTGGTGATTTCGTACCGAAAAATATTTGAATTTAACTATGGTTTTAGAGGATTTGGCATTGACAATGGTGCGTGGACTTGGGCACAAGGGGGTGATTCACCTGCTTGAGACCTTTGGATCGGCGCAGGCTGTTTTTGGCGCTTCGTATGATGAGTTGCGCCAGCGTGCAGAGCTTCGTGAGGATATTGCGCAGAGCATAGTCTCTAGGGAGTGTTTTGGGTTGGCGGAACGTGAGATTCAGTACTGCCAAAGGCATAAGATTATTACGCTAGCTTCGACCGATCCCGAATATCCAAACCTACTCAAGCAGACTGACGACTATCCGCACGTCCTATATATAATGGGTAATCCCGATGCGCTGACTCAGAGCTGTGTGTCGATTGTGGGCACTCGCTCGCGCACATCGTATGGGCATCGTGTGACTACGGAGTTGGTCAAGGGTCTTGCGCAAAGAGTTCCTGATTTGGTGATTGTTAGTGGTTTAGCTGATGGCATTGATTCGGATGCTCACCGTGCAGCCTTGGACTCAGGAGCGCTCACTGTGGCGGTTTTGCCGACTACGCTGCCCGATATTCTGCCTGCGAACAACATGCAGCTAGCACGAGATATCATAAAGAGTGGAGGTGCTCTGGTCTCGGAGTTTAGCTCCGTGACACGCAAACATATGGGCAATTACATCGCTCGTAATAGAATCGTTGCTGGACTTGGTGCTGGTTTGATTCTTGTGGAGTCGTCGGGTACGGGTGGCTCGCTCACAACTGTCAAGAGGGCGGGGGACTATGGACGATCGGTGATGGCGATCCCTGGGCGAGTGAACGATGCGATGTCGTTTGGTCCTAATATGTTGATAAGTAACGGTAAAGCGAGGTTGGTGCTCTCGGCGAGTGATGTTTTAGATGAGCTAGCTTGGGATTTTGGCATCGACCCTAAGCGCATAGCAGCACAGCCCTCTACACCTGATTTGACAGCTCAGGAGAGTGCCCTATTGGAGCTTATGTCGAAGGATGAGCCTACGTCAAAGGAGCAAATAGCGGAGCGATCGGGTCTGCACATTGGTGAGATGATGGCGCTTTTGCTCAGCTTGGAGATGGCAGGTAAGGTTCGCCAACTGCCTGGAGATAGATATGAAAGATACGAGTAATGATAGATACACATTCACACATTTATGCGGAGCAATTCGCAGAGGATAGAGCACAAACGATTGAGCGTGCTCTGGAGCAAGGGGTTGAGCTTCAGCTCTTGCCAGCAATAGACCATGAATCACACGAGTCGATGTTTGAGGTTGCACGCCAATGGGAGTGTTGCCTGCCGATGATGGGGCTACACCCAACCTCGATCAATGAGAATCCACAGTGGAGGGAGCATTTGAGCGAGGTTGAGCGATACTTGGAGTCGCCACCTCAGGGGATTTCAAAGTTTTGGGGCGTTGGTGAGATTGGCTTAGACTTCTACTGGAGCAACGACTACCGAGAAGAGCAAATTGAGGCATTTCGGGCGCAAATAGAGATGGCGCTTCGCTATGATCTGCCCATCGCTGTGCATACACGCTCAGCGTGGGATGAGATGGAGCAGGTGATTTCGGAGTACTCGAACAAAGGGCTCAGAGGTGTGCTTCATGCCTATTTTGATGATTTTGCGCGCTATGAGCGGCTCTGTGAGCATGGCGATTTCTTGTTTGGCATTGGTGGGGTAGTGACCTTCAAGAAGAGCCCCTTGGCGGAGGTTGTGAAGCATATACCACTAGAGAGATTGCTTGTTGAGACGGATTGTCCATACCTTGCGCCATCGCCATATAGGGGTAAGCGCAACGAACCAGCCTATGTGAACCACACTGCGGCAAAGATCGCAGAGCTCAAAGGGTGCGAGCTCTCTGAAATAGATGTGGTGACAACCCAGAACGCTCGAAGGGTATTTGGGTTGTAAACAATGTTATTAACAAAGTTATGAACAGTTATTAACATTGATTAACAAAAAATAAGAGTTATTAACAAAAGCAGACTAAAATAGCCCTACTGAGTGTTAATAACTCTTTTTCTTTGTTAGTTGTTAACAACGAAGGTGTAGATAACTGGATTGTGGTCGCTATTCTCGAAGCCCAGATCCAGCACTTTGGTCTCTATGGGGGTGATGTTGCGTGAGCTCACAGCGAAATCTATGAGAGTTGTTGTGGTCCTGCCTTTTTGGTAAGGCTCGTAGTTGTAGCGTGCTGAGCGTCCGCTGTAGTCCACTGCGAAGTTGACACTCTGCCCAAGATCGTCCTCATGAATCTTTATAGGGTGAAAGAACTCGTTTTCGCTCTCAGCTGAGGATTGGACGTGCTTTGGCGGTGTTGAGTTCCAGTCGCCAGTTATTATAAAATTATCCATCGTATCGAGCGTCTGCCTGATAAATGCCATCTCTTGTTGTCTATCCCCGCCATCGTCAAATGCTGAGTTGTGGCAGTTCGCCACGTAGAGCTTTTGATCATCGCCCAGATCAAACCCTGCCACGAGTAGTGCTCGTTTGAGGTGGAACAGGCGTGTTGGGAAGCTCTTGTTCTGCGGTAATGATACCCTCTGGGCTGTGGCGGCGCTATGGCGTGAGAGGGTGAGTAGCCCGCTCTTGACCTTGCCTATCGGATCTTTGAGGGGAATAGGTACGTAGATCGATTGATAGTTCACCGCATAATAGGGGTTGAACATGGGCAAAAGATCAACAATCTCACCATAGAGATTCATTCCGTAGTTGCGCTTAGAGATCGAATCGACCTCTTGCAGCAGAATAAAATCGAAGTGTGAGTACTCTGTTAATAACCTCTTTATTGCATCGATATTTTTGCGAGTTCTTTGCTCTGTATCTCGTGCTTTGAGCCCTCCATCCATGAAAAAATCCATGTTGTCGCCCAATCCACCATAGCCTATATTCCACGAGAGAAGACGCAGTGTATCGCCCGTGATTATTTGCGCTGGAGTTTGGCTAAAGTTCACGTTCTCAACCTCAGCAGGTCGCCACTCTCTGATCCACGCGTAGGAGATAAAGAGAGCAACGAAAAGCGCAGGCGCAACAATGACCGCTACGGCTATCTTTTTTAGTGTCCGCATCTGAGGATCATTTTGCCGATAATGTGCGCTATGAGCTCGAGGTGCTCTTTGTCCACATGGTCGAATGTTGAGTACGTATCGGAGTCGATGTCGAGAACCCCAACTACCTCTCGCCCTGCAAATATTGGTACAACGATCTCGCTCTTTGAGAGCGAACTACACGCTATGTGCCCATCGAACTGATCTACATCGTCGACAAGAATCGTCTGTTCGTTTTGCCACGCTGTACCGCATACGCCCTTGCCCTTTTTTATGCGAGTACACGCCATTGTCCCTTGGAATGGACCGAGTACTAGCTCATCGTCACTATCGACAAGGTAGAATCCAATCCAGAACCAACCGAACACCTCACGAAGCATTGCGGTGGTGTTGGCTAGGTTGGCGATTGTGTTTGATTCGTGGTTTACCACAGTCTCAATTTGTGGGATGAGCTCCCCATATTTTGAAGCCTTATCTTTGGCTTTGATCTCTAATGTGTGTGCCATGTTTTATGCTATATTTATTTACAAAGATAATGATTGTGAGGTAAATACCAAATATTACAATCTCAGATTATAAGATGTATAATAAATATGATTTATGTGTTAAGTATCTGTGTTTTAGTGTTTTGTCGTGATGTAGTGTGTGTCGCTGTAAAATGATACATATTTTTTTGTGTTATTTATTTAAATTTTGTGCAAATAATTTTGTTTTTAGTAATATTATTACTATATTATGGTGTGGTGGTTAATATCTGAGTCTACCATATAAAATATACAATGGTTTTGCCATGTTTTAAGTTTTTATCCAAGTACATATCTACAATAGTTACAGTCTAAAAAGACTGAGTTATGAGAAACCTAATTTACGCTTTAGTTCCTCTGTTTGTTGCCCCAATCGTCATTGGGCAGACACAAGGAGAGGATCCTCTGCAACAAGGTTGGCAAATGTATGAGTCGGGCAAATACGAGCAGGCGGTTGAGTTGTATCGATTGGGTGCTGTGTCGGGTTCTGCCGATGCTCAATTTTATCTAGGTAGTTGTTATGCAGAGGGGGTTGGAGTTGAACAAGATTTTGTGCAGGCTGTTGCTCTATTCGAGGCATCCGCATATTTAGGTAGTGCGCTAGGTCAGGGGATGATGGGACATCTCCACGAGAGGGGGCTTGGTGTCGATCTCGACATCGATAAAGCGATACATTGGTATCGGCTCTCTGCGGAGCAAGAGAATCCCCATGCGCAGTACACCCTGGGAGTAATATATCTGGAGGGGAGGATCGTAACGCAAGATCACCCTCAGGCTTTTGAGTGGTTGACACGAGCTGCAAACAGTGGTTTGGATGTGGCGCAGAATCGGCTCTCTGAGTGTTATGCTAATGGTTATGGAACTGTGCGTGATGAGTCGGCAGCGATTATGTGGTGTCGCATGGCTGCCAGTCAGGGGCTCACCGATGCTCAATATCGATTAGCGTACTACTATGAAGAGGGTTTGCTAGGATCTGTTATAGATCTATCTCAGGCGGCAAAATGGTATCGAATAGCCGCCCATAACGGACATCTCGACGCTATGCATAGCGTAGGGCGTTGCTATGAGCATGGGATAGGAGTTAATAAAAGTGCAAAACTTGCTCGCAGATGGTACGAGCGCGCACACAGTGCGCTACTCTCCATGTTGGGTGGGTTCGGCGCTTAATGAGAACGTGGATTCTTCGATTAGGATCAACGTATTGTGTTAGGTTGGTGAGAGAGGGCGACTAGACTTCTTATGTCTTGGTCGCCCTCACTGTTTTGTTTCGCTCACAAATCACTACATCTCTAGCTTCTCAAGTTTTATCTGAGCCAGCTCCGCCATCTGTGGAACTAGGCGCTTGTAGTGCTCTGTTTGGTTGTGCGACTCGAGGGCCTGCTCATCGAGCCAAGTCTCGCAAATCATTAGCACACAAGGGCGAGTCTCGCTCTGAAACAAATCGTAAGCCACACAGCCACTCTCAGCGAGTGAAAGCTCGACAAGCTCCTTTGTTAGAGCCACAAATTGTGGGCGATTCTGCTCGCTCACCTCTACGAAAACATTAAGTCTGATCATATCTGTTACTGTTTAGTTGTTGTTATACACAAGGCAAAGATATAATAAACATTGATATATTTGCTAAATTTGCGCTCTTTTTGTCTCGGATGGTGTCAATATGTGATTATAAGTACTATCTTTGCGCCAGAAAATTTTATAATAACTATATACTTAGAAAATGGAGACAAAAAATGTAAAAATTGAGGTTGCAGACCCAACAGCTTTGGGCTTGCTAGGCTTGGCGATGGTCACACTAGTTGCATCGTCGCAGAAACTGGGCATTACGGAGGGAACATCGCTCGTAATTCCTTGGGCAATTATGCTGGGTGCAGTTGCACAGCTAATCGCGAGTTTCTTCGATTTCAAGCACAACAACCTTTTCGGCGCAGTAGTATTTGGCGCGTATGGACTCTTCTGGCTTGGTGTTTCGATGACGTGGATGATTATGGGTGGCGTATTTGGTGAGTGGTTCGCCTCTACGGCAGACAAAGGACAGCTAGCATTTGCATTCCTTGGTTACTTCATCTTCTCGGTATTTGTGACTGTGGCGGCATTTAGACTCACAACATTCCTCTCGGTGATTATGATTTTCATCGATGTTCTTTTGCTCTCGTTGGCGATGGATACATTCGGAATGGGTGGCCCGTGGCACTCACTTGCAGCGTGGAGCGAACTTATAATCTCGCTTCTTAGCTTCTATGGTGCAGGTGCAGCACTTCTGAACAAGATTTACGGCAGAGTTATGCTACCAGTCGGTAAAGCTTGGTTGAAGTAATAGACTGCTTGTTAAAATAAAATGGGTGACCCGATTTGTTCGAGTCACCCATTTTTTATTGGTTCTGTGGGTTGATTATCTACTCAACACCCCAGCTTTTGTTTGGTGTTGGGCCCATCTCTAGGATTAGCGAGCCACCACCTAGAAGCTCTTGTGCAGGGAACTTAAACGAGTTGAGAGCCTTGCCGTTGAGCGTTGCGCTCTGGATATACATATTCTCACGTGATGCGTTCTTAGCCTCGACGACGAAGCTCTCGCCACGTCCAAATCTCTCGCCAAGGTCTATCTCGATGCGCTCGAATAGTGGGCTTCCGATCTCGTAGATAGGCTCAGTGGCACATCCACCATCGGTCTGGAATAGACCCATTGCGGCCATTACGAGCCATGCGCTCATCTGCCCCTGATCCTCATCTCCGAGGTAGGCGTTCCACACCCCATAGCCATAGTAGCGATCGAGGATCGAGCGACTCCACTTCTGTGTCGACCAAGGCTTACCCGCCCAGTTGAATAGGAACGAGAAGTGCATAGATTGCTGGTTACCTTGAATAACAGGGTAGTTCCAGTATTGGTCGTTCATTCCGTTGTAGCGCCAAATATCGCTCTGCTTGAATCCCCACTCTAGGCGATCGACGAACGCTTCGGTTCCGAGAATATCTATAAGCGCTGGCACATCTTGCGGCACGAAGTATGACATTTGCCACGAGTTAGCCTCAACGTAGTGGTGGTTAGCTCCCGACTTGAATGGATCAAAATCCTCCATCCACTCACCTTTGCTATCCTTCAGGTGGCAATATCCGTTCTGAGGGTTCATCACATTTCTCCACCAGTAACCCCTGTCGTTGAATGTCTCATATACTGACTCCTGCCCTAGGCTTTTCGCCATCTGTCCCACGCACCAATCGTCATAGGAGTACTCCATCGTGTTGGAGAATCGCCCAAGATCCGATGGTACATATTTGTGTTGTAGATAGGCTGTTAGATCTCTATTGCCCACAAATCCAGTGTGTAGTTTCTGTGCTGGGGTGCTCTGCATCTTGACAGCTGCCTCCAGTGCCTTGTTGGCATCGAAATCTCTGATGCCCATTTGGTATGCTCCAACGATCATTGGGATCTCGTGCTCGGCAACCATTACGGGGATGTAGTTCATACCTGCAGGTCCTTTCGAAAGCCACCCATAGGCATCGTACATCGCAAGTTGAGACTTCACCCACTTGTTGCTCCACTCTGGCGTTACGAGGTTCCAAAACTGATTGAGGTTCCAAAACGTGTTCCAGAAGGCATCGCAACCAAGCGCCACGTCCTCAGGGTTCTCAAATTTGTGAGTAGCGCCATCGGTGCCGACCCACTCGCCGTTGACATCGCTCCAGATGTTGCGGCTGCAAATCGAGCGGTACATACACGAGTAGAAGCGCTCCTTCTCTAGGCGGTTGCTCGATGTGATCTTCACACGATCGAATATATCGTTCCACACATCCTTTTGGTGCTGACAAATCGCGGCATAGTCCCATCCAAATGGCTCGATGATCTCTGTTTTTAGGTTCTCTGATGCGTTCTCTACGCTGACCATCGACACCCCTGAGCGTAGTTGAACAGATCTATTCTTTTTCGTGTCGAATTGGATGTATGCGCCAGCCTCTTTTAGATCTTTTGCATTGATCGAGCTGCTCTTAGTCACGTTGTCATCCTCCCACGTGCCCATCGATTGGATCGGCTGGTCGAACTCTAGAACGAAGTGTAGTTTGTACTTTTGGTCGGCATCATCGCTCCAAACTCGTAGCGAATGTTGGTAGGCATAGCCCTCAATTCGGTAGTCGCTCACCTTGGTCATAACAACCTCTTTGAGCTGGTATGGATACTCAGATGGGATGTTCAGATCTACCAATATGCGAGATTGATCGCTATCTTCGGGGAATGTGAAGCGCATAAATCCGCAACGTGTCGTCCCCGTCAGCTCAGCCTTGATGTCGTAGTCTTTGAGCACCACTTCGTAGCTGCCGATTGGCGCACGCTCTGTGCGCTTGTCGATCTGCGAGCGGTAGCCCTCTTGAGTGCTTAGCTCATCGCCCATTTGGGTTTTTAGCTCTCCGTTAGAAGCGAAGATTCCGAGCCCTCCCATCGTCCATTCGTGGATGTGGCTGAATGTTCCGATGCTCTCATATGCAGGGTTGTAGCCCGACTGCCAACCATCGTTTTGGTTGTCGGGGCTTAGCTTCACCATGCTAAATGGCATCCAAGGACCTGGTGCAATCATCCAGCGTGAGTGCCCCGTTCCGTAGCGTGTGTCGATATAATCCGCATAGGTTTGGAGTGGTTCTCTTTGGCGCTGAACGACTCCCTGCTCGATGAGTTTGCCGTCGCAAAATATTGAGTACGAGCTCTTTTTGCCTCTCTTTGTAGGCATAGGTGCTTCGAGTACATAGCTCCCCTTTTCGATGCTCTGGCTTAGGATTTTCTCTCCGTCGACAATGACTTCGAGCGATGGTGTGCCCTCGATATGCTCAACGGCAATAAGCAAAGGTTGGAAGCGCTCCTCGCCCTGCGTGATCTCATACTCGGCCGCAGTTGCACTCTTTATGAAGAGGTTGTTTGGAGCTATAGCTTCATTCGATGGACCCTCCAAACGTATGTTGTCGAACTTGATCCACGAGCCCTCCAATACGGTGATTGTCACCTGATTTCCGCCTTGGCGAAGTGCCGATGCAGGGACTGGGATCTCGATGCTCATTGGCGTTGCATCACCGCCCTCGTGAGTGAGTTGCTCGAGGTTGACAGTCGCCTCTGTGTGTGATGGGTGCGGCTGCTCCAAGAGGTTGTAGCCACTTGCCGTTAGTTGCTCTTTGAAGTCGTGATCGTTGATCGAGATCTTGACTAGCGGCAGGAATTTCTTAGCGTAGTCGCTAAGCTCTACAACTAGAGTGTACTCTCCCTTCGATGGCTTCTCGCCGAGGGTGAATAGTATGTTAGTGAAGTTGATTCTCCACCCCGATGTCGACCATGTTCCGCCCCAAGTGTCCACGGGACCTGGCAGGGTGTATGGAAATTCGCTCTTTGCGTCAGATTTGCCGATGAAGAAGAATCGATCCTCCCATCCGAAATCCTGCTCTAGGAATTTGTCGTAGCCATCGGGAGCGAGGGCGAACTCATTTGCTGAATCATCAGCGGTTCCAATGCTCCAAATTTGTGCGTTGACGTTGGTGGAGAGTAGTGTTGCGATGGAGATCACAATAGAAATAATGAACTTTCTCATTTTTTGTGAATGGTTAGATTGGTGCATAAGTAGCTACTTGGTAGAATTTTGTGCGCCTTGAATGTGTTTTAGATTGTTTATAGTTAATGCAAATGTAGTGAAATAAATCCATAAACTTCGATCCTAGAGGTGATTTTATCTTTTGTTAGACACAACGCAACACCACACGAGCGACAGATCTTTAATCCATCGCCCAGCGTCTATTTCGGTGAGTCTGATTCTACTCCTTGATTGAGTTACACCTGCTAAGTTTTATCTGCAAAATGCGCTTCTCGAACTCCTCTTTGGGTATTATGGAGCGGCTCTTCACCTTTGTTTTATAGGTGTATATGGTGTTGATAGAGAGATCGAGGAATCGTGAAATTCGCTCGTTGTCGGTGATTCCTAGTCGCATGAGCGCAAATATACGCACCTCAGGCGGAAGCTCTCGTGAGTTTTGAGTATCTATCCTATCTTCTGGGTTGAACAGTGAGTTGTACTCCTCGATGAAGTTCGGAAATAGGTTCAAAAACGCCCTGTCAAAGTCGGCAAAGAAGCTCTCTTTCTCACGCTTGATATTGAAATCTTTGTATATGTGTCGCAGGTCATCATAGAGGCGGTTCTTGACCTTTAGCTCGATTTTTTTGAGTAGCTGCTCGGTCTGCTTTAGGTGCTCGTTGCTCTTGTATAGCGAATCGATGATGTAGTGCTCCTTGATCTCGTTGGACTCGGTTAGGAGGTTGTTGACCTGAGAGATATGTTCTAATTGCTTCTCGATTGTGTGTCGTGATGCCTTTATTATGCGTGAGTTCTTGCGTGTGATTACGGCAAATGCAACTGCCGCTACTCCCAATATCGAAATTATAGCCGAGAGTATGTAGAGGGCGTTGCGCTGCTTGCTGATTGTTAGGATTTTGTGCTTGTTGATGATCGGCAAAAGAGAGTTCACCTCTAGGTTGCGATGGCGTGCGTTATAGAACTTTGCATCATCGAAAGCGATTTCGATCAATCGCTCCGCCATCTTTGTACTCCCCATAGCGAATAGTTGCTCCGATATACTCTTTATACTGCGATTCTCACGTGCGGCGGCCTGCACATCATAGCCGACAGAAAGGGTCATATACTCAAGCCCCCTCTCGACATCCCCCTCTTTTAGGAGGGCATCTGCCAACAAGAATGTAATTATGGAGTTGTGGTGGGCGCTGCACGGTGTGCTCCCATAGAATTTTGTGAGTACATCGATAGCTTGGGCATAGTCGCCATAGCTCAGCGCATTATAGCTCTTGGCGTAGGTGTAGTAGTAGTCCTCGGATGGCGATAGTAGCTGGATTGAGTCTGTGTATTGACGTAGTTTTTCGACATACTGCGCCTTGTAGTTCTCATCGTTCACGTAGTCGATCTGATCGGAGTAGTAGCGCACAATATTGTAGTATAGCTCACGCCTAATCTCTGGGTCGACCCCCTCGGTGTTGACTCCCTGCACAACTTTTGCCGCCTCGGTGAATAGCCCCCCAGAGGTGAAGGTCGAGATCTGACACGCCTTAGCTCGATTGATTAGGTTCTCGTCCCCAATCTCTGTCGCTAACTCTAGACACTCCAGCGAGTAGTTGTAGGCTATGTCATACTTGTAGGATCTGCTCAGGTTGAATATGCGATAACATATCTCGAAGCGCTCTCGCTTGTCGTGGCTATGCAGAAGCTTTTGCTCCTGAGCTTCGATCTTTTGTAGTTGCTCTTCAAAATACCTCTCTCGTTGAGAGAGCGTCTGCTCTAGCTTGTCGACAATTTTTGCACTATCTTGGCTCTGACAACTCATCGATGCAAAAGAGACCAGCACCACAAAAAATGCAAATATGTATATCGCTCTACTTCTCATAATAGACAAATATATACTAATTTAGTGAGAAAAGCAACTCCAAATAGGATAAAATCACTATTTGTTTTAGATAGAGAGTCTATATTTTTGTTGGTTTCTTATTTTTTAATTAACTTGTATTTAGCGAGTTGCGTAAAAATGAATCTCCATTGTGTTAATATTGCTCGTTTTTGTGTTGTAGTAGAGATAATTTTGTGATACAACCATCAACCTAAACTACATTATTATGAATGCGAGTAAAACCATGCTCTCTCTACTGCTACTACTTATGTGTAGTATGGCAGCTCAAGCACAGGTGCTTTTCGAGAGTGACAAGAGTCAATTTAAAGTGTCGGGATACCTCAGAACTGGTATCGGACGGAGCGAAGGCGGAGCTACACAGGCCCACTTCCAGATGCCAGGAGTACTCAATAAGTATAGCCTCGGTAACCAAGCCGACACCTATGGAGAGCTGGAGTTCGACTACACGCACTACTTTAATGCCGACAAATCAAAATCACTCGATGTAGTCTGGATGACCTCTATATATGAGGACTTCGGTACCGATAAGCAGATGAGCTACAACAAGACCGAACAGCTATATGTGAGGGTCAACAACCTGCTGGGTTGGGGCGAGTCGATATGGACTGGCGATCGCTTCTATGATAGACGTGCTATCCACATGCTCGATAGGCAGTGGATCAACCCAGGGCAGAAGGGTTGGGGTCTAGGTATCGAAAACTTCATTAACCGCGAGAGCGAGGAGGATCTAAAATTCGCTGCATGGCGCTTCGTAAATAAAGATGTGACATCCTACAAGAGTGCCAAGGTGGGCAACCTCTACAACTATACGGCAGATGTGCGCTGGGTGAATAAACCAATCAGCGAGCAGCTAAATCTGAACCTAGCCATAAATTATAGCCTTCGTGCTGCCAACAACGATTTGGGGTATGGCAAGGAGCATGGATATGGTCTCTTTGCGTGGCTGGACTACACAAAATCACACATAACAAACACCACAGCGGTGCTGTTTCGTCAGGGGGCAAACGTCTCGACAGACCACTGGTCGGGTATATCATACATGGAGAATCCATCGAATAGCAACTACGTAACTAGCGATTTGAGCGGTGCCTACTCTTTGGAGGTGAACAACAACTTTTTGTATGACGATTTCGAGAATTGGACACTGAATTTTATCCTCATGGCGGTGGTTCGCAACTATGGAACAACACCCTATGAGTACATCAACGGTCAGCCGCAGTACATGAACGATCTTGGGCAGATGCTCTACTGGCTCTCGGCAGGTGCTAGGGGTAGCTACTACGTTAGCGATTACTTCCGCCTCACGCTAGAGTATACCCACGAGTATGTCAAGAACGAGCAGGTGAGTGCTACGGGGCACCTCAATAAACTAACATTCTCACCAGAATTTTCCCTTAAAAAAGGCTTCTACTCACGCCCAGCGTTGCGCCCATTTGTGAACTATGCGTTTTGGAGCGATGCCCTGCGAGGTCACATAGCGCAAAGCCCACAGGGCTCACCCTATGGCGATAAGACAGAGGGATTCACCTACGGACTTCAGTTTGAGATCTGGTGGTAAGACAAAAAAAATAACCAAAAACCAAATAAACTAACAACCATGAGAACTATTAAAAGAACATTCGCATTGGTGGCACTAATGATTGTCACAGCGGCAACAGTTACAGCAAAAGAGTATAAACTATCCTCTCCCGATGGTAAGACACAAGCTATCATCGATGTGTCGGAGCAGCTAAGCTACTCAGTGTGGCAAGATGGAGTTGAGGTGCTCGCCTCATCGCCACTCTCTATGACGCTGAGCGATGGTACGGTTTGGGGTGTTGCGCCAAAGCTGAAGTCATATAAGACTGCGAGCCATAGCGAGATCATCGAGACTCCACGCTACAAATCGGCAACCATCGAGAATAACTATAACGGTGCGGTGTTGAGCTTCGCTGGATGGAAGGTTGAGTTCCGTGCATTTGACGATGCTGTTGCCTATCGCTTCATCTCTGAAAAAAAGGGAGAGTATAACATCGAGAGCGAGCAGGTAGATTACAACTTTGTGAACGATGCAACGGCAACTGTGCCCTATGTCTACTCATCTGGAAGCCTAGAGCATCAGTTATTTCAGGCGTTCGAGAACACCTACACAACACTTCCTCTCTCGCAGCTGGATCGCAACCGTCTGATGTTTCTTCCGCTAAGCGTTGAGGCTCCTCAGAGTAAGCGAGTGACAATCACGGAGAGTGATCTCAGGGACTATCCAGGTATGTATCTAACTGCAAACGCTGGTCAGAATACACTCACGGGGCTATTTGCTCAGGTTAGAAATGAAGTTGAGGAGCACTCAGGCTACAATAACTTGCAGGTAATCGCAAAGTCTCGCCACAACTACATAGCACGAGTTGAGGGGCCACGTTCGTTCCCTTGGCGTGTAGCGATCATCTCACGCAATGACCTTGAGCTTGCAAACACAGATGTAGTGTACAAACTTGCAACACCGAATCTCATTGGCGACACATCGTGGGTGAAGCCTGGTAAAGTTGCGTGGGATTGGTGGAACAACTGGAACCTCGAAGGTGTAGACTTCAAGGCTGGAATCAACAACGAGACATATAAATATTATATCGATTTTGCGGGCGAGAACGGCATCGAGTACGTAATCCTCGACGAGGGTTGGTCTGTAAATAAGGTATATGACCTGATGCAGGTTGTCCCAGAGATCGATCTTGAGGAGCTAATCGCCTATGCCGAGGAGCGCAACGTGGGCATCATCCTTTGGGCAGGTTACTACGCTTTTGACAAGGATATGGAGGAGGTGTGTAAGCACTACAGCGAGATGGGAGTTAAGGGCTTCAAGGTCGACTTCATGAATGGCGACTGCCAAGACCTAGTAGCATTCAACGAGCGCTCAGCAGCAACAACAGCGAAGTATAAACTCATGCTCGATATTCACGGAACATACAAACCTACGGGACTAGAGCGCACATACCCTAACATCATCAACTACGAGGGGGTGTTTGGTTTGGAGCAGATGAAGTGGCAGCCACAAGAGTGCGACCACGTGACATACAACGTTACGATGCCATTCATTCGCATGGTTGCAGGTCCTGTGGACTACACACAAGGAGCCATGAGAAACGCAACAAGAACATACGATTCGCTAAAAGATAGCATCGAGAATCAGTACTACCCAAGCTTTACACGCCCTATGAGCCAAGGTACACGCTCACACCAGTTTGCGCAGTATATCATCTACCTTTCGCCTCTAAACATGCTTTGCGATACCCCTACAAACTACGAAAAAGAGCCTGTGAGCACCGAGTTCATCGCATCGGTTCCAACAGTGTGGGATGAGTCGAAGAGCATTCAAGGCAAGATGGGCGAGTATATCGTCACAGCACGCCGCAAGGGCGACAAGTGGTACATCGGTGGACTCAACAACTGGACTCCACGTGACATCGAACTAAACGTTGAGCAGATCACAGGCAAGTCGGGCAAGGCTACAGTCTATGTCGACGGTCCTAACGCTGCAAACCACGCCGAAGATTTCCAAAAGAAGCAGATCGACACAGAGGGCACAATAACAATTCACATGGCATCGGGTGGCGGTTTTGTCCTAGAGATCTAATCTCTCGATAGTCTAAATAACCAAAAATCCCCAAGCACAACTCTTAGTGCTTGGGGGTTTTTT
>CAYJIY010000038.1:0-14889 GCA_964370415.1 uncultured Alistipes sp.
ACACACATTTTGTAGTTTGACGACACATTTATAACACAATCGCTTGGTTGAGTCGAGTAAAACTACTATATTTACGCAGTAAAAAAAGACTCTTTTATGATCAATATAATATACGCTGAGTGGCTAAAAATAGCCCCTTTTATATACCTTGTCTTGGGTATTATATCACTATGTTCAATAACGCCTCCAAGTGAGATATATAAGAACTACAGGTTGGGGAAAAATATCTTCTCGATTCTGCTCTTCTTTATGGGGGCATACATCGCAGCATTGGGATTATTTGACTTCCGCACAAATGACCCAATCCTCGCAAAGTCGATAAATATATCATCGTTTTTTGCCGCAGGAAATGTTACGTTATATATGTTTGAGGTGCTGTTAGGTCGGGGCTCTGCGCTCAAAGTGGCACTGAGGAGAATAGGTGCGAAGTGGTTGACAATATCGCTACTACTACTTGCGAACTATCTCTTTGTGCCTCACTCTGTGCAGGCGTATGTGACCACGTTCTTTTCGTTGATTCTCATAGTGGAGGTTGTTCGCCTAGCGATAAACTTCTTCAAGATATATCGCCGTGTGCAGGACAAGGCTGACGACTACTACTCTGACAGTGTTCAGCCATTCATCAAGTGGATGAAAACAAGCCTATACGCACTTCTTACAATTGGATTTATCGGTTGCATGCACGCCTACTTCCCACCACTTGTGAATACTATATATGGCGCATTGGCTATCGTTGTATTGACCTATATTGTCGTTGTGTTTAGAAACTATTTGATGACTATCAGCCACATATTTCACGCCTTTGACCAAGATGATAGTGAGGCGCAGACAGCACCAGCGCAAGAGTCTGCTCCATACGTCGCTCCAACCCTAAGCGAGGGCAACAGCAGCGAAATACTACACAACGCAGTCAAAGGGTGGATAGAGTCAAAAGGTTTTGCACAGGCAGGTGTTACGGCTGAAGATCTCGCTGAGAGTTTTCATAGCAATAGAACCTACCTCACGACATATATCCGTAGCCGCTACGACCTCTCATTCCGAGAGTGGATAGCATCGCTAAGGGTTGCCTATGCCAAAGAGCTGCTACTTAACAAGCCCGATTTATCGATTTCGGAGGTCGCCGAAGCGGTGGGCTACAATCGCACTAGCTTTGTGAAGATATTCTCACGCGAATGTGGCATGACACCCGTGCAGTGGCGTGAGAGTGGCGGTGCGCAATAGATTATTTATCGCATATATCCATTTTTCACGACTTTATTTGGTGTTAAGGGCAGAGTTATTATCTTTGTACTCAAGAGTAATCAAACTAATAATTCACCCTTAATAGTTAAGAAGTATGAACTTAAAGATGGTAGTAGCGAAACGCAAACTAAACATGAAGAGAGTGCTAATTTTGGCAACCCTCTTTCTTGCAGTCAATTACGCCGCACAAGCTCGTGATGCAAAAAGAGTAGTGATACTCGCTCTCGACGGAATGTCGGTCAAAGGATTTGAGCAGGCTAATACACCCGTGATGGATGCTTTGATGGCAGAGGGGGCGCTCTCGCTCACTACCAGAGTTGTGAATCCATCGGTAACTCTGCCAAACTGGACATCGCATCTCACGGGAAGCGGGCCAGAGCAGCATGGAGTCGTTGACAATGGATGGAGAGTCGACTCTCACACTCTTTCACCATCAGCAAAGGATGCCGATGGCTACTACCCTTCGGTCTTTCAGGTGCTAAAAGAGAGTGTTAGCGATATAAAAATAGGGTTCTACTATGAGTGGAGTCCCCTGATCAACGCCTTCAACCCCAAGTACATGGACGATGTTCAGCGTATCGACAAAACAGAGCAAAGTCATGCTCAGCTAGGTGAACTTGCCTACAACTTCATCGAGACCAACAAAGATCAGCCAACTGTCATATTCTACCTCAATGACGATGTAGACGGTAAGGGGCATAGCTATAATTGGAGCTCAGAAGAGTACTTCAAAGCTATCGAGACAGCAGATAAAAATTTTGGCGTTCTGATCGAAAAACTCAAGGCAGCGGGCATGTATGATGACACCTATTTCTTTATTCTATCCGATCACGGTGGCATAGGAACTGGTCATGGTGGCGTTACTCACGATGAGATGATTGTGCCGTGGGGAGTAAAAGGACCTGGCATCAAGCAGGGCTTTATAATTACGGATGCGAACAACACGGTCAACACAGCAACGACACTATTAAATATCTTCGATATCAAACAACCGCAATCGTGGACGGGTCAAACCGTAGAGAGCATATATTCAAAGCGAGTACCAAAGAGCCAAAAATAGAGCCGCACCTCACTGCAAATTTGGATTTCAAACCACGTGCCAACCCAACGCTCAAAACAAAGGGATAGAGAGTTAACACTCGCCACGCCTTGCAAGAAAACCTCAACACAGCTCTTACGGCTCAGTAATAAAAACAGAGGTGATTAACCTAAAGTTAATCACCTCTATTTTTCACTAAATCGTCTAAGGACTAGTATCTTCTGCGGTTGTAACCACCTCTGTCAGATCTCTCCTCTTTTGGACGAGCTACGTTTACGTTAAGGTTTTTACCCTCAAACTCTTTTCCGTTAAGAGCGTCGATAGCCGTTTGGCCTTGCTCATCGTCTGGCATCTCAACAAAACCAAAACCACGTGAACGACCTGTTTCGCGGTCTGTGATAATGTTTGCTGATGCAACCTCACCAAATTGTGAGAATAGTTCATATAAGCTCTCACTCTTAGTGCCCCAGCTTATGTTTGATACATAAATGTTCATTGTTCTTTTTTTTTAAAATAAAGGTTATTGTGTTATTGTCTACTTGATACTATATTAAGTTTCTTGCTTGTTAATCTCTGAATCGCACGCACCATGTCTTGCTCCTCAGAAGAGCAGAATGAGTATGCCAAACCACTTCTTCCAGCTCGTCCCGTTCTTCCGATGCGGTGCACATAGGTCTCGGCAACGTCAGGGAGCTCATAGTTGATAACCACTCCTAGATTGTCGATGTCGATACCCCTTGCGGCGATGTCGGTAGCCACAATCACGCTAAGTTTACCGCTCTTGAAATCGCTGAGGGTGTTCTGCCTAGAGTTCTGCGACTTGTTGCCGTGAATTGCGGCGCACGAAATCTGCTTTTTATTGAGTACACGCGAGATCTTGTCTGCTCCATACTTTGTACGTGAGAAGACCAGAACCGATTTGTCTTTATGCTCTTTGAGTAGTTTGATGAGCAGCTCTATTCGTTGTGGTTTTTCCACATAAAACATGCGCTGTTCGATGATGTCGATGATCGATGACTCAGGCGTAACCTCCACACGTATAGGGTTATGAAGGATCGATTTCGAGATCGAGACAATCTCCTTTGGCATAGTAGCTGAGAAGAGTAGTGTCTGTCTTTTTTTAGGCAAGAGAGGGATCAATCGTCTAATATCGTGTATGAAACCCATGTCGAGCATTCTATCAGCCTCGTCCAAAACGAAGTGCTTGATGTGACGCAGGCTCACAATGCCTTGGTTGATGAAGTCGAGCAATCGACCTGGTGTAGCGATCAGAATATCGACACCACGTCTCACTTTCGCCTCCTGGGCTCCCTGCTTCACACCACCAAAGATGACAGCGTGGCGAAGGTTTGTATATTTTGAGTATGTGGTAAATGACTCCTCTATCTGAATTGCAAGCTCACGAGTAGGCGTAAGTACAAGCGCATGAATCTCTTTTGCGTTTGCTTTAGCTTGTGGTTTGCTATCTAGTTGTTGGATTATAGGAATTGCGAACGCTGCAGTTTTACCCGTTCCTGTTTGAGCCAATCCAAACATATCTCCACCCTTGAAAACAGCAGGAATAGCCTTTTGCTGTATCGGTGTCGGTGTTTGGTAATTACGTTCATCAAGAGCCTTTAAGATAGACTCCGAAATGTTTAAATCTTTAAATGTCATCCATTTAATCTTCTTTGATCTCTTAGCAATCAACTAGTTGTTCATTTGCCTTAAAATCTTGTTGTACAATATATTAATCTGCCTAAATCGCAAATAAATTAATACATGCACTATCCGGACTTTTCAGCAAAAAACATCAATGATTTCAACTTTGGATTAGAAGAGCTCAAGGGGGTTAAACCCACTAAAAACAACCTAACTTTAAAGACAATTTCAATAATTACTCATTGCTTACGGTGGCAAAGGTAGTTAATAATCATCAAACTACAAAACATTGTTTGTGAAATAGATATATTTTTTTTGAATTTGTTGTATCAAGGGTGATCTACCCTACCATGATTGGGCACTAAATGGATGGTTTTCGAGGCTTTAAAAATGTTACACCATAGGCAATCTCTCTCATAATAAGCCGTTTAGTTGTGATCGCAACTAAACGGCTTATTATTATCCCTCCATGTAGATACCTCTACAGCGCAATGTCATTTATATTTTTGAGGTCAGAACTAAGTTTGTAGTACGCTTTGTTCGCCTTATTGGCTACTCTTAGCTCTAGGATCTTCTCCTCTCCACCCTTGGTTTTCACTAGCTCAGAGATGATCTCTGTAGATGTATCTACTTGGAATAGACCCTCTTTGTTGACAAACACCCAGAGGTTTTCATCATCGGTTGGCGCTACCACATAAGCACCTTTGTCGCTGATACTAGAGAGCTCGTCTGCGAGATTCATGAGATCACCATCTTTTGTTACTTTGCAAAACATCACTTTATTGCGATCTGATGGCGTATAGTTTATAACAAGATAATCATCTGCAGCGTAGATGTTAATCGGAATTGCCCCCTGCTCTATCTTTGCTGTTGATAGAATTTTTCCATCTTTTGCGTTGTAGATTGTCACATCGCTACCCGATACAATGTATAGCGATTTTGCATTTGGATTCATCGTCATAAACTCAATATTCGACAGATCGCTATCCTTAACATCAAATAGCTTTTCATCTCTTTTTGAGTCTATTTCATATCTATATATAGAGTTTCCGTCTCTATGTATTACGCAATCTTGGTCAACATATATCGCATTATTGTACAAAAGATTATCATCGTCAAGATTGCACTCGTCACCAACCGCAAATGACTCTAAGCCGTTGTCGGCGATGACCTGCATCCGTCTCCCGCCGCTTACATAGTCCCCAGCTGTTGCCGAGCCATCATCTGAGACGCAAAATCTCAAAATATAATCACCATCTACAACAAATGGATTCTGTGCACTGCTACTACCAATCATCGCTACGCATACGACCAGTAAACTCAAAACTCGTTTTCTCATAATCGTTTAATTATTAGGTTTTTAATAGTACTGTGAAGATCTGCATTACATCGTTTTAACGTACAGTAGGTTATTTTATTGCCATAAGCGTAGTGCAAAATTTATAACTCTTGAGCTATCTCTCCCTCGAAACACTAGCCCAAAAAGTTGGTTCAAATGGCACGTAGCGAACAATTTTGCTATAAAATATAGTATTATCGAGATTAATTGTTAATTTTGTACAAATTGGGAAAATCTGTTTTAAAACACTATTTTTAATAGCAAATAACGACACACTTTATGTCACGGAAAATATATAAAATTGTAGCTCTCATTGTAGTTTTGGTAACTGGATTTTATATCTGGAATGATGCGCAAGCATACCATGGTTCCCTGATCGATTATATCGACAATGAACAGACGTTCACCTTAGCGAGAATCATGCTATCCTTCTCTATTGGCTTTGGCTTGGGCGCACTGCTTGAGGCTGATTGCGAGAGGATAACCATGTGGAGTGGTGTGGCGATCTTCATCGTTTTGCTCTTCGTATTTGTGTTTGATCCATACTACGAGATCCTCTCTCGTGGAGCTTATCTGTGGCTTATGTACATCTTTTTTGGCGGTGCGCTAAGTGATGCGTTTTTTAGCGATCCAACAGTATTCGACAAAAAAGATGAGAGTGACGACAAGGAGCTCGATGACTTGGAGTGCGAGCCTATCGATGAGTATGAATCTATAGAGGAGCTTAAGCCGATCAAGGAGTGCGAACCTATCGAGCAACCCACCAAAACAGCGGATGGGTACGATTCGCTGCTGATAGAGATAGCACACGATATCATTGAGAATCAAAGAGTCTCTGTGTCACATATCCAACGCACATACTCGGTAGGATTTAATCGATCATGTCGAATACTCTCGCAGCTCGAAAAGGCGGGCATTGTAGCGGCGCAGGTCGACAACAGTCCACGTGAGATACTTCTAAAGGAGATTGCAGAGCTAGACAAAATAGATTTCAAAGAGATATTTAACCCTAAAGAGATAGAGTAACCAATCAATAACTATATAACCTATGTACTACAAAAATTCAGTAAAATTCTCCTCACTGCTTCTGGGGGCCACTTTGATAAGTTGCGCCGAGAAGGAGCAAGAGCGCCCAAACATCATCTACATCATGAGCGATGACCACGCCTACCAAGCGATCAGCGCCTATGGTTCGGGGCTAAACTCTACACCCAACCTCGACAGACTAGCTGATGAGGGGGCGATTTTCAATAGAGCATGTGTCACAAACTCAATTTCAGCACCAAGTAGAGCTGTTTTGTTGACAGGTAAGCACAGCTTTATCAATGGTAAAATCGACAATGGACTACCTTTCGACTGGAATCAGAACACATTCACCAAGGAGCTTCAGGCTAACGGCTATGAGACAGCCATGATCGGAAAGATCCACATCGACGGTGAGCCTCAAGGCTTTGACTTCTCGATGGTTCTTATGGGGCAGGGCGAGTATTACAACCCTGAGTTCCTGATAAACGGCAAGGAGAAGAAGATAATCGAGGGCTACTGCACCGACATTGTGACTCAGACCACAATAGATTGGATCGACAAAAAGCGTGATAAGGATAAGCCATTCTGCGTGCTCTACCACCAAAAAGCACCACACCGTGAGTGGCTCCCTGCACTTAGACACATAGAGGAGTACACGGGCAAAACCTATCAGGTGCCTGAGAGCTTGTTTAGCGACAATAGCGGACGTGGCGAGGCTGCCAGAAGCTCAGAGATGAGCATCAAGGACCACATGAACTGGGCAGGTGACATGAAGATATATCCCGACATTATGGAGCAGCTCGGTATTGAGCCATATAGCGAGTGGGATTATGACGCATTCGAAAGAGAGGTCGGTCGCATGAACCCAGAGCAGCGTGCTCAATGGGATGCAGTCTACCGCCCAATCATGGAGGAGTTCGCCAAGGAGTATCCTAACATGACCGAGGAGGAGATCATAAGGTGGAAACACCAGCGCTATATGCAGGACTACGTAGGTACTATTGCGGCGGTTGATGAGGGCATAGGTGAGCTACTCGACTACCTTGAGCAGACGGGATTGGATGAGAATACGATCATTGTCTACACCTCAGATCAAGGTTTCTACTTGGGCGAGAATGGCTGGTACGACAAGCGCTTTATGTACGAAGAGTCGTTCCGCACCCCACTACTTGTGCGCTATCCAAAAGAGATCAAGCCAGGGACTCAGATAGATCATTTGGTTCAAAACCTCGACTTTGCCCCAACACTTTTGGACTATGCAGGTGTCGAAATTCCTGAGGATATGCAGGGGCTCTCGTTCCGTGATTTGGTGAGTGGCAAGTCAGACCAGTGGCGAGATGCGGTATATTACACATACTACGAATACCCAGGTATCCATGCCGTTAAGCGCCACTATGGTATTGCGACAGAGAGGTATAAGTTAATGCACTTCTACTACGACATCGATCAGTGGGAGATGTACGATCTTGAAACTGATCCTAGGGAGCAACACAACCTATACGGCAATCCCGACTACGCAGAGGTTCAGCAGATGCTTCACAAGCGACTCGATGAGCTAAGGGCTGAGTATGGCGATAGCGATGAGCGCAACACTCAACTCATCAACGAGCAAAAGCAGCGCGAAAGAGCACAAGCCGAGAAGCAGAAATAGATGATAAAATGATGTGCGCCCGGTCTCAATACTTAAAGTAAAGAGATCAGGCGCACTTTTTTTGCGAGTCGGATTAAATCTCGCACGCTAATGGCTAAGCGTGAGGTGGCGATACTATTTCTGTGTGCATTTACTCGCCTCGATCTCTTTGATCACCCTCGCCACATGCTCCCCAACTGGCTTGGCTGCAATTTTTGTCCAGTGAGAATCATTTGCGAAGTAGACATCTTTGACATCACTTTGAATCAAGGTGTCTATAATGTGAGAGGTGTCTATAAATTTGCCTGCTAGCTCTAGCTCCTCGATTTGATCTCCAACGATTTTATGAGGGAACGGATTCTCTACGATGTAGTCTTGATAAGCCGTGTATTTGTCCGAAGCACAGAGGATTATAAGCTCTACTCCTACCTGCTGAAACTTGCCGTACAGCTTATTTAATTTCTCCTCGATCATGGCCAAATCTGCTTGTGAGATGCTTGTTCCTCGGTTTATGTCGTTGTTGTAGAAGTACAATTTTTCATCTCCTATCGAGAAGAGAGGTTTTGATAGTCGTTCAACGTAAACTGGGTTATCCTCCAGAATTTTCATGTACAACCAGTTGCTGAAAGCCTCATAATCGACCTGCTTTTTTATGCGGTCGATAAAGGCATATAGTAGACCTTTGTCGGATTTTTCGGTTGAGTTTTGCTCTGATGGCTCATTGCTGAGCATGAAATCTTTCTCTATCTGAGAGATCGTTTGCGTTTTGTCAAGGTCAAGATCTATAATGCGATTCGCTATTTGTCGCTCTACACTCTGTATGACGACGTATTTGACATTGCTATTGTCGAAATACCCGCTATTTAGTAGCTGTGAGGCGAAGTCAAGCCCCGATATACCTCCATGGATCATTGCCTTAGAGCCTAGACTATTAGCTGCATAGTTCGCATACACGTTAGAGCCCAATTTTTTAGTATCAGAGAAGGAGTCTCCAATAAAAAGATACTTCGTCGAGGATCTCTCCGCATCAAACGTCACAATACTATCGGGAGTATCCTCACTTGTGAGCTCCTGCCAATACTCTAGGCTACCCTCTATGGAGTATCCACCCAGTGCCTCCAAATCGCCAGTTTGTTTGCCACTTATTTCAGCATTGAAATAGAGCAGAGCCGCAATGTATGGAGCTGTTAATATGGTGAAAAACAGAATGGAATGAGTGCAAAATCTCTTCATATCGAAACAAATTAGAATTGGAAGTATATAAACGTCTGTGCCTCTCCCAAGTTATATGTAATAAAGTATATCATGGCAAGATATATCACCCAACGCACCCAACGATATCTGAAAATCATGCTCGACCCGAAATCCAATCCATGTGATCTATTTCGAGTGAACCACTCTACGATTGTTAGCAGTGGAATTGAGTAGGCTAGGACTCTGAGATTTTTCAATGGAAGCATATCACTAAAATCAACAGAGTTTAGCATTGGTTCAGAGAATATGCGGTAGATGTAGTCCGTCGCCTGCGAGATTGATTCGGAACGGAATATTATCCACCCTATTGAGACCAATCCAAACGTAAGTAGCATCTGCCCAACCTCTTTTAGAGATGGAAGGCATCTATTTTGTGCTACGGTGTCTTGGTTCTGTCTATTTGCACCGAGTAGTAGTAGCGGTATAAATAGCACGGCATGGAAAGCTCCCCACGCAATAAATGTCCAGTTTGCCCCGTGCCAAAAACCACTCACAAGAAATATGATTAGCGTGTTGCGAATACTCACCCACTTTCCGTGGCGACTTCCTCCCAAGGGGATGTATAGGTAGTCTCTAAACCAGCTGGTGAGCGAAATGTGCCATCTGCGCCAAAACTCTGCGATGTCACGTGAGAAGTACGGTACATTGAAATTGCGCATCAAGTCGATACCAAATAGGCGTGAGCAGCCGATTGCGATATCCGAGTACCCCGAAAAATCGCCATAGATCTGAAACGTAAACAGGAGTGCTCCAAGAACAAGCATTAAGGCACTCGCTGATTGGTAGTTTTCAAAAATATTATTCACCCCTATGGCGCACATATCCGCAATGATCACCTTCTTGAAAAAGCCCCACAGCATCTGTCTACAACCATCCACCGCCATTTTATAGTCGAAATTGCGTGTTCTCTCAAACTGCGGCAGCAGGCTCGTGGCACGCTCAATAGGTCCTGCAACGAGTTGTGGGAAGAACGAAACGTAGGCAAACAGATTTACAATACTATGCGTTGGCTTTAGGCTCCCACGATACACATCAATGGAGTAGCTCAGCGCCTGAAAAGTGTAGAACGATATTCCTACAGGCAAAATGACATTTAGTAGCAACGAAGATGAATCAACGCCAAATGCGCTGGAGAACGAATCAACAAAAAAATTGTAGTACTTGAAAATACCCAAAACGACAAGGTTCAATACTATATTTGAGATGTTGATGAGTTTTCTGATCCGCTGTTTATCTGTGAATTTCTCGATGTACACACCACTCAGGAAGCTACAAAAAGCGGTGATCGACATCAGAATCAAGAAGCGCCAATCCCACCATCCATAAAAGATATAGCTAACAACGACAATAAAAATATTCTGTAGCTTTAGACTTTTATTGAATACAAACCAGTATAACAAAAATACTAGGGGCAGAAATAGTATAAACTCAATCGAATTAAACAGCATATATGGGTCGTTGATATTTTGATTAATTTTGGGAGTGCAATAATAGCGACACTTTCCCACCTAGCCAAATAATCGACCCTAAAACTGCAAAAAAGTCACAAAATAGCACTATACATCACTATTTAGCTGATGCACGCTCTATCTTCCGCTGATGTATCGCCCCTTTGGAAGTAGAGAGAGGCACTTGACGATTATGTATGAGCTGCCGACACACAGGACGGAGTAGATCGCAATTTTCAGAGGTGTACTCTCTATGAAGCTCAGGCGCTGATTTATGCTGTTTAGAACCAAAATATGGCATAGATATATGCCGTAAGCAGATTTTGATAGCTCAACGAAGAGTCTGTTGTGAATTGCTCCGCCAAATCGTTTCATTATGACAAAAAAGCCAAACGCCGCCACAATCACATTAGCAGAGCAGAAGCGCCAAGCAATTTCATAGAGGTATAGATCGCCCGTGTGGTAGTAGTTTTTGAACCACAAAAAGGCAACGACCCACCCCACTACAAAGCACCCCGAACCAATCACGAGGCTCTTTGTGGCGCTCCAATCAACGTATTTGCGAATGTAGTAAGCTAGTACAACATAGCCAACGTAGCCCGAAAAGTTCCAGAGGGTTGAAAACTCATTCCACTTACACTCTCCAAATATACTTATCCACTCGTTAGTGTCGGCAAAGAACCTGATGTAGTGGTGAAACGACGCCGCAAACCACAGAGCGATGAATATTTTTAGTTGACGCTTGGTTGCCGACTTTAGCCACGATGAGATAATTGGCATGAAGAGTATAACCCCCACAAACATATAGATATACCATAGGTGACCATCGTTGAACATATATGGAATTTTGAGTAGTCGCGGCAAGATTTGCTCCTGAGGGAATGCGCCCCATAGCGCTGGGAGGGTCGCATAAATGACTGACCAAACGAGGAACGGAATCAATATCTTCGGCAGTCGCTTCTTATAGAAAACCTCCATCTCGTCCTGCACGGGAACGAGCAAGTAGCTCGACACCATCACAAATATTGGCACAGCAATGCGAAGTGCACTATCGATGAGATTTGCCCAAAAGAGCTCATCTGCCGAAAAAGTGCGTGAACCAATGTAGAAAAATTCACAAGCGTGAACCACTATCACCATGATAATTGCCATTGCCCGTGTAGTGTCCAAAAACGCAACTCTGTTCTCTGTTTTCATATCTTCATTTCGATTTAAACTATAAAATTCCTGCTAAATGACTGAATAATCAAAGTGTTCAGCCAAACCTAGTACAAATATATTATTTAAAATCAAAATAACACTGCGTTCAGCAATAATTTAGATCTATTCCTCATCGTTGAAGCTGTTTAAAACCCTACGACAAACACCGAAACAACAAGAAAAGCAATCTACAAAAAACAGAAAACTACCGCAATCACACTTAATGTCGATTGCGGTAGTTTGGTTTTTTAGTAATATGTTTAGTTGTTGTGCTTACAAGCTTTGTTGCACACAACGCCTATTCGAACATAGCCACATATTGTAGTGATTAGAAATAATAGAAGCCTCTAGTTCGAGGACCATTCTCCACTATTTTTCGTCCACCATATGCTATTCCAGTGGTAAAATCAACACTTTTCGCTAGTACATCGCTGAACTCCGTAGAAGAGTGGTATGAGTGGTAACCTGTTGATATAGGTTGTGCGCCCTCTATTTCACTATTGCCTAATATTTTGTTAAATTCGGTCTTACCAAAACCATCATAATAGGTATAGATCAGCTCCAGCTCATCCTCTGCTGGTAGATACCACACTTTCTCGGCACCTGCTGTGTATGTTGCAGCTGTTGCATTCTCATTCTTGGCGTGAACCCAATATACAGCAGGATAGGACAATTCGCCAAAAATCGACATGCTCACAATCTTAGACATATTAGAGAATCCATCTGAGTAGGACTTTGCGCCTACAAGCACATCCTCATAAAGCGACCATCTTGCCTCAAGTTCATCGATTGATATTACAAGGCCCTTTGTACCCTCTGCATTTACATTCAAAATCACACCGACAACAGGGTTAGTCTCTGTCGCTAATAGGTGAGTCTTTGCATATCTATCATCCTTATAGTAGTACATACCCACCTCAGCTTTAGAAGCATAAACTGCCTCAACCCACTGTGCATAGAGTGTCATATCGGCGGTGAAGTCGTAGCTAACTGTTATCTTCTCACCACCTTCAGCAGCTGTAAACCAGCCTGCAAAAGCGTAACCATCTTTGGTTGGTGTAGGAAGCTCGTCGAGGAAGCCCCAGTTGCTTGTTCGTGCAGATGTTGGAGAAACAGTTCCGCCATTGGCATCGAATGTAATAGTAAATACAATCTGGAACCAATGCGCATAGATAGTTGCGTCGGCAGTAAAAACAGTTTCGTATGATATTTGCTCACCACCCTCACGATCTGAGTACCAACCCATGAAAGCGTAACCATCATATTCTGGTCTTGGGAGCTCTGCAAGCAAACCATCCTCGTCCACCACTGCAGTTGCAGGGGAAACTGTTCCGCCATTGGCATCGAATGTAACGACAGGAGGTCCTGGGATTTCATCACCGCCGTCCTCTGAACACGAGCTGAGCATTGTTGCAGCTATTGCAAGAATGCCAATCAAGAGTCTAATTTTTCTCATTTGGTTTTTCATATTGGTTATTAACTGATTATTCTACGGTAAAATTAGCCCACAACCGATATATAACCAAATAAAATAGACTTGTTTATCTTGCACATACAAGAAAAACAAGTCTATTTACCCATAAAAACAACTCTTTTACACTAAGACAAGCGTGCTGATTTGTCGTGCCAATGTTTTGGGGAGATCTCTCCTCTGCCCTTAGCTCGATAATTTGTAGGTGTGCTACCGAACATGATTCTAAACTCACGATAGAAATTCGCTTCGCTAGCAAAACCAACCCTATCATACAGATAGTTGATTTTGACTCTATCCTCCTCCACCAACAGACGTGCCGCCTCTTGCAAGCGCAGCTCCTTTCGCCACTTACGAAATGTTGTTTGGTATTGCTCCGTAAAGTAGGCTGACAAGAATCTACGACTAACGCCCAACGCCTCTACAATCTCATCCATCGCAACATCTTTTTCGAGATACTTCTTCTGCTCTTGCCACTGATCCAGCTTGCGCTTCAAATCTGCACATTGCTTATCTGTGGCTTCTAGTGCCAGTGTCTCGATCTTGGATTTTGACTCCTTGGTAGCTGGAATATTGACAATAAACTTCGCCCCTAAGCGATAGTGGTAGACTTTACCTAGAATATAGGCGTAGTAGATTGTGTAGAGAATAACAAAAACAATGTAATAGATTTTGCTTATTGGCAGCGCAACGCAGAGTAGAGCGGCAAATCCAACGACCAAAGCGCTATAATAGCAGTTGCGAATCCAATTCAGACGAGTCTGCATATCATCATCGTAGTACTCCTCCAATCGGCGAATACATATCTTCAGCTCCTTATTAAAGATCAAAGTATAGTAGCAAAGTTGTCCAAAGTAAATAGCACAGGCAACATAGCGAATAGGCTCAAACCACTCGCTACCAAGCGAGGAGAACAGAGCCATGCCAACGATAATGATAGCCAGTGCGTTTATCGATATATTGAGAGGTGTAACAATGGACGAGCGTACAAAAGTGAGGTTGGTAGCGGTAAATAATAGCGCTTGAAAAGCGGCGATGAAGAGCACTGCCGAGACTTCGAGTTGCGAGAGTTTTGCTGCGCCTCCCCCTGGATCAATGATATGATCTACAACTCCTAGCAACGATAGAATGAGGTATGCAGAGGTGAGCGAGAGCTTCATACGACGAAACTCGCCCCACTGTTCGCCCTCTGGCACCGAGATAAAAGCCAACAACACTCCCAAAATGAGAATTATCGTACAACTTGAGAAACCTATTATATCGAATAAACTATCTACTGCCATCTTTCATCCGTTTTAGTAATTGCAAATATAATAAAAAATTTGTTACTTAGTAAATTTTATTGCTATCTAAACTGAAACTTAATATTAGTGACTCTATAATATGATTGTCGTGCGAAGGCTATAATCATCCCAAATTGTTGTTTAGGCAATTGATGCCCTCCGACATATCCTTTCGAAATCAACAAAGGCTCTTCCGTCTGATATTCAGCGAAAAAGCCTTTGTTATTTGAAGAATACTACGCATATCCACTCAGCGCCAAACAATCAAACCAACAACTATTATAAAGATAGGTATCTGACCCTAGTGTAGATCATC
>CAYJIY010000039.1:0-14271 GCA_964370415.1 uncultured Alistipes sp.
TAGTACTGCTCCTTCTCGCTAGGGAAGTCCACACTCTTCACATCCTCGACATACTGCTTCACGGCATCTGTCATGATCGTGTGTAGGTCGGCATAACGACGCAAGAAACGAGGTGAGAATCCCTTGTTGATACCCAACATATCGTGTACAACGAGCACCTGACCATCACATCCGCTACCAGCACCAATACCGATAGTTGGAGTCGAAAGCTCCTGCGAAACACGTGTTGCTAGTGCCGCTGGAATCTTCTCAAGAACGATCGCAAAGCATCCTGCCTCCTGCAATAGGTGCGCATCACGCACTAGTTTCTCGGCCTCAGCCTCCTCCTTAGCACGCACTGTGTAGGTTCCAAACTTGTGGATCGATTGAGGTGTGAGCCCCAAGTGCCCCATCACTGGAATACCCGCCGATAGGATACGCTGTACCGATTCGAGGATCTCTTCGCCACCCTCCATCTTCACTGCATCCGCCTCAGTCTCCTTCATGATGCGAACTGCCGACTCAAGCGCAACCTTCGAGTTACCCTGATACGTTCCGAATGGAAGATCGACAACCACCAACGCACGATTCACTGCACGAACTACCGACTTTGCGTGGTAGATCATCATATCTAGCGTGATTGGGAGTGTCGTCTCATAACCAGCCATTACGTTGGCCGCTGAGTCGCCCACCAAGATAACGTCAATACCTGCGGCATCGACAATCTTCGCCATCGAATAATCGTATGATGTGAGCATCGAAATCTTCTCGCCCCTCTGTTTCATCTCCGTGAGACGGTACGTTGTGACCGCTCTTACTGCTCCTTCTACTGACATAGAATCTCTATTTTCTGATTAATTTAGAGCGCAAAGTTAATGCTTTGCACGAAACTGACAAAAAAATTGCCATAAAACTACCCCACCAGAGACCGAAACGTTGAGCGAGTGCTTGGTTCCAATCTGAGGAATCTCCACCGCACCATCACACATATCGACCACCGCCTGGCTCACTCCTGCAACCTCATTGCCATATACTAGCGCATACTTTTTCTGGGGATCAACCGCCAACTCATCGAGCATTGTCGCCCCCTCAACCTGCTCTACGCTGAGCAGCGTCCACCCCTGATCTCGCAGAGCTAAGAGACACTCCTCGGTGGTCGCATGATATGCCCAATCGATAGTTTGCTCTGCACCTAGCGCTGTTTTGTGGATCTCACGTGAGGGTGGTGTTGCCGTAATCCCACACAGATCTATTCCATCGATAGCAAAAGCGTCTGCCGTGCGGAAAAATGCACCTACATTTTGTGCCGAACGCACATTGTCGAGCACAACCCTTAGGGGGGTTTTATCCATCACGGCAAACTCCTGCTCTGAGGGTCTGCCTAGTTCTTCATTCGCTATTTTTCGCATATTATTTCCAACTTTTCAATGTGCAAAAGTATAACTTTTTATCCACATTCGCACCATTTCGCCCCCAAAGGGGTATCTATATTTTAAATTTACTCAAAAAAGATGGGGTAAAAGTGGCTAAATTCAGACAAAAATAACTAAATTTGCACCAATTAGTATATAAATAAATTGTAAACCAAGATGGAGAAAGAAACAAAGGAGAGATCTCTGAATTTTTTGGAGGAGATCATCGAGGAGTCGATCGCGAATGGAGAGAAAAATATCCAGACACGATTCCCACCAGAGCCTAACGGCTATCTACACATCGGACACGCAAAGAGTATCTGCATCAACTTCGGTCTTGCTAAAAAATATGGAGGATTGTGCAACCTACGCTTCGACGACACAAACCCCGTGAAGGAGGATGTAGAGTATGTAGACGCTATCAAACGAGATATCGAGTGGTTGGGATTCAAGTGGGCAAAGGAGTGCTACGCATCGGACTACTTCGACCAACTATATGACTGGGCAGTGGAGCTCATAAAGAAAGGTTTGGCGTATGTTGACGACCAGACACCTGAGCAGATCCGCACAAACAGAGGTACTGTCTCTGTGCCAGGAACTCCATCACCATTCCGTGATCGCTCAGTAGAGGAGAACATCGATCTATTTGCGAGAATGAAGGCTGGAGAGTTCGAAGACGGAGCTCGTGTACTTCGTGCTAAGGCAGATATGGCTCACCCGAACATGTTGTTCCGTGACCCTATCATGTACCGCATCCTGCACACAGACCACCACCGCACAGGCGATAAGTGGTGCATCTACCCTATGTATGACTATGCACACGGGCAGAGCGACTCGATCGAGAGAATCACTCACTCGATCTGTACACTTGAGTTCGACGTTCACCGTCCAATATACGACTGGTTCATCGAGGCGTTGGAGATCTATCCATCGCATCAGTATGAGTTCGCACGCCTGAATATCACACACACAATGATGTCGAAGCGCAAACTCCTGAAGTTGGTTCAAGATGGCGCTGTTATGAGCTGGGACGACCCACGCATGCCGACTATCTGCGGACTTCGCCGTAAGGGTTACACCCCTGCATCGGTGCGTAATTTTGCCGAGATGGTGGGTGTTGCGAAGCGTGATAACATCATCGATCTAGGTAAGTTGGAGTACTGCGTGAGAGAGGATCTCAACAAGGTGGCGGAGCGTCGTATGGCAGTCCTAAACCCTATCAAGGTCGTAATCACAAACTTCGAAGAGGGCAAAACAGAGCTCTTCAACGCTATAAACAACCCTGAAGATGAGTCGGCAGGAACGCGCGAGGTACCTCTAACACGTGAGGTCTACATCGAGCGTGACGACTTCATGGAGGATGCTCCTAAGAAGTTCTTCCGCCTTAGACCAGGTGGCGAGGTGCGCCTACGCTACTCATACCTAATCAAGTGCGAGGAGGTTATCAAGGATGCTGAGGGTAACATCACGGAGCTACGTTGTACGTATGATCCTGAGTCGAAGAACGGATCTTCGAGCGATGGTCGCCGTGTTAAGGGTGTGATTCACTGGGTGTCGGCTCAGCACGCTATCGAGGCTGAGGTTCGCCTATTCAACCCACTCTTCACAACCGAGAATCCAGACGATGTTGCCGAAGGTAAGACATGGGAGGACAACCTCAACCCAGAGTCGATGGTCATAACTAAAGGTTATCTAGAGCCATCACTCAAAGATATTGCTATGGGTCAAGCCGTGCAGTTTGAGCGTGTTGGTTACTTCTGTCCAGACACAGACTCTACACCTGAGAATCTAGTCTTCAACCGCACTGTAACTCTAAAAGACTCGTGGGCTAAGATCAACAAATAGTTCATGACGATATAAAATCAAGAGCCCCTGTCCACTTCTGTGAACAGGGGCTCTCTTTAAAAACACACAAAAAAACACTATACTATTGGCTATCTTGCCACTTATATAACGACATGGCAATATGCTTATTGTCTTAATTCACAAAAAATAGATACTATTTTTTTACTAGACAAAATCTTCGATGTGCCAACATCGAAGGGACAACCCATCTAGCACGTGTAGTACTCATAGTAGATAGTATAAAAAATGGGGAGCAGAAATCTATAATTCTGCTCCCCAATCATTTGAAATCGACACTTATACCAAGTTATCCTTCTCGATATCCTTGAAGTAACGATAAGTTCCAACTTTTAGCTCTACTGTTGCGTCCTCGTCACAAACGATGATTCCTTTTTTGTGTAGTTGCAACGCTGAGATTGTGCAAGTGTGTGAGTATGCACCCTCGATTCCTTGCTGCAAAGCACGAGCTTTCTTGTGGCCAAAAGCAAGGACTAGCACCTCCTTAGAGTCTGTCACAGTACCCACTCCAACCGTAAGCGCCAACTTAGGCACCTTGTTCACATCGTTATCAAAGAAACGAGAGTTCACGATGATCGTGTCCTGAGTTAGAGTTTTGATACGTGTGCGAGAGTTCATCGAAGAGAACGGCTCGTTGAAGGCTAGGTGACCGTCCTCACCTACACCACCCATGAATAGGTCGATACCTCCAGCACGCTGGATCTTAGCCTCATACTCAGCGCACTCAGCCTCTAGGTCTGCAGCGTTACCATCCAAGATATTCACATTCTCAGGTGTGATGTCTACGTGACTAAAGAAGTTGTTCCACATGAAAGAGTGATAGCTCTCAGGGTGCTCCTTTGGAAGACCGATGTACTCGTCCATGTTGAACGTGACAACATCTTTGAACGACACCTTGCCCGCCTTATTCAGGGCGATTAACTCCTTGTACGTTCCGATTGGAGTTGATCCCGTTGGAAGTCCTAGAACGAAAGTTCCGCCTGCGGCCTGCTTCTCGTTGATGCGATCAACGATATAGTTAGCAGCCCATTGAGAGGCTGTCTGTTGATTTTTCTCGATTATTAGTCTCATTATTATTTGAAATTAAAACATTCTCACAAATACTTCGATCGCTTGATACTCCGCCATTCCTAGCTTATCGTATAGGTTTGCGGTGTTCTCGGTGCGCTCCTCGGCTCTCTGCCAGAACTCACGGCTATCGTCTCCTGGGAAAGGTACGATATCCTTCTGCGAGAGGTGGCGATAGATTGCATGACGCTTAGTGATAACCTCCTCAGGAGAGATCGGCACCGCCATATCAACCTTGCTGAGTTCCCACTCCATCCAAGCTCCACGATACAACCAAAGGTGACACTGCTGGAACCACTCATCGTTTTTCACCACGTCGATTGCGTGCAAAACTGCCTCGGCACACACACGGTGCGTTCCATGAGGATCGGCAAGGTCACCCGCAGCGTAGATCTGATGAGGTTTGATCTGACGCATGATATTAACTACAATATCGATATCTGCTTGATCTAGCTCACCCTTCTTGATACCACCAGTCTCATAGAACGGAAGGTTCAAGAAATGAGTGTGAGCATCGTCCAGCCCGAACGAACGAACCGCCGACTTAGCCTCCGCACGACGAATTGCACCTTTAAGGTTTAGTAGCTCACGTGGCTCAGGTTGCCCCTTAATTTTACCAGCGATGATCTTACGAACCTCATCGTAGCGATCTCCCAGCCCAATTTCACGTGCAGTGTCCATGTGCTGAACAACTACATCATCGTGCACGGCAACATTACCCGATGTCTGGTAAGCTACGTGTACATTGTGCCCCTGCTGAACTAGGCGAATGAAAGTTCCTCCCATCGAGATCACATCATCGTCTGGGTGTGGAGAGAAGATCAAGACATTCTTCTGCGCTGGCTCAGACGGCACTGGACGAGTCGCATCATCAGCGTTTGGCTTACCTCCAGGCCACCCTGTGATGGTGTGCTGAAGATCGTTGAAGACCTTGATATTGATGCTATCGTATGGCCCAGCCTGCTCAAGGAGCTCGCCGAGTGAATTCTCGATATAATCTTTGTATGTTAGCTTAAGGATAGGCTTTTGCACCACGCTGCACAGCCACACTACCGCTTTGCGGATAAAGCGTGGTGTCCACTCACATGGTCCAACGAGCCAAGGTGTTTCAACTCGTGTAAGACACTGAGCAGCATTGGCATCGACATACATGCTGATGTTCTTATGCTTCTGAAGAAGTGTCGCTGGGACTCTCTCCGATAGCTCACCCTCGACAACTCGCTTCACGATTGGCGCTTTATCCTCGCCCCACGCCATGAAGATCATTCTGTCGGCTCTCATCATAGTGTCGATACCCACAGTAATCGCTGTTCGTGGTGTGCTATTCACACCGCCGAAAGATCTCGACTGCACCTTTCTCGTGTTGTAGTCCAACTGAACGAGACGAGTGCGTGATTTAGCCTGCGATCCTGGTTCGTTGAAACCAACCTGACCATCGTGTCCAATTCCGACAAGCATTAGATCGATACGCCCGATCTTCTCCTCGTAGCGTCGGCAGTACTCCTCAATCTCATCGTCGGCGATAGTGCCATCTGGAATCAAGATGTTCTCAGGCGTAATGTCGATGTGACTTAGCAACTCTTCGTGGATACGATAGTTGCGGCTCTGGTGCTCGGCTGGCGAGATCGGATAGAACTCGTCAAGGCTAAACACGAATACATTTTTAAAGCTGACTTCCCCTCTCTTGTAGCGCTTTACAAGTTCACGATAGAGTCCGATAGGGGTCTTTCCAGTTGTCAGTCCCCATACGAATGGTCCCTCTTGATTGTGCGCCTTGATCGCCTCCACGATCTGATCTGCAATTACGTCTACTGCAACACGTTCGCTCTCGCTGATTTGTGTTGGAATTTTCTCGAAGCTATGAATTATACCGCTGTGCAGTACACTATCGAGTAGCCCTCCGTCTTCAGGCAAAAAATATTTACTGTCCATAAGTTGTTTTTATTTTTTTGTATCTAATTTTCTTAAGGGAAAAATGCACTCAAATTTATATAAAATATTTCAAAGTGCCAATAGTAATAGATTTTTTTACTACTTTTGTTGCAATAAATAACTAATTATGGTTAGAGCACTTGCACATAATCACTCATTGCAGTCGCCTCTTCGCTTCAGTAGATGGAGCCGAAGGAGCTACTCTGTGTTTGTGAGCATAGGTCGATGTGTGACGATCTCGGCGCTGAGATTCGATGTCGCAGACTCGCTCTTCGCCAAAGATTCAGCCGAGGAGGCTCTCTCACTACCTCTTCAAAGCCTTGAGCCAAGCGATGATGGATCGCCACCTCAAGAGTCTAACCCAATCGATGCATCTGCCTCAACTCCTAGCACCGCGTGTGATCAGGAGCCAAAGGGCATACCATATATATATAGGATAACTTGGAGCATAACCTCTCTTGTCACAGATGGCAGGGTTGGATATGCTCTTTTTTAATTTTACAAACAGATGATAAAACAACTCAAAGATAGAGTAATTAATTCAGGGCATATCACTCAAGAGGAGGCTATCGCCCTAGTGCAAAGCCCCAACAAAGAGGAGCTCTACACAGCGGCACACGAGATAACTCGCCACTTCCACAGCGACAGATTCGACATGTGCTCGATCATAAACGCTAAGTCGGGGCGCTGCTCTGAGAATTGCAAATGGTGCGCCCAATCAGCGCACTTCAAAACCAAGGTCGAGGAGTATGAGCTACTCGACGCTGAGGAGTGCCTTCGTTGGGCAAAGCACAACTACAGCCAAGGGGTCAACCGATATTCGCTCGTAACGAGTGGCAAGCGACTCTCAGGCAGAGATCTAAGTCGTAGCGCTGAGATCTATCGCCAAATCCACGAGCAGTCACCCATCAAGCTATGTGCATCGATGGGACTTCTTGGACTAGAGGAGCTCACGCTGCTCCGAGAGGCTGGCGTTGAGCGCTACCACTGTAACCTTGAGACGGCACCTTCGCACTTCGACAAACTGTGCTCAACACACACTCAGGAGCAGAAAATCGAGACCATCAAGGCGGCGCAATCGCTCGGCATGGCGGTATGTTCGGGGGGAATTATCGGCATGGGCGAGACTATGGAGCAGCGCATCGAGATGGCGTTCACGCTCAAAGATCTAGGCGTGGATTCTGTGCCTATCAACATGCTTCAACCTATTGCTGGAACACCTCTAGAGGGGACACCAGCGCTAACCGAGGAGCAAATTCTAACTACGATTGCGCTCTTCAGATTCATCCTACCACAGGCATGGCTACGCTTTGCTGGGGGACGTGCTCAACTAAATCGTGAGGGAATTGAGAAGGCACTATACATTGGTATCAACTCCTCGATTGTGGGCGACATGCTCACAACTACGGGAACCAACATCAAGGAGGACAAAGAGATAATAGCCAAAGCTGGCTACACAACAACAAACATTTAAGCTATGATTAAGGAGTTTGATCGCCAGCATCTATGGCACCCCTACACATCGACTATCGACCCTCTGCCATGCTTCGTGGTGAAGGGCGCAAGTGGCGTGCACATCGAATTGGAGGATGGGCGCAAGCTCATCGACGGAATGTCGTCGTGGTGGGCTGCCGTGCACGGCTACAACCACCCCACGCTCAATCAAGCTGCAGTGGAGCAACTCCAGAGCATGTCGCACATCATGTTTGGGGGGCTCACGCACAGACCTGCTGTGGAGCTGGGGCAAGAGCTACTCCAGATTCTACCCAATGGACTATCACAGATATTCTATTGCGATTCGGGCTCAGTATCGGTGGAGGTTGCCCTAAAGATGGCGCACCAGTACTGGATTGCGCAGGCACGCCCCGAGAAGGCGAATTTTGCGACTCTACGCTCTGGCTATCACGGCGATACATGGAACGCAATGTCGGTGTGCGACCCCGTGACGGGCATGCATCAGATCTTTGGCGATAGCCTATCGAAGCGCATATTTCTACCTTCGCCAGCGTGTGCTTTTCACGATGAGTGGCACCCTGAGTGCATCGAACCTCTACGCTCGGCACTTGAGGAGCACCACGCAACACTGGCAGCGCTGATCCTAGAGCCGATCGTGCAAGGGGCTGGAGGAATGAGATTCTACCACCCTGAGTATCTGCGTGCGGCTCGTGAGTTGTGCAATGAGTTTGGCGTTCTGCTGATCGCCGACGAGATCGCCACTGGATTTGGGCGCACGGGCAAGCTCTTCGCATGTGAGCACGCTCAGATCACTCCCGACATTATGTGTATCGGCAAGGCACTCACGGGTGGCTATATGACAATGGCGGCAACCATCGCAACAAAACACGTTGCCGACACCGTGTCGAGCGGCTCGCCTGGGGTCTTTATGCACGGACCCACGTTCATGGGTAACCCCCTTGCGTGTGCTGTTGCGAGAGCATCGGTGCGCCTGCTGCTAGAGTCAAACTGGCAGGAGCGTGTTCTCCGAATTGAGGAGCAACTCACGAGAGAGCTCATGCCAGCAAGGGAGCTATCAGCGGTTGCAGATGTGAGAGTTTTGGGGGCTATTGGAGTGGTTGAGCTTCACGAGTCGGTAGATATGGCAACGATTCAGGCGCAGTTTGTTGAAGCGGGGGTTTGGATTCGCCCATTTGGCAAGCTGGTCTACATAATGCCACCATTCATTATTGAACCTGAGGAGCTTAGAACACTAACTTCAGCACTAATTAAAAGCATTGAGTAGCCTATGGAACGCACGTGGAACTTCAAAAATAGACTATCGCAAATAGAGTCGGATGGCAACCTAAGACGGCTTCCCTCGCTCCAACATCAGGGGCAGAGCATTTGTCTCGATGGTGGTCCATCGATGCTGAATCTCTCATCGAACGACTACTTGGGGCTCATGTGTGATGGGGAGCTTCAAGAGAGTTTCTGGGAGCAGAGCAGCCAAAATAATCGCCATCTCTCGGCATCATCGTCACGCCTTCTGACGGGTAATTTCGATGTTTACACTCGCCTTGAGAGCAAGCTACGAGAGCTCTATGGCTCAGAGTGCGCCTTAGTTTTTGGTAGTGGCTATCACGCCAATGTTGGGATAGTGCCTGCCATCACCTCTTCGCAATCGCTGATCCTTGCTGATAAACTTGTGCACGCAAGCCTTATCGATGGCATACGTCTGAGCGATGCCAAAGCTATTCGCTATCGCCACAACGACTACGAGCAGCTTGAGCGCCTACTCAGTGAGAGCGCCCACAAACACGATGTGGTGGTCATCATCACCGAGAGCATATTTAGCATGGATGGCGATCGTGCAGATCTGGAGCGCCTTGTAGCACTGCGAGAGAGATTCAGCAACGTCCTGCTCTATGTCGACGAGGCGCACGCAGTCGGAGCTATTGGCGAGCGTGGGTTGGGTTGTGCTGAATCGCTTGGGCTTACGCATAAAATCGATATTTTGGTCGGAACATTCGGCAAGGCGCTAGCATCAACAGGGGCCTACGCAATATGCAATAAACAGCTGGGCAATTGGCTCACAAACCGAGCTAGAACCCTAATTTTCACCACAGCGCTACCACCGCTAAACCTCGAATGGACGCTCCATGTGCTAAATCACATTGAGCAGATGAGCGCCAAAAGAGAGCACCTAGCATCGATCAGTCGAGCGATAGCTCGTGCGGTGAATCCTAGCGCGGAGTCGAGCCACATCATACCCATAATTGTAGGCGAGAGCCTCGCTGCACTAGAGCTTGCCGAACAACTCCGCACGGAGGGCTATCTTATTCAGGCGGTGCGCCCTCCAACAGTGCCACAGGGGAGTTCACGACTGAGAATTTCGCTCTCAGCAGCGATAACAAACGAGCAAACAGAGCAAATATGTAACGTTCTAAAGCGCATAAAAATATGATTCAAGAGTTCATAATCAAAGATAACAACCCCACACTCATCCTCTTTTTCGGGGGGTGGGGCTCTGATCCAAAGCTACTATCCGAAGCTGAGGATTTGGGTGCAGATCTATGTCTGTGCTACGACTACACTACGCTAGATTTCGACACCGCACCGCTAAGGGGCTACCAAAATATCGAGCTATACGCCTGGTCTATGGGCGTTTGGGCGGCATCGACTGTGCTCAAAGACCTCGCCCTGCCAATCACGAAGAGCACAGCGATAAACGGCACGCTCACCCCAATAGATTCTCAGCAGGGAATCGCCCCTGAGATCTTCAAGGGCACGATAGCGGGAATCTCACCAGTGGGTATGCAGAAGTTCTACCGCCGTATGTGCGCTGCGGATCGTGCACTCTTGGCGCACTTCTCGACCGAGCGCACAGAGCAGAGTCTGCGTGACGAGCTAATCGCCATTCGAGAGCAGGTTCTTGAGCTCCCAACGCCACAATTCCAGTGGCAAAAAGTTATAATTGGGCAACGAGATATGATATTTCTACCTCAAAACCAACAAGAGGCTTGGCAACAAACTTGCGCTGAGATACTCTCCACGCAAGATGCCCACTACTTAAACTTCAACACACTACTAAATGATAGATAAACAACAAGTTGCACGATCGTTTACACGAGCAGCATCACTCTACGAGGAGCACGCCACAGCTCAGCGCACGATAGCCCAAAGGCTCATGCGCTACATCAGTGCGTGCGATCCGCTCTCGTGCGGCAGTGTTCTCGAAGTGGGTGTAGGCACTGGCATGCTAACTCGTCAGATCTGCGAGGAGCTATCACCAAGTAGGATGACACTCAACGATCTGAGCAAGCAGATGCTGGAGCTAGCAGAGCAGGATGCAACAACATCGCTCGTGTGTGCCGATGCCGAGAGCTACGACTTCGAGGGAGAGTTTGATCTAATTGCAAGTAGCTCCACTATTCAATGGTTCGAACGACCAGATCGCTTCATACAGCGCATGTGCGAGAGGTTAAAGACAGGGGGAGTGCTCGCAATATCATCGTTTGGAGAGCAGAACTTCAAACAGATAAGAGAGCTCACCAACAGAGGTTTGAAGTACTACACCACAGAGGATTACGCCGCAATGCTCCCCGACACTATGGAGCTCAAAACGCTGTGTGAGGAGCAGATAACCCTCCACTTCAAAAGCACGAAGGAGCTAATGACACACTTGCGAGATAGCGGTGTGAATGGCACAGAGCCACGCCTTAGCGTGGCACAAACTCGCAAATTCCTGAGCGAATACACCAAGCACTTTTCGAGCGAAGAGGGTCTTGCGCTCACATACCACCCTATATATATAGTTGCAACTAAAAGATAGAAATATGAAAAACGGAGTCTACTTCATAAGCGGTATCGACACCGATATCGGCAAATCATACGCTACGGGAGCACTGGCCACACGCCTACTTAGGCAGGGTGTAAACGTAATGACTCAGAAGATGATACAGACTGGCAACAGCGGCATCTCGGAGGATATTGAGCTTCACCGCCGCATGATGGGCACCCCCTTGAGTCAAGACGACAGAGACGGTCTAACGTGTCCCATCGTGCTGAGCTACCCCGCATCGCCACACCTTGCGGCAAAGATAGATCGCCGACCAGTAGATCCATCGGTGATAGAGCGAGCGACCGAGGAGCTAGCAAAAAAGCACGACATTGTACTCCTAGAAGGTGCTGGAGGTTTGATGGTGCCACTCACCGAGGAGCTACTCTCGATTGACTATGTGGCGCAGAGAGGCTACCCCACTATACTCGTCACTTCGGGGCGATTGGGGAGTATCAACCACACCCTGCTCAGCATCGAGGCGCTGAAGAGCCGAGGGATGAGTCTTCACTCCGTTATATATAATAGGTATGGCGAGAGCGACAAGACAATATCGGACGAGACGCTCGATTATCTAAAAAAATATCTCGCCACGCACTACCCCGATGCCATAGTCGAGGAGCTTGGCACTGCTGAGTTGTCATAAAAAATCAGAGGGGACTGTCAAAATGACAGTCCCCTCTCTCTTATATTTGACATTTTTGTCACAAAAAGGGAAATTCCACACCTAGTTGTCCTATTTTTTGGTTTGGTACACTCTTTGACTATATAGAGGACAAATAACGAAAATAAAATAATAACATTTAAACTTAATAGATAATTATGGGAAAAATTATTGGTATCGACTTAGGTACAACAAACTCATGTGTTTCTGTAATGGAGGGTAACGAGCCCGTTGTAATTCCAAACGCAGAGGGACACCGCACGACTCCTTCAGTAGTTGCATTCACTGGCGACGGCGAGCGTAAAGTTGGAGACCCTGCAAAGCGTCAAGCTATCACTAACCCACAGCGCACGATCTTCTCGATCAAGCGTTTCATGGGTGAGACTTACGATAAGGTACAAAACGACATCTCACGTGCACCATACACAATCCTAAAGGGTGACAACAACACTCCTCGTGTGGATATTGATGGTAGACTATACACTCCACAGGAGATCTCGGCTATCACACTCCAGAAGATGAAGAAGACAGCCGAAGATTACCTAGGACAAGAGGTTACTGAGGCAGTTATCACTGTTCCTGCATACTTCTCTGACTCTCAGCGCCAAGCGACTAAAGAGGCGGGTGAGATCGCAGGTATCAAGGTGCGCCGTATCATCAACGAGCCTACTGCAGCAGCTCTAGCTTATGGTCTTGACAAGCAGGATTCTGAGAGCAAAATCGCAGTTTATGACCTTGGAGGAGGTACTTTCGATATCTCGATCCTTGAGCTTGGTGATGGCGTATTCGAGGTTAAGTCAACAAACGGTGATACTCACCTTGGAGGTGACGACTTCGATCACGTACTTATCGACTACATGGCTGAGATCTTCAAGGCTGAGCACGCAATCGATCTTCGCAAAGACCCTATGGCACTTCAGCGCCTTAAGGAGGCTGGTGAGAAGGCTAAAATCGAGCTTTCATCGACAACAACTACGGAGATCAACCTTCCATACATCATGCCAGTGAACGGTATTCCTCAGCACTTGGTGATGACACTTACACGTGCTAAGTTCGAGCAACTCTGCGACCACCTAGTACAGAAGACTATCGAGCCTTGCCGTATCGCACTTCGTGACGCAGGCCTACAAGCATCTGATATCGACGAGGTTATCCTAGTGGGTGGTTCTACACGTATCCCTGCTATCCAGCGTGTTGTGGAGGAGTTCTTCGGTAAGGCTCCAAGCAAGAGCGTGAACCCAGACGAGGTTGTAGCTGTTGGTGCTGCAATTCAGGGTGGTGTACTCACGGGTGAGGTTAAGGATGTACTTCTTCTTGACGTAACTCCACTTTCATTGGGTATCGAGACTCTAGGTGGCGTGATGACTAAGCTCATCGAGGCTAACACTACGATCCCAACTCGCAAGAGCGAGGTGTTCTCAACTGCGGCGGACAACCAGCCATCTGTAGAGATCAACATCGTACAGGGTGAGCGTCCTTTGGCTAGAGACAACAAGTCGATCGGTCGTTTCCACCTTGATGGAATCCCACAAGCACCACGTGGTGTACCACAAATCGAAGTTACATTTGACATCGATGCAAACGGTATCCTCAACGTATCGGCTAAGGATAAGGGAACAGGCAAGGAGCAGAAGATCCGCATCGAGGCTTCAAGCGGTCTAACTGACGCTGAAATCCAGCGCATGCGCGACGAAGCGAAAGCTAACGAGGAGAAGGATAAGCTAGAGAAGGAGCGCATCGACAAGGTGAACGCTGCGGACTCTAACATCTTCGCTACCGAGAAGCAACTCAAAGAGTATGGCGACAAGATCCCAGCTGAGAAGAAGGCAGCGATTGAGTCGGCACTAGAGAAGCTAAAAGAGGCGCACAAAAATGGCGATCTTCCAGCTATCGACTCTTCAATCGAGGAGCTAAATGCAGCATGGCAAGCAGCATCTCAGGACATCTACGCTCAGCAGCAAGCTCAAGGCGGTGCTGAAGCGGGTGCAAACCCTGGTGCAGGTGCAGGCGCTGGTGCAGGACAAGATGGCGCACAACAACAACCAGAGGACGTAGAGTTCGAGGAGGTTAAGTAGCCC
>CAYJIY010000040.1:0-1632 GCA_964370415.1 uncultured Alistipes sp.
TTATTTTTATATCTGCCCGTGCGGCTCGCACCGCCCGTCTGGCGTGAAGACAGTTCCTGCAAATTTCGCCCTCGCTCATAGTAAAGGATTTTTTTGCAAGAAAAATCCTTATGAGGGCGATTGATTCATCAGAATCAACAATCTCTTTTTCGGGCTACTGGCACTTTGCAGAAGCACTACTTGGGAGGTTCAGCTTAGCATGACACAAGAGACGTTCTTCTCCGAATAATAATTCTTATGCCGTTTGCTCTTGCCTGCGTTGTGCGCCACATGCGGCTCGCACCGCCTACCTATATCTATTAGAGATAAGGGTCATGAACTCCTCTCGGGTTTTAGGGTCTGAGAGGAATGCTCCCGTGAATGCCGATGTTGTAGTTGCCGAACCTTGCTTTTCGACCCCACGAATCTGCATACACATGTGGCTCGCCTCGATAACGACTGCAACCCCAAGCGGGTTTAGCGCCTCTTGAATACAATCACGAATCTGCACCGTTAGGCGCTCCTGCACCTGAAGTCGGCGTGCGAAGCACTCCACAACTCGTGCAATTTTCGAAAGCCCCGTGATGCGTCCATTTGGAATATAGGCGATGTGTGCCTTGCCATAGAATGGTAGCATGTGGTGCTCACATAGCGAGTATAGCTCGATGTCCTTAACCAGAACTATCTGCTTATACTGCTCCTCGAACATTGCCGAGCGCAAGATCTCTAGCGGATCCTGGCCATAGCCCTTGGTTAGGAATGCCATCGCCTTTGCAACACGATGTGGGGTTTTGAGTAGCCCCTCACGCTCAGTATCCTCTCCCAAAAGTCGGAGGATCTCGCCATAGTGGTGGCTTATCTGCTCGATTTTCTCCTCTGAAAAGGAGTCTGTACGTTGATATATTGACTCTTCCATCTCTCTATAGTTTTAAAATTCCGACGTGAAGTGGAATCTAATATCCTTAAAGTTATCTTGTGCAATAGCTAGCGCATAGCTCGTATCGGCGAGGAATACATCCCTTCCGTGCTTGTCAACCGCCATGTTTGTGTGCTTACGGCGCTTGAAGTCTGCGAGTTGTTCTGCATTATCGCTCTCGATCCAACACGCTTTGTGTATCGATATTGGCTCCCAGCGACACACGGCTCCATACTCGTGCTCCAGACGATACTGAATAACCTCGAACTGTAGTGCACCAACCGTACCAATAATCCTACGACCATTGAGCGACGATGTGAATAGCTGCGCCACACCCTCATCCATGAGCTGATCGACACCCTTGGCTAGCTGCTTAAATTTAAGTGGGTCGGCATTCTCGATGTAGCGGAACTGCTCTGGCGCAAATGATGGAATACCCGTAAATTTAAGCTTCTCACCCTCGGTGAATGTATCTCCAATCTTGAAATTACCAGTATCGTGAAGACCCACGATGTCACCTGGGTACGCCTCGTCGATGATCGACTTCTTCTCCGCCATAAATGCTGTTGGCGACGAGAACTTCATCTGCTTGCCTGAGCGAACGTGAGTGTAGTTTTTATTTCGCTCAAAAGTTCCCGAACAGATCTTCAAGAACGCTAGGCGGTTGCGGTGGTTAGGGTCCATGTTGGCGTGGATCTTAAAGACAAAACCTGTGAGTTTTGCCTCCTGAGGATCTA
>CAYJIY010000040.1:1732-14076 GCA_964370415.1 uncultured Alistipes sp.
GCATCAGCCGTCAAGCGCTCGTCCGAAGTGTACAAACAGAGATCTTTTTCGTAGAGGTTATAGACCCCTTTGAAGCTATCGCCACTAGAGATTGGGAACGCAAGTGGGCGCACCTTGATCTGAAGTTCAGTCTCCACCTCATCCAAGAGCTCGAATGGCTCCTTACTTGGGCGGTCCATCTTGTTGATAAAGACAATCACTGGGGTTTTGCGCATACGGCAAACGTTCATCAGCTTGCGTGTCTGCGCCTCGACTCCCTTTGCACCGTCGATAACGATGATTACCGAATCCACAGCCGTGAGTGTGCGGTATGTATCCTCCGCAAAATCTTCGTGACCTGGAGTATCGAGGATATTGATCTTTGCCCCCTTATACTCGAATCCCATTACGGATGTTGCAACGGAGATACCCCTCTGGCGCTCGATCTCCATAAAGTCGGATGTAGCGCCCTTCTTGATCTTGTTGCTCTTTACGGCACCCGCAACGTGAATTGCACCTCCAAAGAGGAGGAGTTTTTCGGTTAGCGTAGTCTTACCCGCATCGGGGTGGGCAATTATGGCAAACGTCCTGCGACGTGAAATCTCTTCGTGAAGCGTCATTACTCTATTTTTTTGTATAATCTGTGTTATAGTGGCAACCTACCGACTCTCGGCGTGAGAGCCCCTGCTTGATGACAAGGTATGCCACTGTTATCATGTTGCGAAGCTCGCAGAGCTCCCTATTTGGTTTAATTTTGTTGTATAGCTCCTCGGTCTCGTGCCAAAGTAACTCTAGGCGGCGCTGTGCTCGATGAAGCGACAGATTCGAGCGCACGATGCCCACGTAGTTGGTCATGATGGACTGCATCTCTCTCTGTGATTGGATAATCATCAACATCTGCTCTGTCTGCTGTGTCCCCTCGAAATCCCAGTGAGGAATACCCTCCTGGATATTGACTCCATCGATTAACGAGAGGGTGTGGCGTGCAGCGTTATCAGCATAGACCACCGCCTCCATCAGGGAGTTGGAGGCTAGGCGATTAGCTCCGTGCAGGCCAGTGTGAGAGCTCTCACCCAGCACATAGAGGCGCTTAATCGAACTCTCACCATTGTGATCCACTGCCACTCCACCACAACTGTAGTGCGCAGCTGGGGCAACGGGGATCCAATCCTTTGTTATATCGATTCCGATACTTAGACACCTCTCATAGATGTTAGGGAAGTGGGAGCGTATCTGCTCAGGGTCCTTGTGTGTGACATCGAGGTAGATAAAGTCATCTCCTCGGCGTGTCATTTCGCCATATATCGCACGTGCCGTAATGTCTCGTGGTGCAAGAGATCCCATCTCGTGATAGCGGTGCATGAACTCCTCGCCATCCTGAAGCCTTAGGATTGCCCCAAAACCTCGCATCGCCTCCGTAATCAGGAAGTTTGGTTTATCACCTGGGTGATAGAGTGTCGTGGGGTGGAACTGTATGAACTCCATATTGGCGATCTTAGCTTTAGCTCGGTGGCACATCGCTATACCATCGCCCGTTGCGACCGCAGGGTTGCTCGTCACGGAGTAGATACTTCCACAACCGCCCGTTGCGACCACTGTGAACTTCGCACGCATGGTGTAAATCTCGTTGGTTTGAATGTTGAGAACATAGGCACCAAAGCACGCTAGACCACGTGTGTGGCGTGTCACGAACTCTCCAAGGTGGTGCTGCGTGAGTAGATCTACCGCAAAGTAGTTCTCCAAGATCTCGATATTGGGATGCGAGCGAACACTATCCACTAGAGCCCTCTGCATCTCCGCCCCTGTGAGGTCTTGATAGTGCAGAATACGATGCTCGGAGTGCCCTCCCTCGCGATTTAGCTGATATTCACCGCTAGACTCCTTGTCGAAGCGTACACCCCACTCAATGAGATCATCGATAAGATCAGGTGCACGCCCCACGACCATCTCAACGGTTGAGGGTGAGCATTCACCTGCACCACACTTCAACGTATCGGCGATGTGCTTCTCAAATGTATCAGGCTCTCGTGTCACAGAACATATACCCCCCTGGGCATAGTTTGTATTGGAGTCGCTGACAGAGGATTTTGTGACCACTGTCACTTTGCCCCGATCAGCCACTTTGAGCGCAAAACTCAAAGCAGCAGCTCCTGAGCCAATTACCAAAAAGTCGGTTTTCATACTAAATTTATCTCTTACTAGCGCGACAAAGGTATGAAAATAATAGCGAGATACAAACATTTTCTATACCTTTGCACCCGCAATGAGAGAACATATAGATATAAATAGGTATAATTATACGCTTGACGAGGAGCGTATCGCCAAATTTCCACTGGAGAATCGCTCCGATTCGAAGCTCCTAGTGTGGAGAGACTCTAAGATTCAGGAGCAGAGATTTGCCGATATTTCTGACATTTTGCCATCAGATCAGCTAGTGGTATTCAACAACACGAAGGTGATTCGTGCACGCATCATTATGCACAAACCTTCGGGGGCGAGAATCGAGGTCTTTTGCCTTGAGCCTCACGCACCTGCCGACTACGAGAGAGCCCTATCGCAACAGGGGACTAGCTCGTGGAGATGTATTGTCGGCAACCTAAAGCGATGGAAAGAGGGCTACGTTGAGATCAACTTCGAGTACGAGGGTGAGCAGGTGTGGCTTCGTGCCCATCGTGAGGGAGAGCTGGACGGACACCACATCGTTCGATTTGAGTGGAACGCACCCCTAGCATTCGGGCAGATGCTCGAACACCTTGGGCGCTTGCCTATCCCACCATACTTGAATCGTGACACAGAGCAGATCGATTACTCACGTTATCAGACCGTCTACTCGAAGTTCGAGGGGTCGGTTGCGGCACCTACCGCAGGTCTGCACTTCACCCCTGAGATCATCGAGCAGATGAGCTCAAAGGGCATTGGTTTCGAGGAGCTTACCCTACACGTAGGAGCAGGGACATTCCTGCCCGTGAAGGAGGAGAATGCAGCTAATCACACCATGCACACCGAGCACTTCGAAGTCAAACTCTCATCGGTGGAGCGCCTACTAAACAATATTGGACGCATCACAGCCGTTGGAACTACATCGGTGCGTACTCTAGAGTCGCTCGTGGGGCTTGGATGGCGAATAAGCACGGGGGGCGATCCTCGCACTCAGGAGCCAATCGGACAGTGGGAGCTATACGACATAGAGAGTAGTTTTTCGGGAGAGCATGCCTTGGAGCATCTTCGCCGCTATATGGTCGAAAATAACCTCTTGCAACTCAAAGCTGCAACTCAGATCATGATAACTCCTCACGGCTTTAGATTCCGTATTGTGGAGAACATAATCACCAACTTCCACCAGCCAAAATCGACCCTTCTGCTGCTCGTATCGGCATTTGTAGGGGATGACAAGTGGAGCCAGATATATGATTTTGCGCTAGAGCACAACTTCCGATTCCTGAGCTATGGAGACTCATCTCTTCTCATGAGAAAGCCATAGTCGGGGTGCGAATCGGATAATAAAATTTGAAATACGGAAAAGTTTAACTAATTTTGCACACAATAAGATATAAAATATAGAGATGGAAGATAATTCGATACTAATCAGGCTGGATGGCTTGAAGCTAAAATATGAGGAGATCGGGCAGAAACTAACTGACCCAGAGGTTATCTCAGACGTAAAACAGTTCATCCAACTCACTAAGGAGTTCAAGGAGCTTGAGCCAATTGTGGAGGCGGCAGATCGTTTCCGCACAACTCTTGCCAACCTATCCGAAGCGAAGGATATCCTCGCCAACGATAAGGATGACGAGATGAGAGAGATGGCACGTATGGAGATAGCAGAGCTTGAGCCATCAGTTGAGGTTATGCAAGAGGAGATAAAACTTCTTCTAATCCCGAAAGATCCTCAGGATAACAAGAACGCCATTCTTGAAATTCGTGGTGGTACAGGAGGTGACGAGGCGGCGATCTTCGCTGGTGACCTTATGCGTATGTACACTCGCTACATCGAGACTAAGGGGTGGAAGTATGAGATCACATCATCATCGGAGGGTACTGCAGGTGGTTTCAAGGAGGTTGTAATCAAAGTTACTGGTAACAACGTCTATGGAACACTCAAGTATGAGTCGGGAGTACACCGTGTTCAGCGTGTACCTCAGACCGAGACTCAGGGGCGTGTTCACACATCTGCTGCATCGGTTGCGGTGCTTCCTGAGGCCGAAGAGTTCGACATCGAGGTGTCGATGAACGATGTGCGCAAGGATACTTTCTGTGCATCGGGACCTGGTGGACAGTCCGTGAATACGACATACTCAGCGATCCGCCTTACTCACATTCCATCGGGAATCGTGGTTCAGTGTCAGGATCAGAAATCTCAGCTCAAGAACTTCGACAAGGCGTTCGAGGAGCTTCGCACACGTATCTTCAACCTAGAGTACGCTAAGTACCTAGACGAGATCGCATCCAAGCGTAAGACACTAGTCTCGACTGGTGACCGCTCGGCAAAAATCCGTACATACAACTACCCTCAGGGGCGTATCACGGATCACCGTATTAACTACACAATCTACAACCTTGCGGCTTTCATGGATGGTGACATCCAGGGTTGCATCGACCAGCTGATCGTAGCCGAGAACGCTGAGCGACTCAAAGAGAGCGAGTTGTAGAGATTTTGAACCCTAAATTTGACGATGATGAAACTAGCAATTAAGATAGCACTATCTGTATTGCTCGCATCACTCTCGGCAAATTGGACTCATGCACAAAGCGTAGAGCCACTCTATATTGTCAATGGTCACGCTCTGGACAGCATCAGCATGATTCCTCCTGCCGACATTGAGTATGTGGAGTACCTACCAGCTACGGACGAGAATATACAAAAGTATGGAGACAGAGCATCCAATGGAGTGATGCTCGTCTCCCTAAAATACGATCAGCCAGCTACATTTGCAGCTGATTCACTAGGTTTCGCCGCCTACATATCCAGCAACATAGAGTGGAGCTCCGATGAGCCTGCCGCTCGGCTCGTTATGCGATACACCGTCTCAAAAGATGGGGAGGTTATCCTTGGTGAGACTCTCGAGTCGACAGACTACCGCCTCAAACGCAGGGCTCTCAAAGCAATTGAGCAGTCTCCAAAATGGACTCCTGCGAGCAAGGAAGGGGTCAATGTTAGCTGCGAGAGGGTCTTGCGCATTGAACTCCCAGTGGGGAAGAGCATCCCGAAAGATTTTGAGCTAGTTATCAGGTAATTCACCTTCTCGAGATGTCTGCAACAGCTCATATAACCCTTACAGAACTTCAACGAAGCATAAAACTCGCCATGAGCGAGCGCTTTGCTATGCCCATATGGGTGAGTGCCGAGATCTCAGAGCTAAAGGTCAACTACTCGGGGCACTGCTACATAGATCTTGTGGAGAAGGGTGCCGATGGGGCTACACCTCAAGCGCAAGTTCGTTCGGTTATATGGCGATCAAACTACGATCGTATAGCGCCACAATTCACCCACGTCACGGGACACAAACTCGAAGCGGGGCTGAAGATCCTTGCTAAGGTGATGGTCAACTACCACGAGGTGTATGGCTTCTCGTTGCAGATTGTAGATATAGACCCAAACTACACCCTTGGCGATATTCAACGAGCACGACAGCTCACAATCGAGCAACTCAAAGGTGATGGTGTGTGGGAGATGAACAAGGAGGCTCACATGCCCCTAGTGCTTCACCGCATAGCCGTAGTATCTAGCCCTCAAGCCGCTGGATACCAAGATTTCACAAAGGAGCTTAGCCGCTACACATACGACATTCGCACAACGCTATTCGAGGCGGTGATGCAGGGCGCTGCGGCCGAGGAGTCGATAACCTCAGCTCTGAGCGACATCGCCGATAGGGAGTCGGAGTTCGATGCCGTAGTTATAATTAGAGGTGGTGGAGCTACGAGCGACCTTGCGTGCTTCGATTCGTACCACATCTGCTCATATATCACTCAATTTCCACTGGCTGTAATCACGGGAATCGGCCACGACAAGGATGTGAGTATAGCCGATATGGTGGCTCACACCTCACTCAAAACCCCAACAGCAGTTGCTGGTTGGATCGTTGATAGAGCCGCCAAGATTGAGGAGTGGTTAGAGGGAGCGGCGCATCAGCTAAGGAGTTTTACCCATACCGCAACACACAAGCAACACCTCATAATTGAGCAACTGAAGAGTCAGCTCTCATCGCAAGCACAACTATTTTTGACTCAAAAGAGGATCCAAATAGGCATGCTACCCGATCAGATCAAGGATGGGGTGCACCATCTTCTGCGACACGAGCGCCAGAGGCTAGAGCGAGCTCAGGAGCTGAGCGAGAGTCACTCTCCCGAGCAGATTCTAAAACTTGGTTTTGCGGTAGTGCGTCACGGTGGGCAAGCCGTAACCAACTCCAAAACACTGAGTTCAGGCGATAGACTTCAGGTCGAACTGGCAAATGGAACAGTAGATACAATTGTTGAATAAACACCAGATACAATGGCAAAAAAAGATATAAGTTACGACGAGGCTATGGCCTCGATCGAGGAGATATTAGCGAAGTTTCGTCAAGAGCAGATGAGCGTTGATGAGTTGGCTGCAAACGTAAAATCGGCAACAGAGCTGATCGAGCTATGCCGCAAGAGACTACACAAAGCGGAGGCTGATGTCGCAAAAGTACTAGATAAGTAGAGCATGATTCAACGACTCATAAAACTTGCTCTGAACATCGTACCTCGCCCTATGCTACAACGCATAGCTGGGTGGGCGACCCCCATTGTGGGTCTACTCTATCATGGACGAGGGGTGCAGTGCCCAGTGTGTGGGGGTAGCTACCGCAAATTCCTGCCCTACGGCTACGTTGAATCTCGCCCCAATGCGCTATGCCCTAAATGTTTATCCCTTGAAAGACATAGACTCCTGTGGCTCTATCTCCAAAGGGAGACCACCCTACTCACGGAGCGTAAGGAGCTACTCCACATTGCGCCTGAGGTGTGCCTTATGAAGCGCCTAAAGAGGGTGTATGCTAGCTCCCCGAAGAGCTACATAACGGCAGATTTGGAGAGCCCAATAGCTCAGATTCACTTCGATGTACAGGATATTCCGCTAGAGGATAACTCACAGCAAGTGATTATCTGTAACCACATAATGGAGCACGTCGAGGATGACATCAAAGCCATGAGTGAGCTACATAGAATCATGAGGCCAGGTGGATGGGGGGTGATTCTCTCACCTATAGATCTTGGTCGCGAAGCTACATTCGAGGATGACTCCATCACTGACGAAAAGGAGCGGACTAGAATATTTGGGCAGTACGACCACCGCCGAGTCTATGGCAGAGACTACTCCGAGCGACTCGCAAGCGTTGGTTTTAGAGTCGAAGATATCGATTACAAACAGAATTTTACCCTCGAGGAGCAAAAGTTATACGCTCTATGCGAGGATCATCTATACATTGTACACAAAGATTAACAAAATGAAAACAAACTCAATCAAAGCGTGGATCGTGGGTCTGCGCCTATACAGCCTTCCAGCCTCTATTATCCCAGTAGTTGTGGCATCGGCACTAGCATATAGCGAGGGTCGACTAAACTGGATAATCGCCCTATTGTGTCTTCTTTTTGCAACCACGATGCAGTGCGTTGCAAACCTATCGAACGATATTTTCGACTTCAAGAAGGGTGCCGACAAACCCGATCGCCTAGGGCCCGATAGAGCCTATGCAAAGGGCTACATCACGCCACGTGCTATGAAGTGGGGTGTGGCCACTCTCACCCTTTTTGCCATTGCTATTGGTTGCACGCTTCTCTTCTACGCTGGGGCGTGGATCATATGGGTTGGTGTGGCGTGCGTGATATTTGCATTCCTATACACAGCCACGCCTTGGGCTTTGGCTTACAACGCTTTGGGCGATGTCGCTGTAATTATCTTCTTTGGTGTTGTGCCTGCAGGGTTCACCTATATGCTACAAACTGGAGAGTGGACACCTCAAATAACACTCGCTTCGGTGGCGTGTGGATTGGTAATAAACACGCTTCTTTGGGTCAACAACTTCCGTGATAGAGAGCAGGATGCAGCGTGCGGCAAGAGAACTATCGTAGTTTATCTTGGCGAGGGAGTCGGCCGTTGGGGATACATTGTGCTTGGAAGCATGGCGGTGCTCCTATGTCTTGGTTTTGGACTCTTTGGAATGTGGCCAGCAGCACTACTTCCGCTTGTCTATTGGATACTATGCTTCAAGGCGTGGCGCAAAATGGTGGCTATCGACAGCGGCAAGGAGCTCAACAAAATTTTGGGTGAGAGCGCCCGCAATATGACTATATTTGGAGCATTGCTAACACTTGGAATTATTTTAAGTTAAAATATCTCTTTCGGAGAGCAGAAAACAGCAAACTTTAGCTATATTTGCCAAACAAATAACCCACACAAAATCTCGCACTATGGTAAACCTATCCTCTAGCAAAATTGTTAAGATCTTTCGTGACTACTTTATGATGGCACTCGGAATGGGAATCTACTCATTCGGATGGATCGGATGTATTCTGCCTGCGGGTGGAGTCGGAGGTGGTGCGACAGGTTTTTCGGTGATCCTCTGTCAGGCTATTGAGTCATCGATAGGTGTGTCGATCGAGGTGGGAACGATGTTCTTCATAATCAACGCCGTACTGCTATGTATAGCTGGATTTATCGTGGGGTGGAACTTTGGAATCAAGAGTGTGTTCTGTATCGTCTCGCTCTCGATCCTCATGAACCTATGGAAGAAGTACATAGGCCCCGACGCTCCTGTCACTGAGCTAAAAACATTCTTCGCCCAGCTCAACAATGTGGAGGATGTACTCAGAGTCATCCTTGGAGGTGTTCTAGCGGGTATTGGTGTGACGATCAGCTTTAGATATGGTGGCTCGACAGGTGGAACAGATATCGTGGCGATGATCATCAACAAGTATCGCAACATTAGCTACGGAAAGATCGTCATATACTCAGATTTTGCAATTATCGCATCGGCGATGTTCGCAGGGATGGGTATCGACGCTGTGATCTATGGATATGTCATGACCGCTGTGTTTGGATACACGGTAGACCAGCTCATGTCGGGCTCTCAGCAGTCGAGCCAGATCATGATTATAACTCCCGACCATGAGAAGATGGCGGAGGCCATTACCACGAAGTTTCGCCGTGGTGTAACCCTAATCGATGGTATGGGTTGGTACAGCAAAGAGCCTACGAAGATCGTTATGGTGGTTTGCCGCAAGCGTGAGAGCATGAAGATTCTAAAATTCATCAAGACAATCGATGAGAACGCATTTATCTCTGTTGCATCTGTAATGGGAGTGTATGGTCTTGGTTTCCAAACGCTCAAGAAAGTATAATGCCCCTCTATGCCGACATAGTACTACCACTTGCACAACCTACATACACCTACGCCATCAAAGAGGGCATGGAGCTGGAGGTTGGTGACGCTGTGATCGTACAGTTCGGACGCAACAAGCTATACACGGGCATCGTGTGGAATCTGCACGAGAATCGCCCCGATGCTAAACGCATCAAGACTATATCGCAAAAGCTATACTCACACCCTATACTCACACCCGCTCAAATGGAGCTTTGGGTGTGGATTGCCGACTACTATATGTGCACACTGGGCGAAGTGATGCGCTCAGCTTTGCCCTCACTTATGAAAGTCAAGGGTGACGACGAAGAGTCTATCAACGACAGAATAGCATCGCCACGCACCGAGAGATACATCTGCCTTAGTGCAGAGTACAACGATCTCGAAAAGCGCGAGGAGCTACTCGCAAAACTCCAACGTCGTTCACCAAAACAGCATGCACTCATACAAGAGCTCCTATCACACGATCTATCGAGCGCTCTTGGAGGGCTGCCTAGGCGCATTTTATCTGCCGACAGCACTGTGATTCGCACTTGCGAAAAGCATAAATACATAACCTCAGATCAACGAGAGGTGGAGTACTCGAATCAGATTACACTCAACCAACTCCCATCTCTTTCTGAGCACCAGAACGAGGCGTTAGCAAAGATCAAGGGTGATTTCGAGAGCAAAAGTGCAGTGATGCTACACGGCATCACGGGTTCGGGCAAGACGGAGATATACTCTCATCTTGCGGCTCAAACTCTAGCCCAAGGGGGCGATGTGCTCTATCTTGTGCCTGAGATTGTACTATCGACACAACTCGTAACACGACTAGAGAGGATCTTTGGAAAGGTTACCGCCTACCACTCGAAGCACACCGACAAGCGCCGTGCGGAGAGCTATCTTCGCCTACTAAAATCAGATGGTGGAGAGCTTGTGATTGGTGCTAGATCTGCGATATTTCTACCCCTCAACAATTTGAAACTAATAATCGTGGACGAGGAGCACGACCCTAGCTACAAGCAGGTAGATCCATCACCTCGCTACAACGCTCGTGACTGTGCAGTGGTTCTAGCACGTTATAGCGATGCACGTGTTGTTTTGGGTAGCGCCACGCCGTCGATAGAGACGTGGTATAACGCTCAAGTGGGCAAATATGGAGCGGCACATCTCACTCAGCGATATGGCGATTCGCAACCACCACAAATCATAATCTCGGACACGATCCGTGCCGTGAAGCGTGGCGAGAGACGCACTCACTTCAACTTTGTACTGCTCGACAAGATTCGTGAGACCATCGAGCGAGGTGAGCAGGTGATGCTATTTCAGAACCGCAGAGGCTTTGCCCCCTATGTGGAGTGCGACGCATGTATGTGGAGTGCCCGCTGCCCTCAGTGCAACGTCTCGCTAACACTTCACAAGCACAAAAACAGCCTGACGTGCCACTACTGCAACCACTCTCAAAGTGCACCTAGCACATGCCCTCGATGTGGCAAAGGGAGCGTCATTGCCAAGGGTTTTGGCACCGAGAAGGTCGAGCAGGAGATCTCACAACTCATACCCGAAGCGGTGACTGTGCGGCTGGATCGCGATAGCGTCACATCGGACAGCGCACTGAATGCCGTCATCGACAAATTCACCCAGAAAGAGGCGAATATAATGGTCGGCACACAGATGATAACCAAGGGTTTCGACTTTGCGGGGGTATCTCTTGTAGGGATACTAAATGCCGATAATTTGCTCCTATCCCCCAACTTTAGATCTGTGGAGAGAGCCTTCCAACTCATGACTCAGGTGGCAGGGCGAGCAGGGCGTAGAGAACAGGTCGGCACGGTTATTATCCAGAGCTCTGACCCCGAACACCCAACCATAAAGCAGGTCCTAGATGGTAACTATCAGGCATTTGCCCAGAGGGAGCTCATCGATAGGGAGCTGTTCAACTACCCTCCATTCTCACGCCTTATAAACATAACGCTCCGCCATCGTGATATGACCACTCTTCGCCAAGCTATTGTGTGGCTCATAGAGGGGCTTCACAAGAAATTTGGGGCAAAGAGAGTACTAGGGCCTGCGACACCTCCTGTTGATCGTATTCGTGGAGAGTACATCGTGGGGGCGATGCTAAAGATCGAAGCGGGGGCATCTATGGCACGAGCCAGAGAGCTTATTCGTGAGCTATTCCGCCTGATGCAGAGCTCTCAAAAGTTCAGAAACGTAACCATTATCTGCGATGTCGACCCTCAGTGATATGTGGCAAGATTTTGTCTCGGTGATCTTCCCTCCAGTGTGCCCCGTGTGCGGTTCCCTAATCAAGGAGCGAGCCCGCACTATCTGCACGATGTGTCGCCTGAGTGCACCCCTAACCCACTACTGGGAGCAGGCCGACAACCCCCTTTTTCGTAAGTTTTGGGGACTGCTGCCACTGCAACACGCCTCATCGATGATATTCTATGTCAAGGACAGCGGTTGGCAACGCCTAATTCACAACTTTAAGTATCGAAGTGCGTGGCGCACTGCCCTAGAGATGGGACAGTGGTATGGAGCGCTTTTGCAAGAGGGAGGACTTTACGCTGATGTGGATATTGTGATTGGTGTACCGCTCCATTGGCGCAAACGCATGACTAGGGGCTACAATCAGGCGGAGTATATAGCGCAGGGAGTGGCTCAGAGTATGGGCCGTGAGCTATCTACAAAAGCCGTGATACGCCACCGTAACAATCCACCTCAGGCACGCACCCACAAGAGCGAAAGGTGGGATAATGTGGAGGGGATTTTCACCGTAAAACACCCTGAGCGGCTCGATGGCAAACACATACTCATAATCGATGATGTCTGCACCTCAAGTGCAACAATAACCGCATGTGCTAGCGCAATTCTGAGCGCTGTGCCCAACTGCAAAATAAGCATCGCAACGCTTGCCGTTTCAGCAAAATCGCTAAACATCGTGTATTAATACAACAGAGTGCGCAGAGACCCCGAATAAGAATCTCTGCGCACTCT
>CAYJIY010000041.1:0-6317 GCA_964370415.1 uncultured Alistipes sp.
ACATTAAAACAGCGAGTTTAGATTGGTGCAATTATCGAATTCACGTTATTTATTCGTCACCAAGAGGTGTGATCGAGTCGTTTTCGACCATCAGAACTATCGATCGTTGCTCAACAATAGGGCGGTGCATAACCCCTTTGGGGACACAGATGCCCTCTTGGGAGTTGAGGGTGAAGATCTGATCTTGGGTCTCGATCTTGATGGAGCCCTCGATGACGAAGAACAGCTCGTCGTCGTTGTCGTGTTTATGCATGGGGAATGCCCCCTCTTGGAAGACTCCAACACGCAGGACCGAAGAGTTGATCCGACATAGGGTCTGATTGAACCATATCTGGTCGTTGCCCGTGATAGCCTCCGTGATGTTGATCTTCTCTAGGGGAGCGTACTTGGGCTCCATGTTGAACTTTACTTTCTCTACAAGTTTCATTGTTCGTTTTGTTTAGGTTATTATACTCAGTTGGCGAGCCTTGCGAAGAGCCTCAATGGAGTTGTTAACGCATAGTTTTTCGATGATGTTCTGGCGGTGTCGATTCACCGTGTTTATACTCAGCTTGAGCTTCGTTGCGATCTCTTTGCTGAGTAGCCCCATCTCGATAAGTTGTAGAATCTCGATCTCTCGCTTTGAGAGAATATCATTAGTGTTGCTGTTGGCTTTGATGGTGCTGCCCGTTGCGCTATCGAGGATAAAGCCACGAAAACCCTGCGTGTCACGCTCCTCGGTGAAGTTATGGTTGTAGAGGCACAACGCAAGCCACAAGGAGCCATTCTCGAGACTCCTCAGATATATCGTGCGGTGAAGAATGGGGATGTACGCCTCTTTGCTATCCCTCATGCGGATTGTTGAGTAGGTGGAGTATCTCAGACGCTGAGAGATGGGGGTGCGCTTCAGCAGGTTGAGATAGTGTAGCTCTTGGATATTTCGCTGGATTAGATCGTCGGGGTGTATGCGCTCATAGATCTGCTCCTCCCATATCGACTCGATCTGCTCGTGTGAGCCGTGATCTAAGCCCAGATTGTTTGCAAGTGCACCATAGTAAATATAGCTGCGATTATCCTTTAGATCGCTGAGCACGGCAATCGAATTCTCGATCTGAGAGTATGTTGCAGCGATAGATTTGTAGAGCGACAAGGTGTCGGCACCTTGATCCTCCAGCGTGAAGTTTTGGTTGAGGAGGAGCGTCTCCAACTCTTCAAATGTATGGTTATTTTTCACCATTGCGCAAGCTCCGTTAATGTTATACCTTTGCAAATGTAAAAAATCTAATGGTTATTTACTAGAGAAGCGAACTAAAACTTTAAAATAAAATTTACAGATGAAAAAGTATCTTTTTGCAGCAGCACTTATTTTGACTGCATTTGGCGCAGGGGCTCAAAGCCTCGATAAGATGACGTGGTTCAACGAGCCGCAGGAGTGGAAAATTGTCAACGAAGATAAGCTCACGATGCAAGTTCCAGCACAGACCGACTACTGGAGAATCTCGCACTATGGCTTCACGGTGGACGATGCGCCGTTCTACTACGCAACCTATGGCGGAGAGTTCGAGGCTAAGGTTAAGGTCTCGGGCGACTACATCGAGCAGTACGATCAGGCGGGAATCATGGTGAGAATCGACCACGAGAACTACATCAAGGCGGGTATAGAGTTCGTTGGCGGAAAGTACAACATCAGCACCGTAGTGACCCACAAAACCAGCGATTGGAGCGTGATAGAGCTCGATGAGCCAGTGCCGTTTATCTGGATTAAGGCGGTTCGTCGTATCGATGCGGTGGAGATCTTCTACTCTTTCGACGATGTGAACTACACCATGATGCGCAACGCCTGGATGCAGGACAACATCCCAATGCAGGTTGGTGTGATGGCTGCCTCGCCTGATGGTGAGGGCTTCAAGGCTACGTTCGAGAACTTCGAGGTGAAGCATCTGCCAGATCTTCGTCGTCTGAAGTGGGCTGAGTCGCAGAAGTAGTTTGAGGTGGAGGTTTTCCTAAGTTGTTGAGGTGCGTAGTTGATCGTGATGATAGGCTACGCACCTTTTTTGATGGCAAATATTTTTTTAGTATCTTTGTCTCTCTTTGCTCACAAGAAAATAACTCAACTATGAAACTTGCCAATTTGCACTGCCATTCGATATTCTCCGATGGCGATGATACCCCAGAAGAGGTGGTGCGCCTAGCCTCTGAGGCTGGTGTGGAGCTACTCTCGCTCACCGATCACAACACATTGGCAGGCTATGAGCGCTTTGAGAAAGCGTGCCAAGAGTATGGAGTGAATTTCGTGCGAGGTGTCGAGATCGACTGCTTGCAACCCGAAATAGGCTTTTCGCAAGAGCTCCTAGCGTACTTTCCGAATGGTGGGGAGCAGTGCCTAGATAAGGTGCTGGAGTATAAGCAGGCGGCTCGTCGTCAGGGTATCGTTACAGCCCTGTTCCGAATGTCGGAGCACTACGGCATTGAGCTAAATTTTGAGGAGATAGCTGAGCAGTACTTTAAGGATGTAGGGTCGAATGAGACGATCTCGAAACACTATATCCGCCAGCTCATAGCTCGTCTATACCCTAATATCACCGACTACGATGAGATGAAAAAGAGCTTCTGGGAGCGCTCGTTCTCAGGTGAGCGTTACACGCTCTACGAACTGCTACCTATCGTGCGTGAGGGGGGAGGTTTCCCCGTGTTGGCGCACTTCGGAATCCATTTTGGCACTGATCCCAATCGTATGCGTGAGCTAGAGACGCAATATATTGAGCACCTCAGCGATATGAAGAGTCTGGGGCTGTGGGGTCTAGAATTGCACCCATATCACTACGATGCTAGGCGTGACGAGGTGAACTCTATCATGACTGAGTGGGCCGACACGGTGGGTCTACGCCTAACTACGGGAAGCGACTATCATGGCGCAGATCGTTCGTGCTATAAGATCGTTGAGCGCTATGAGCGTGAGTTCGTGGGTTTTGAGTAGCCGCTAGACTACACCCTGATTTATAGTGCGATAACGCTTAGGCGTGATGCCATATTTGAGCTTAAAGAGCTTGTAGAAGTAGCTGATATTTGAGAATCCGCAGTTGCGACAGATCTCCTTTGTTGGCATGCTTGTCAGAATTAGCTGTGTATGCGCATACTCAAGGCGCTTGTTATTCATAATCTCGGTCATGGTCATGCCGTAGTGCTTGCGAATGGTGCGATTGATGTAGCTGACGTTGCGATCGCATAGCTCCACAAATAGATCAACCCCTCCCATAAACTGCTTTGGACTGTTGTATTGGTTGATAGCTTGGCGTAGCCAGTGCGGGGCGTGGTCTTCGTCACGAAGAGACTCAACGGCGCAGTGCGGCTGCACGCTCTCCATTATGCGAAATATAAATATCAGAAGGCCATCAAGTTGCAGAAGACTGCGCTGTGAGCCTATTGCCTCATCGGTGCGTGAGGATATGCGCTTGTGGATGGGTAGCGGAAGATGTACGTGATAGGGTAGTTGCGATCGACTCCAAAAGTAGATCTCGCTACCTGTAAAGTAGCGGCTCTTTAGGTGATCTGCCGTTTCGGCCGAGAATGCAATGTTGACAATTGTGATCTGCTCGTTGGGGTTGGGTATGAACATGTGGGTGTCGTCGGGGCGAATCATGTATATGTCGCCAGGTCTGATCTTTATCTTATGTCCATTGATTAGTTGGTGTCCGCTCCCCTTCTCTATGAGGACAAACTCATAGAAGTTGTGATGGTGCAATGATATGTCGTGCTTGACACTAAAGCTCACTCTAGCAATGTGATAGTGCTCGTTGTGCTGGAGAAAATCTGTGAGGTCAAATAGTTTGCGCTTCATTCCACAAAATTAGTGTAAATTTATTGCAGATGCAAATCCAATGTGGTGATTCTAAAAGGTTTTGGGCAGTGTTATTAAATATACATAATTTTGGTATAATTACATAAGAAAATATTGCAATAATTTGGATAATTAAATAAAATTTATAAAATTTGTGTTGAGTAAGATGGAATTAATACTAACAAACTAAAATCAAGGATTAATTTATGAGGAATTTTACACTACTACTATTAGCGTTCTTTGCTCTTTTGAGCTGCTCTAAGGATACCACCGAGGAGAAGACAGAACCAACGAAGTCATCAATCACAGTCTCAATGTCATCGCTATCGTTCGATGCAAGGGGCGAGGAGCTAAGCTTTCGTGTTAGTTCAAACACAGAGTACACTATCTCATATCCAGCGTGGATTACCGAATCGGCAAAAGAGCCAATCACTGAGACCAACTTAACAGTGAAGGTGACCGCAGGATTTAACAATGATGCAGCGGAGCGCGAGGGTGTTATTCTCATTCAAGAGGTGGGCGGCGATGCCACTGCAAAGGTCGATGTGAAGCAGGGCGTTGTCTCTTATGAAAACAATAATGTGGGCGACAACATAAAGGATGATATAGTAGTCTCGGTTGTGAGCGCTACGACCACATCATACCAGCCAGGTTCGGGCATCGAACTCACCATCGATGGTGACAAAACGGGCGCAATATGGCACTCAGCGTGGGCAAACACAGCAGCGGATTACTTCCCAATCTACGCAACATACAACTTCAATAACGCTGATATTGATTACCTTATCTACTATCCTCGCCCAGAGGGTTGGAACGGTCACTTCGAGCAAGTTGAGATATATGGCAAGCTAACAGGAGGGTCGGAGCAACTGCTTAAGAGTATGGACTTTGGCGGTAGCGGATCTCCAACCAAGGTGATGTTTGACGAACCACTGAAGGGTGTTGAGTATATCAAGTTTAAGATCATAAGCGGTTCGGGCGATGGTCAGGGCTTCGCTGCGTGTGTCGAGATGGAGTTCTTGCAGTTTAATCCCGATAACTTCGACCCACTAACGCTATTTACTGATAAGACATGTAGCGAGCTCAAACCAGAGATCACACTTGCGCAAATCGAAGCTTGTGAGAATGAGTTTTACAGAAACATTGCTCTGTTTATGCACAGCGATCGCTACCCACGTGAGTTCCGTATTGCGGAGTATAAGGCGTGGCTCAATCCAAATATTCAAGCCGAAGAGCTCAAGACCAACCCTTACAACTTGTTGGACAACCCAACGGGAATGAGCGTTGCGTCGGGCAATGACCTTGTGGTTTTTGTGGGCGAGACAAACGGTGCGAACCTAAGTATTAAGGTGCAAAATCTCAATCGCCCTGATGGTGATGGTTACAGTACGGGTTCGAGCTCATACCCTTTGAGCGAGGGCATGAATATTATCCGCCCAACCAACAGCGGATTGATCTACGTGATGTATCACTCGGCTACTCCTGAGCTTCTAGATCCGATCAAGATCCACTTCGCTACGGGCGATGTCAATGGCTACTACGATATCACGAAACATGCGCCAGAGGAGTGGGAGGAGCGTCTATATGCCGCAACAAACCGCTATTTTGATATTTTGGGCGAGTACTCTCATGCAACATTCCCAGTGTCGAGTTTCAAGCAGTACACACCTGATGGCACAGCGCTAATCGAATTGCTAGACGATATGGTCTACAAGGAGGCGGATCTTATGGGGCTTGTCAAGTATGACAAGATGTTCAAGAACCGCCACTACTTCCATGTGATGTACACCTCTTATATGTATGCAACGGCTTATAGAACAGCCTATAACGTCACGACAATGGAGACGCTCTGTTCGCCAGCGGTGCTAAAAACATCACCTTGGGGTCCTGCACACGAGGTGGGGCACTGTAACCAAACTCGCCCGAACCTCAAGTGGATCGGTATGACGGAGGTGACCAACAACATACACTCACTATATATTCAGACTCAGTGGGGCAATGCATCTCGCCTCGTGGAGGAGAACCGCTACCAAGAGGCGCACAACGATGTGTCGAGCGGTGGAGTCCCTCACGTCAATATGTCGAACGTGTTTAATAAGTTGGTGCCTTTCTGGCAGCTACACCTATATCTATCTCAGAATGGCTACCCTGATTTTTATAAGGATGTCTTTGAGGTGGCACGCAATAGATCTTCGGCTATGACAAATGGCGAGTGTCAAGTAGATTTTGTTAAGATTTGTATGGAGGTTACGGAGCTAGACCTTACGGAGTTCTTTACGTACTGGGGATTCCTCACTCCAGTCGATGTTACGGTGGAGGATTATAGTACACAGCAACTTACAGTAACTCAGGCAATGGTGGATGAGCTCATGGAGTGGACTCGACAGCAGAACTTTGCCAAACCAAAGCATGATTTTACAAAGATCACCGACGAAAACTTAGATAGCTATTTGTAGTCGTTCGGATTGAGTCTAAAATTTTAATTTAGGCATTATATATA
>CAYJIY010000041.1:6417-13567 GCA_964370415.1 uncultured Alistipes sp.
TATATATTATTGCTCTTTGGTGGCGATTGTGCAAAATTTGTGTAAATTTTATACGCTTTTTATTGTGTATGTAAAATATAATTACTACTTTTATTAATGCAAACATCGTTATTATAAAATATTAAATACGTAAAACGTGTGTGCAGTGTATTGTGAGTTCGGGTAACATGGGATTCTGGTTATATTATTTGAAAGTGAAAGTTCTACCAATCTATCATAATTTTAATAATTTAATAACTTTAGGTCTATGGCACAAAACTACTACAGGGTGTTGCGACAGTTGGCAGCCTCGCTGCTGGTCTCTTCCTTTATGCTTTTGGGGACAACTGTGCAGGCAACACATTCTCAGAGTGGCGTTTCGTCAACTCAAACAAGACAAACCGTGACTGGAGTCGTTATTGACTCAAATACGGGAGAACCGATTATCGGTGCAACGGTTCAAGTTAAAGGTACTACCATAGGAGTCTCGACAAACGAGAATGGTATGTATTCAATCAGTTTTTCTACACAAAATCCTATCCTGGTAGCCTCGTTTATGGGTTACAAGAGCTCGGAGATCGTTGTTAGCAATCACAGCAATATCGATTTTCAGTTAGAGTTCGATGAGATGGCGCTCGAGGATGTCGTAGTTGTGGCGAGTGGTACTCAGCGTAAGGAGTCGGTAGTGGGTGCGATCGCTCAGATCGATGCTAATAAGCTCAAACTCCCTACTTCGAACCTCTCGACAGTGCTTGGAGGTCAGCTGGCGGGTGTTGTCAGCGTTCAATCTACAGGTGAGCCAGGCTCTTCGGCAGAGTTCTACATTCGTGGTATCGCTACCTTTGGTGCAAACAAGAGTCCTCTAATCTTGGTCGATGGTGTTGAGCGTTCGCTTGACCTTGTTGATGTTGAGGATATTGCAGCCTTCTCGATCCTTAAGGATGCGAGTGCAACGGCGGTCTATGGTGTACGTGGTGCCAATGGTGTGATCCTTATCCAAACCAAGAAAGGTGAAGTGGGTAAACCATCGATCAGCCTAAAGTATGAGCACGGTATGCTTAGCCCAATGCAGATGCCAGATCTGGTTGATGCTTACGACTTTGCGACTCACTACAATGAGGCGGCGGGCGTTCAGTATTTCAATGATGTAGCTTTGGCTCAGTATCGCATGGCGGACTCTGATCCTAATCGTGATACGAACCTCTATCCAAATGTAGATTGGTTGGACGAACTCTTCAAGGATACGGCACAGAACCAGCGTTTGAGCGCCTCTGTGAGTGGTGGTGGTGAGATTGCGCGCTACTACATCTCTGGAGCATACTACAACGAGGGTTCGATCTTCAAGCAGGACGAGTATGCGGATTATGACTCTTCGATTCGCTACCAGAAGACAAACTTCCGTGCGAATGTCGATGTGAACCTCTTCCCAACTACTGTTCTCGATGTTTCGTTGGCTAATATCTTCGAGCAGATGAACGAGCCAGGAAACTCTAAGAGTGATATCTGGGGCTATGGTTTCTCAACATCGCCTAACGCATTCCCAACATATTATACCGATGATAATGGTGATTGGTTAGCGTGGGCAGGTCCTCAGTATGGATCTGGATTCAGCCCATATAATGCACTCTTCAACTCAGGTTATAACGAGATCTTCAAGAACTCGACTCAGGCGTTGGTGAGCCTTAAGCAGGATCTAAGTGCTTTGACTGAGGGTCTTACAGCTAGAGTTAGCTACTCTTGGGACGCATGGAACTACAATAACGTTAAGCGCTATAAGGATGTGCCTCAGTACATCGCTCAGGGGCGTGATGCAGATGGTAACCTAATCCTTAATCAAGCTGTTGTGGGTAGCAATACACTAGGCTACGAAACTGGTCGTGGTGATGATGGTTACAATGGTAACTCCAACTATATGGAGGCGGTGATCAACTACGAGAGAACATTTGCCGATAAGCACAACGTGTCGGGTATGTTTATGTATAACCACAAGGTTAAGAATCTTGTAGGTGTAAGTACAAACTACCTAGCACTACCTTACAAGAACCAAGGTATTGCAGGTCGTGTGACATATAACTATGATCTTCGCTACTTCGTGGAGCTTAATGCTGGTTACAACGGATCTGAGAACTTCAGCCCAGGTAATCGTTTTGGTCTATTCCCTGCGGTTGCAGCGGGTTGGATGGTCTCTAACGAGAAGTTTATGGAGGGCACTAGCAGCTGGCTATCTCTTCTCAAACTAAAGGCAAGTTACGGTATCGTGGGTAACGACCAGATTGGTGGTAGCCGTCGTTTTATCTACAACGCTACAATCAACACAGGCCTAGGTAGCTATGATGGTATGGGTGTAGAGGGTACTTACAATCCTGGATCCATCGCTGTGGGTGAGGTTGCCAACCCTAACGTAGGTTGGGAAGAGGCAGCGAAGACAAACATCGGTTTCGAGATCGGTTTGATGAACAACGCCCTTCGCCTATATGCTGACTACTTCCATGAGCACCGCACAGGTATCTTCATGCAGCGTGATGCACTTCCAGCTTTGGCTGGTATCTCTACAGCACCATGGGTAAACGTGGGTGAGATGATGAACCAAGGTTTCGACGCAACGTTGGAGTACATGCAGCGCTTCGGTGATTGGGAGGTGACGGCTCAAGGTAATTTTACGTTCTCGCAGAATGAGCTTCTCAATAATGATCAACCAGATTGGGAGTACACATACCAAAATAGAATTGGTGAGTCGTTGAATCAACCATTTGGTCTGATTGCAGATGGACTATTCGTCGATGAGAATGATATCGCATCGAGCCCAACTCAAACTTTCGGTACTGTGCGCCCAGGTGATATCAAGTACCGCGATATAAACGGTGATGGTAAGATCGACGCTAGCGATACTGTTCCAATCGGTCACACATCGCTCCCTGAGATTATATATGGTTTTGGTGCTACTGTGGCGTATAAGAACTTCTCGCTTAGCTTCCTATTCCAAGGAACGGGCAACTCAAGCCTATTTATTAGTGGTGCAACGATTCGTCCATTCGAGGGCGGTAACGTTCAGCGTTCGGGCTTCAACCAAGATATCGTAGGCAACGTGTGGACTACATACAACCAAGATCCAAATGCAGAGTACCCAAGAATGTCGACTGTGGCTAACTCGAACAACTCGCAGACTTCAACATTCTGGATGAGAAACAAATCGTACTTGCGTCTGAAAAATGCCGAGATCGCCTATACTCTACCTCGCTCTTTGGTATCGAAGGTTAAGTTGGGTAGTGCACGCATCTACGTACAAGGTCTAAACCTTATCACATTCTCTGAGTTTGATCTTTGGGATCCTGAGAATGGTGGTGGTCAAGGGGCAACCTATCCGCTAAATAGAGTGTTCAACGTTGGTGTTCAGCTCACTTACTAGGGCCGAAAAGTTGAATCTTTAATACTATTATGAATATAAAAATTAAGAATATTGCTATGAAAACAATACTAAATAAAGCTCTATTACTTCTATTGCTTGGCGGCTCGGTTGCATCGTTCTCTTCGTGTGAGTCGTTCCTCGATATGCAGGAGACCGAGGAGCTTACCTTTGAAAAAATATGGCAGCAGAGAAGCACTACGGAGCAGTATCTTTTCCGTGTCTACTCGTTCGTTCCTGAAGAAGATGCTCCAAATAGTACCCCTTGGACTGGTGCTTCGGATGAGGCTTCGTGCTCGTGGTCTACGTCGGGATACGCCTTCTCGCTAATCAACAACGGTAGCTGGGGACCTTCAAACGCTGCGGGTGACACCTACACGAGCTACTACACTGGTATCCGTGAGGCTAACGTCTTCATGCAGAACATCGAGAGCTGCACAGCGTTCGATGTGACACAAGAGGAGATCCAGGCGTGGAAGAACGAGGCTCGTTTCCTACGTGCTTTCTTCTATGCACAACTTCTTCGTCAGTATGGACCAGTGATGTTGTTGGGTGATCAGATCATCCCTGCAGATGCTGAGCTATCAAGCCTTCAGATTCCACGTAATACATGGGATGAGTGCGTGGAGTATGTGTGTAGCGAGATGGAGGAGACAGCAAAACTTCTTCCTGCACGCTATACTCAGTCGAACTACATCGGTAAGCCTACAAGCGTAGCTGCCTATGCACTTATCGCTCGTATGAGACTCTATGCGGCTCGTGAGCTCTTCAACGGAGGAAACCAAAACTACCTCAACATGAAGAATCCTGATGGAACACAGATCTTCCCTGCGTATGACGCTGAAAAGTGGCAACTAGCGGTTCAGGCTGGTCGTCGTGCAATCGATGCGATTGAGGATAATGGCTATGGACTATATATGGTCGATGCAAATGGTGACGAGGTGTCGATGGGTGGTGGAGTAGATCCATACAAGTCGATCGAGGGACTATTCTACGATAAGTGGAACGATGAGATGATCTGGTCTCGCTACCTAGGATCTTGGGACTGGGCTAACCACACTCGCCCACGTGCGTTCTCAGGAGGTTACGGTGGCTTGGGCCCAACTCAGCAGCACGTTGACTCTTACGCTATGGCTAATGGATACTACCCAATCGTAGGTTACAACGGTGATGAGTACTTCCTGAACCAGAATAACACAACAGCCGATGGTCAAGGTATCACGGGCAACCCAACGGGTGGTGAGCCAACTATCGACGCACGCTCAGGATATGATGAGTCTGCTTTCAGCTCATTCGCTAACCCTGCCCTTGCAACTAACGGCGCAGGTGCTGCAACGACAGGTTGGAATATGTACAAAAACCGTGAGCCACGCTTCTATGCGCACGTATCATGGAACAATACTAAGTACTTCCAATCTCCAAACACGGTGATTCAGTACCACCAAGGTGGTAATACTGGTAACCAGCACCACGACCACCCTTGGACGGGATATATGGGACGTAAGATCGGTAACCACACTGTCAATGCATCTTCTCCATCGTGGCCTCGCTACAACTGGCCGATCATCCGTGTTGCGGAGGTCTACCTAAACTACATCGAGGCTTTGGTTGAGACAGGAACAAACGACAATGAGCTATACCTATATCTCAATATGATTCGTGAGCGCGCAGGTGTTCCGCCAATCAAGACGAACAACGTAAATTCGGATTTCGATGCAATCTATACGGCAGACGTTGCAGATCGCAACTATCTTCGTGAGATCGTTCGCCGTGAGCGCAGAATTGAGCTTACATGGGAGAACCACCGCTACTTCGACACTCGCCAGTGGATGATCGCAGAGAGCACAGATGGAGGCCCAATATATGGTATGAACCTCTATGCTACAAACTCTGAGAATACGCTCGATGGCAACACTTTCTGGAAGCGTACAGTAGTTCAGACACGTGTGTTCAGACCACAGCACTACCTTCACCCATTCACTCAGCGTGAGTTGGATCGTAACGACAACCTCGTTCAAAACTACGGTTGGTAGTGACATAATTTGCTGGTAGACTCTGTTTTACGAGTCTCAAGGCTTTAACCAAAAAAAATGATAATATTATGAAGATTAGAAATAAATTATTTTTTGGACTGGCAATGTTGTCACTAGCAGCTTGTTCTGATCTAGTTTCAACGGAGGATCTGCCAGATAACATGGTCTATGTATCGGGTAGTGGCGTGGCATCACATACCCTATATAACATGGCTGAACCAAACGAAATCTCCCTCTCGGTGATTCGCTCAGGAATCCACGATGCAGCTGGATCGGCTGTTGTCGATGTAGTTCCTGCAGAGCTAGATGCATATAACGCCCTGATGGCTACAAACTACGAACTACTGCCGTCACAGTACTATACATTCTCATCAACTACTGTGAATATTGCTGCTGATGAGCGATATGGCAACTTTATGTTGACTGTAAACACTCCTGAGCTCTATAAGTTGGGCGATGAGATCGAGAAGTATGCCCTTCCGATTGGCGTTGTCTCGTCTAGTTTCGAGATCAGCGAAGAGGTGAAGAACACGTTCCTTACATTCTCGGTTCGTGATGCAATCGTGTCGATGGATGTATTCGGTGAGACTGTCGTGGAGCCATCTGAGGAGTCTCTGCTAAAGATCACGATCCCTGTGTCGATCCCTTTCAGCAACAACTGGGGCTTAGGCTGTAACTTCCTATATGGAACAGAGCAGTTCGATGCGTATAATGCAACTGTGGGCGGGATCTATGAGGCTATTCCTAGCGATGCTGTCTCTCTTAGTGAGAGCCCTCTACAACTTGAGATTGGGCAGATGAGCAAGACTCTAGAGGTGACTATCGATAAGAGCAAGTTGGGTGAGTCGAACTATGCGTTTGTATTGAGTTTGGCGAGCATTACCTCTGAGAAGACTATCCTTCCAGACCCTGATAAGAACCAATATGTGGCTCTTATTCCTAATGCAGCGGATCTTTCGACAGCAGGTTGGACAGCTATCGCAAGTGCTACTGAGACATCTGAGGGATCATTGCCAGGCGTTATCGATGGTAATCTATCAACATACTGGCACTCTCCTTGGAGTGATGGTTCTGTCGCTCGTGAGGGGCAGTGGGTAGGTGCTGATATGGGTAAGATCTACAAGCTCACAGCTATCAAGATTGCGCCTCGTAGTGCGGCGGGTAGCCACCTTAACTCAGGTTACTTCGAGACAAGTGCGGATGGCGTGACATGGGAGAGAGTGGGTGACTACACTGTTGCAGGTCGTCACGAGTTGCAGACGTTCCTTGTGAAGCCAACCGAGGCTCGTTACTTCAGAATCTACTGTATGAACACATATGGTCAGATCTCAGAGATTGGTGCTCAAGGAGGAGAACTATAGAAAGATATGAAAAAGAATTAGGAATTTAAAAATTAAAATTATGAATTTAATTAAAATGTTTTTTATTTTAATATTTTCATTATGCATTCAAGTATCAGTAGGTCAAGATATTAATGAAAGTGAGATTAAAAATGAATATTTTAGTTTTAAAGATATGAATAATGAGTCTTTAATTTTTATGGATAATTTTGACCCGAATAGTAAAAATAACATGTTTTCTATAAATAAGTCATTTATTAAAACATATGATGGATATAAAAATATCTTTCCCGAATTTACATTCGCTGAGATTTCATATTACAGCTTACAATTTAATGATAAAAATTATTCTTTAAATTGGTTAATCAAGGATGATATTTTGTATCTAACAAAAG
>CAYJIY010000042.1:0-6128 GCA_964370415.1 uncultured Alistipes sp.
AGCAGTTCTACGGGGCAACTTCGCAGTACAGCATCTATGGACTTCTGCCAAACTACCTCGAAAGGGAGGGTTCATCGCTGGTATATATGGTGGATCGCCTCATCGAACGCTGCGGCTCGGGCGGATTCTATCTCCACGATTTCGAGAAGTTGATAGGCGATATGCAGTCAGATCCCAAGCCAAAGATTCTACTTGGCGTGAGTTTTGCTCTATGGGATCTAGCAGAGCAACATGCCCCGAAGCTCAAAAATACGATAGTCATGGAGACGGGCGGCATGAAGGGACAGCGCGAAGAGCTACCAAAAGAGGAGTTTCACAAGCTCCTGTGCGAGGGGTTTGGTGTAGATAAGATAGACTCAGAGTATGGAATGGCGGAGCTAACATCTCAGGCGTACTCTGATGGTGGGGGCGTTTTTCGCTCTCCTAGCTGGATGCGCTTCTCGGTTCGAGACATTAACGATCCATTTGAAGCGCTTTCGCATGGCTCTCGTGGGGGAATTAACATCACCGATCTTGCCAATCAGAGCTCATGCGCATTCATTCAGACCCAAGATGTGGGGCACACATCTGAGGATGGGAGCTTCACCATCGAGGGTAGGATCGATAGAAGCGATATTAGAGGGTGCAATTTGTTAGTTCAATAGCACTATTATATATAGGTATAAGGTTTCACTAATTAGTATATGAGTATGGAAGCAGTTAAAATGATTAAAGACAGACGCAGCGTTCGCAAGTTCAGAGACGAGAAGGTCTCTCACGAAACAATGCGCGAGATAGTAGAGATTAGCCGTTGGGCACCATCATGGGCAAACTACCAGATTGCTCGCTACACGCTAATTGACGATGAGCAAGTGATCGCCAAGATTGCTGCTGAGGGGGTGAACAACTTCGCCTACAACGTCAAGACACTGGAGAACGCTAAGGGTGTTGCCGTGCTTAGCTTTGTCAAAGGCAAGAGCGGACAGCTATACGATGCAGGTGTTGAGAGCCCAAATGCAAACCTTTGGGAGATGTTTGACGCAGGTATCGCATGTCAAACCTTCTGCTTGGCTGCCCACGCAAAGGGAGTCGGTACGTGTATCTTCGGCGTTATCGACGAGAAGAGCATCGCACAGATCATCGACCTACCTCAAGAGCAGACCGTAGCGGCGATAATCGTGTATGGTTATCCTGAGGGGGAGTCACGCCCAACACCACGCATGGAGGCTGATGAGATTGTGAGCTTCATATCGAAGTAGGGATCTCTTCGAGAGAGCAAATAAGAGGGTGCTAACTGGTGTTAGCGCCCTCTTTGCATATAAAATGTAAAAAATATTTGCTTTTATGTAAAGTATTTTTTACATTTACATATAAACCAACAATGATGAGTATGAAGAACACATTTTTGTTACCTTTCTATTTTAAGAAGATAGGGGTATGCATCTCTACAGTTTCTATTCCTCTGGGAGTATTAGCACTGTTCGATATAGAGATTACAGGCAGTCCGAGTTACAGTTGGATCATGAACTACACTCTGCTGATTGTCGTCAACACCATCAGCTTGCTAATGATCGGCATGTCGAAGGAGCGCAACGAGGATGAGTGCATCATGCAGATTAGGGCCAACTCTCTCTTGCTTGCGCTGTGGGTCAACAGCGCGGTGTCACTATTGATAGCTCTCACGCTATACGATTTCGACTATCTACGCTATATGGCGCTGAACATATTTCTGTTTATGGTGATCTACATCGTGGTATTCAGAGTTAAAATTGCAATATTCAACAGTCAGAACCAACACAATGGAGAATAACATTAGAGTACAGCGAGCGATAAAGCGACTCACCCAGCAGCAACTAGCCGAGCTTGTGGGTGTCACACGCCAGACCATAAATGCAATGGAGGCGAACAAGTATGTCCCCTCGACTCTGATAGCCCTCAAGCTATCACGGATATTTGGAGTTAGTGTCAACGAGCTGTTTTGGCTCGACGAGCAGGAGTAAAACAAAACGAGCGACCTCTTAGGTGAGGTCGCTCGTCTATTATATATATAGGTATAAGCTTAAGCCTTTGTTACACGCTCTAGCCATTTAACCATGAATAGCATTGTGAACATCGAGATCGCACACGCCACAACGAAGATTGTCCATGTCGTTGTCATAGATGTACGGCTGTAGAAGATCGCACCCACAACCAATAGTTGGTTACCGATTGCCGTAGCACCAAGCCACATACCCTGCATCAGACCTTGATACTTCTTAGGCGCAACTTTCGATACGAATGAGATTCCTAGTGGTGAGATGAATAGCTCAGCAACCGTTAGGATAAGGTAAGTGATAGCCAACAACCAAGGCGTAACGCTTGGTACATACTCCATAGCCTCGATCTCGCTAGTCTTAGGAAGACCCATAGAACCGATAGCCATAACAACGAATGCAAGAGCAGCGATACCCATACCGATAGCGATCTTCTTAGGTGTCGATGGCTCAAGACCACGAGCTTTCAACCATCCGAAGATAGATAGAACCACTGGCGCTAGGAATACGATGAAGAATGGATTGAACGACTGGAATACCTCGACACTCTTGAATAGCTCAGTGAAAATACCAGCGTTAATGTTACTAAATACCGCCATATTGGTGTAGTCACGCGCAAAGAATGTTAGCGTCAAACCATTTTGGTGGAATGAGAACCAGAAGAAGATAACAACTCCAAATACCGCCAAAAGTGCGTAGATACGGCTCTTGATCTCCTCAGTTGACATCTCAGGCTCAGCCTTTGCAGACTTAGACTCAACAGCCTTAGCACCTGGATCTGGGAAACGATTTTTGTTTACCATGTATACACCAAGTGAGATCAACATCGCAACGATTGCCGCAGCAAATGCGTAGTGGAAACCTGTTGTGAAGATACTTAGATACTCGTTTGCGAATGCTCCAAGATCAGCAACTGGCTGTGTAAGATTCATCTTAGAGATCTCCTCTGTCATACGAGATACAGTCTCAGGAGTCGCAGCTCCGTTGATGTTCACCTCACGAAGATATGTGTTACAGATGCTTGGAAGAACCTGGCTGTACTCATAACCGAAGCTCTTAACCCACATATTACGGATCATGATCGCTACAAGTGGAGCAAAGATCGCACCTATATTAATAAACATGTAGAATAGCGTAAATCCGCTATCACGCTTATCAGCGTACTTCTCATCGTCGTACATCTGACCCACAAGCGCCTGGAGGTTACCTTTAAATAGACCGTTACCAAAAGCGATAACAAATAGACCTAGACACGTGAGCGTCAACATCACAGCGTAAGATGCTGTAGGAACAGGTGTTTGAGTAGGAATTGCTAGCAGAGCGTAACCAACAGTCATCAGCACGAGGCCAACCATGATGGTAGCTTTATACTTCTTAGTTTTGTCGGCAATAATACCTCCAACAAGAGCTAGCAGGTAGATCGAAGCGTAGAACGTTCCGAATACCCATCCTGTTTGACCATCTGATAGGTCGAATTTTGTTTGAATGAATAGCGCCAAAATCGCCATCATCACATAGAAGCCAAAGCGCTCACCCATATTGGTAAACGAGGCAGCAATCAATCCTTTTGGTTGTCCTTTAAACATAGTGATTCTCTTTTAGTTATTCAATTATTTAAGATTTTTAAATTTTCTATTTACTATTTTGACAAATATACGAAATTTTTTTTATATTTGCATAATAGAGCCCAAGATAAATGAAAACCACACAAACTACACTAGCTGTCATCGAGCGTGATGAGTGGCTAAAGCCTGTCGAGGATCAACTCAACAGCCGTTTTTTGAGATTTACATCTCGCCTGAACGACATCGAGAAGCATGCCTCTTCGATTGTGAACTATGCAAATGCCCATAAGTACTTCGGGTGGCAACGAGACGAAGACCTTAAGGGTTGGTGGTTCCGAGAGTGGCTGCCACAAGCCTACGACGTATATGTGTTCGGGGATTTCAACAATTGGCAACGAACGGAATTTAGGCTCGACAAGAATTTCAACACAGGAGTGTGGAGTGGATTCTTCCCCGATGCAATGTTTGGCTATCGCCTTACGCACGGATCGTTGTACAAAATACACGTACATGGTGATAACGGTTGGCACGATCGTATTCCTGCATACTCGACACGTGTGGTTCAGTGCGAATCGACAAAGGATTTCACCGCACAAATATGGATGCCACAGCGATTCAACTGGGGGCATGACAATTTCAAATTTAATGAACAAGAGCCTCTGTTGATCTACGAGGCGCACGTTGGAATGTCTCAGGAGAGAGAGGGCGTGGCTTCGTACAATGAGTTCAAAGAGGATGTTCTTCCACGCATAAAGGCCGATGGCTACAATGCAATCCAGCTCATGGCGATAGCCGAGCACCCCTACTATGGTTCGTTTGGCTATCACGTCTCGAATTTCTTTGCCCCGACATCACGATGCGGCACACCCGAGGAGCTAAAGTCTCTAGTTAAGCGAGCTCATGAGCTCGGCATAGCTGTGATCATGGACCTCGTTCACTCGCACTACGTGAAGAATCTCAACGAGGGGATCAATCAACTTGACGGCTCAGATAACCTCTACTCACTCTCAGGCGAGGCGGGAAATCAACCATATTGGGACTCTAAGCTCTTCGACTATGGCAAACAGCCAGTTGAGCACTTCCTGCTCTCGAACATAAAATATTGGATGGAGGAGTTTCATTTTGATGGCTTCCGCTTCGATGGCGTGAGCTCAATGATCTATCACCACCACGGATATATTGACTTCGACTCTCGTTCGTGCTTCTTCGACGAGGGGGTCAACGAGGGCGCAATGCTCTACCTCACCCTTGCAAATAGACTCATACACGAGATAAACCCTAACGCTATAACCATCGCCGAGGATGTGAGTGGAATGCCTGCAATGTGCTCACCAATCGAGGATGGAGGTGTGGGCTTCGACTATCGCCTAGCAATGGCGATCCCCGATTTTTGGATTAAACTGCTCAAAGATATACCTGATGAGCAGTGGGACATTAGCCAAATGTGGAGCACTCTAACGTCGAGACTACCAGGAGTTAAGACCATCGCCTACGCCGAGTCACACGACCAAGCGCTAGTGGGGGATAAAACCATCGCTTTCCGCCTGATGGACAGGGAGATGTATAGCTCGATGGACCGCAAAACTGACAGCTTGGTTGTCGACAGAGGTATGGCGCTACATAAGATGATTCGCCTAATGACTATCGCAGCGGGCGGAGAGGCATACCTTAATTTTATGGGTAACGAATTTGGCCACCCAGAGTGGATCGACTTCCCACGAGCTGGCAACGAATGGAGCTACACTCACGCTCGTCGCCAATGGTCGCTCTCTGAGAATGGGTTCTTGCGCTACTCACTGCTTGGTCAGTTCGACAAAGCGATGATAGAGCTAGTAAAGAGTCACAAGGTCCTCAACGACTGGTACCCGTACTGTGTGCAGATGGACCACGACAACAAAACCATAGCCTTTACTCATGACGATCTGCTCTTCGTATTCAACTGGCACCACGAAGCATCGATACCAAACTATGAGGTCAATGTTCGAATGGCTGGCAAATACGCTCCAATTCTATCAACGGATGAGAAGCGCTTCGGCGGATTTGATCGCATCGACATGGCTGGCGAGCACCTATCGATAAAGCACTCTGAGGAGCATCACACTATTTGCATATATAACACCCCTCGCACAGCTACCGTCTATAAATTGGTCGACTAGATATACTTTGAGACCTTTTCCGCTACAATTCCAATACGTCGATAGTTGATCTTTTGACACAAGTAGTCGGTAAATCGCCCAAATTTGCGATAGAAGAGGTTGAACATAAAAAATGGCAAGATCTGCGCTCTAGATCGTGGGACTCTTCGCAAGATATTTTTTGTCTTGTAGAGTTCGCGATAGAGCCACTTGTAGCCATCTAGGAGCTCTTGAGGGCTCATTCCTTGCGGCTCATAGACCACATAGGAGGTATTGTAGTGCCCAAAATTGTCATCTCGAATTATGTTGCGTACCTGAAAATCTGTATATAGAGCAGTGCCAGGATATGGCGTCAAGATGTGCGAAGTGATGGTCTCGATACGATTTTTGATGATCCAATCCGCAGTTTGTCTAAA
>CAYJIY010000042.1:6228-13561 GCA_964370415.1 uncultured Alistipes sp.
ATGTGCTTGCGATCGAGGGCTTTTATCTCGTCAACAACCTGCTTGATAGGTTTTCTGATGTGAATATCACGATAAGTATCGCAGCTATTATAACAGAACTCACACTTAAAAGGGCAACCATAGCTCGTGAAGATCACATTTGTGTAGAGATATTTTCTGTGATCGATCAGATCGTAGGCTGGCGAGACGATATCTTCGGAGAGCATCTCACGTCTTGACTTATAGAGCGGTTTTAGTCTACCCGATGCGAGATCTTCCATGATCTCATCCCACACCAGCTCCGAGGGTCCAACACATATCGAGTCGAAATTCTCACCCGAAAGATCGGGATAGGACGACATGTGAATACCCCCTGCGATGACAGGTGTACCCTTAGATCTATATGTTTTTGCAATTTCGCAAGCACGATCAAAGGTATCAACGGTGACTGATAGCCCCACGAGATCAACTCTCTGGCTATAATCTAGTGTCTCGACATTCTCATTCTCGATTATTACTGTATGCTTGTGGCGAAGAATCTGCGCTATAACTAGAAGACCAAGAGGTGGTGCCATTCTCGACTTTAGGTATGTATCCATTGGTCGAAGCTCCATCTTGGGCTGAATTAACTTTATTATCATATATATCTACTCAAAATCATCAACATCGACAAGGCGCTCGACACACTCTCGCACTTGGGAGTAGTCATGACCTCTGGAGAGCCCAAATCTGATGAGCTTAGCCCTTAGATCGAAGGGCGACGAACTCTTTGTTGAGCGCATTTTTCGCTGCAGAAGCTCCTCCAAACGCCCTTTTGTCTGCTCTTTGTCGATGGTAGAGATCACCTCATCTATGATCTCTCTGTCTATCTTTTTACGCCCTAACTCTAGGCGAATTTTATGCTCGCCCCAGCCATTCATCCTGCTCTTTTCACGAAGAAAAGCCTCGGCGTAGCGCCTATCGTCTATGAATTTTGACTCCTTGAGCTTCTCCAGCACCTGCGCTTGTGCCGATGACTCTACACCCCACCCTCTCATCAGTCGCAGAGCATCGCCCGAAGATTTTTCGGCTCTAGCACAGAGACTCATCAGGGAGCTAAGCGCCTGCTCAGGACTCTTTGTTCGTGGAGTGCGTGGCTTTAGAGTTTTGCACATATCATTCTTGCTTTACCATTAAAATCTTCACGTAGAGTGACCTTAGAGTAGCCTTGACTCTCTAACATTTCGATCATCTCGCTAGCTAAATTCTCGTATATCTCAAAGAATAGCGCACCTCCACCACGAAGCATCACTCTTGCTGCTGCACCTATCGCGCGATAGAAACACAGAGGATCCTCATCGGGAACGAAGAGCGCAAGGTGTGGCTCGAAATCCACCACATTTGTATGCATCTGCTCCACATCGCTCTGTGGGATGTAGGGTGGATTTGAGACTATAATATCAAATTTTTCTGGAAATTTCTCCTCTAGATTTTTCAAAGCATCGGCACAACGGAACGTCACCTCAAGCCCATTTGCCTGAGCATTGAGCGATGCTATCCTCAGCGCCTGATCTGAAATATCGGCAGCGAAGATCTCCGCTTGTGGCAACATCGACTTTAGCGCCAACGCTATTGCGCCACTTCCAGTTCCGACATCCAAAACTCTAGTTGCTCTAGGGTATTCGTCACGAATCCACGCCACAAGCTCCTCTGTTTCAGGGCGTGGAATCAGGACTCCTGGTTCAACATGAAGCTCTAGATCACAAAAATATGCCTTGCCAGTGACATACTGCAGGGGGCACCCCTCACGCAGCTGCTCTATTGCGCTGCTCAGCCCCTCTACTTCGATCGGTTCGTTGGGGTCAATAAGAAATTTATCTATCGAGAGTCCCGATAATTCACTTGCAAGATTGCGAGCAATAGCCACCGCCTCACCACTATCATATAGGTGGGCAACGCTCTGTGCAATGAGTTGCAGAACCTCTCTACGTGTCGGCATAATCGGCTATTTTAGGAGCGAGAGATCGGCTAGTGCGATTGCCATCGCCGCCTCGACTATTACCCCTGCACGAAGAGCCACACACGCATCGTGACGACCAACTATTTTAAGCGGCGCAACCACCTGTTGTTCTGCGCTATAAGTGTGCTGTTCAACACCAATACTTGGGGTAGGTTTGAACGCTACTCGAACCACTATTTCATTACCATTTGAGATGCCACCAACGACACCTCCAGCGTTATTTGTTTGAGTTTGTCCACTCTCGGAGCAGATCATATCGTTGTGCTCAGATCCTCGCATGCGAGCGGCTTCGAAACCTCGACCAAACTCCACACCACGAACTGCAGGAATCGAAAAAATAAGGTGTGACGCAACGCTCTCTATCGAGTCAAAAAATGGTGAACCAACACCCACTTGTAGCCCCTCAACACGGCACTCAACAACCCCTCCAATCGAATCGTGCTTGGATGCCGCCTCAACAACCGCCGCACTAAACTGCTCTGGGTCGCTCTGTCCGCCCACTTCGGTTAATCTCGTGTGGAATCGCACCCCCTCAGAGAGGATTCTCTTCGCCACAACTCCCGCAGCGACTAGCGCCAGAGTTATTCGTGCCGAGAAGTGCCCACCACCTCGTGGGTCGTTAAATCCCTCGAATTTTTGGTCTGCCACCCAGTCAGCGTGTGACGGGCGGAAGTGCTGAGCCGTTGAGTTGTAATCCTCCGATCGTGTATTTTCGTTTATGAATTGAATAGTTAGTGGTGCACCAGTGGTGTAGCCACGATACACACCCGACATTATGGTCGGTAGATCCGACTCCTTGCGAGGTGTTGTCCCCGCAGCACCTGAACGTCGCCTTGCGAGATCCTCCTCAAAGTCAGCCTCGCAAAGTGCTATGCCTGCGGGCACGCCATCTAGCGATACTCCAACCCCTTTGCCGTGAGACTCACCCCACAGCGTAACTCGAAACCTACGTCCAAAACTATTCATCTTATGCTCTTAATTTATCTAACTCTTCGAAGAAATCGGGGTAGCTCTTCGCCACGCACTCTGCACCCTGGATCACAATTTCGCCATCCTCGCAGATCAACCCAGCCAAAGCCAACGCCATTGCTATGCGGTGATCACCATGCGCATCTACTGTCGCTGCATGGACCTTACCGCCCCTAATCTTCATTATATTCTCCTCTGTGATATCGACCTCGATACCGAGTTTCTCGAACTCCTCTCTGATGGTTTCAGCTCGGTTGCTCTCCTTGTGTTCGAGTCTCGATGTTCCAATGATCGTGCTCCAACCCTTTGCCGAAGCAGCTAGCGCTGCCAAAACAGGGAATAGGTCGGGGCATTGCGTTGCATCGAACTCAAAACCTTTGAGTGGGCGATGCAGAACCGTAATGCTGTTATCATCCATAACCAACGATGCTCCAGCTCTCTCCAAAGCTACACACACTGCCGTGTCTGCCTGCTTCGAGAGGGTCGAGATGTTCGCCACCTTGACCTCACCTGCGATTGCCCCCGCAACCAACATCGATGCAGCAGAGCTCCAATCCCCCTCTATCGAGAGCGAGATGGGTTGATACTTCTGCCCCCCCTCGATGAAGAACTCAGCGTAATCCTTATGGTGAATCTCCACTCCAAACTGCATGGCTGTGTCGATAGTCATATCTATATAAGGTGTAGACACCGCTCTATCCACTTTCAGCGTAGAGTCGCCCTCCACAACTGGCAAAGCAAGTAGCAGTCCCGTCACAAATTGCGAAGAGACGCTTCCATCGCACGAGACCTCGCCACCTTTAATCGGCCCCTTCACCTCGATTGGTAGGTAGCCACCTCCATCACGCACCTGAACGCCAAGCTCGCGCAGAGGTTCGATCATCATTGTCATCGGGCGATGAAGAATTGAGCCCTTTCCGATGATCGTAATTGGCTCACTACAAAGCGATGCTATGGGGGTGAATAGGCGTGTCGATAGTCCCGACTCTCCGACATAGAGTTTATCTCCCAGGGGTGAGATTCCACCATCTACAACGAGCGTATCCTCGCCCACCTTCTCGATTCGTGCTCCAAGAGCCTGAATAGAGCGCATAGCGGCGAGAGTATCGTCACAAAACTCTAAGTTACGAAGTGTCGAGCGCCCCTCGGCGAGCAGTGCTGCGGCGAGAGCTCTCTGTGCATAACTTTTTGAACATGGAGGTATTACAACCCCTTTTAACTTGCCTGAACGAGCTATTTTATCCATATGCTATCTCTTTTCTCCTTTTATCATCTCCTGAGTTGCGTGGTGACTGCGCTTGAGCTCGAAGTTCTCACCCAAGTAGACCTTGCGCACCATTGGATCTGCCGCCAACTCCTCGGCACTTCCCGCCTTGAGGATTCGCCCCTCATAGAGCAGATATGTACGGTCGGTGATCGCTAGTGTCTCGTCGACATTGTGGTCGGTGATAATCACACCAATATTTTTATGCTTTAGTGTCGCCACAATACTCTGAATATCCTCCACGGCGATTGGGTCGACCCCTGCGAATGGCTCATCGAGAAGAATGAACGATGGGTTGATAGCGACAGCTCGTGCTATCTCTGTACGACGACGCTCACCTCCTGAGAGCTGAATACCTTTGCTCTTGCGCACCTTCTGGAGACGGAACTCCTCGATCAGAGACTCCACTCTATCTCGCTGATACTCTTTCGAGAAATTTGTCATCTCTAGCACCGCTTTGATGTTGTCCTCCACGCTGAGTCGACGAAACACCGAAGCCTCCTGGGCGAGGTATCCAACACCCATCTGAGCACGTCGATAGACAGGCTCTTTTGTGAGCTCTTGCACATTTCCGTTGTCGTCCTCGAGGAATATTTGCCCCTCATTGGGCTTAATCAAACCCACAACCATATAAAAAGTTGTAGTCTTACCAGCACCATTGGGCCCTAGTAGTCCAACGATCTCACCCTGACGCACATCGATCGAAACGTGGTCTACAACGGTCCTAGAGCGATATTTCTTTACAAGTTCATTAGTGAAGAGACGCATATCTTAATTTTTATTGATATTTTTTACAAAGTTATGATTTTTTATCGATTTTTTTTTATCTTTACATTGAAATTTAAATTTTTCAACCATTTATACACGCAATGAACGATTTTGCAGACACCCAATTGCACGAAAAACTAAAAGAAAATTTTGGATTCTCAGCTTTCAAGGGTAATCAGGAGGCAGTAATTCGGAACCTTTTAGCAGGTAACGATACATTTGTCTTGATGCCGACAGGTGGTGGTAAGTCATTGTGCTACCAGTTGCCAGCCGTACTTATGGAGGGAGTAGCGATTATTATCTCTCCTTTGATCGCCTTGATGAAAAATCAAGTCGATGCTATGCGCGCCTTCTCAGATGAGTCTGGCGTAGCCCACTTTTTGAATTCGTCACTAAATAAAACAGCAGTGGCTCAAGTGAGAGCCGACGTACTCGCAGGAAAAACAAAACTGCTATACTTCGCACCAGAGTCGCTAACTAAGGAGGATAACGTGGCATTCCTCCGCAAAATTAAGATCTCGTTTTACGCTATTGACGAGGCACACTGTATCTCGGAGTGGGGACATGACTTCCGCCCTGAGTATCGCCGCATTAGGCCTATTATTAACGAAATAGGCAACGCCCCATTGATAGCTCTAACAGCAACCGCTACACCTAAAGTTCAGCTCGATATCCAGAAAAACTTGGGTATGTCTGACGCATCGGTGTATAAGTCGTCGTTCAATAGACCTAATCTATACTATGAACTTCGTCCGAAGAGAGATATTGATCGCGACATAATACGCTTCATCAAGCAAAACGAGGATAAAAGAGGTATTATCTACTGTCTGAGCCGCAAAAAGGTGGAGGAGCTAACAGAGCTGCTCGTTGCCAACGGCATCAAAACAAAGGCGTACCACGCAGGTATGGACGCAGTGACCAGAGCTGGGAATCAGGACGATTTCCTCATGGAGCGTGTCGATGTCATCGTCGCTACTATAGCCTTTGGAATGGGAATTGATAAGCCAGATGTGAGGTATGTCATACACTACGACATTCCGAAATCACTCGAGGGTTACTACCAAGAGACTGGACGTGCAGGACGTGATGGTGGCGAGGGCTACTGTCTGACATTCTACAGCTATAAGGATATTCAGAAACTAGAGAAGTTTATGCAGGGCAAGCCTATTGCCGAGCAGGAGATCGGAAAGCTCCTACTCCTAGAGACTGTATCCTATGCCGAGAGCTCGATATGTCGTCGTAAGACTCTGCTCCACTACTTTGGCGAGAACTACACGGAGGATAATTGTGGTAACTGCGACAACTGTCGCAAACCAAAACCTCAGGTCGACGCTAAGGATGAGCTGAAGATGGCGCTGGAGACAATCCGTGATCTTGGCGACAAGTTCAAGGCAGATTACATAATAAATGTTCTTCTGGGCAAGAACACCGCACTGATAAAGAGCTATGGACACAACACATCCAAGTGGTTTGGTGCAGGTGAGAAACATGAGGCTAGGTTCTGGGGCGCAGTAATTCGCCAGGGGCTCATCATGGGACTCATCGAGAAGAATATCGAGAACTATGGATTGATCTCTATCAATAAAAAGGGAGAGCAGTACATCTTGATTCCAACACCAGTCTCAGTACCTTTGGATCACGACTACGACTCAAAGGATGAGGACGACGAAGCAGTTGTACCGATGGGTAAAGGTGGTGCTGCTGACGAGGAGCTCTTCAAGATGTTGAAGGACCTTCGCAAGAAGGTGGCGAAGAAACACGATCTTCCTCCATTTGTTGTCTTCCAAGATCCATCGCTAGAGGATATGTCGATGAACTACCCTATCACCATCGAGGAGATGCAAAACATCTCGGGTGTTGGTGCAGGTAAAGCAAAGAAATTTGGCGAGGAGTTCATAAAACTGATCAAAGCGTATGTCGAGGAGAAGGAGATAATCCGTCCTCAGGATATGATCGTGAAGTCGGTGGCGAATAAATCGGGCAATAAGATCTACATCATCCAGTCGATAGACCGCAAGATGGATCTCGAAGATATAGCAATGGCTAAGAACTTGGAGTTTGATGAACTTCTATCCGAGGTCGAGGGAATTGTGAACTCTGGTACGAAGCTAGATATATCATACTACATCAAGAACTTCATCGATGAGGATAAGCTAGACGATATATACCTATACTTTAAGGAGGATGCCGAGACCGACTCGCTAGATGATGCTATCGAGGAGCTAGGGTCGGAGTACACCGAGGAGGAGATTAGGCTTGTGCGCATAATGTTCATGTGCGAACAGGGACACTAGTAGAGGCTACATAAAATAATAGTAGGGCAACTCATGCGAAGTTGCCCTACTATTATTTTT
>CAYJIY010000043.1:0-13264 GCA_964370415.1 uncultured Alistipes sp.
AACCCACAATAGGTTGATCGCCTCTTCTCTTTTGTACTCAATCAAAAGCTTACTTCGCCTTAACTGGCATACGACGCTCCTTGATACGAGCCTTCTTACCTCTAAGTTCGCGGAAGTAGTAGATACGTGCACGACGCACAACACCATACTTGTTGATCTCGATGCTCTCAATCTGAGGAGAGTAAAGAGGGAAGATACGCTCAACGCCTACACCGTTAGAGATCTTACGGATTGTAAACATTTTAGTCTTGCTAGTACCCTTGATCTGGATAACCACACCACGGAAACTCTGAAGGCGCTCTTTGCTACCCTCTACGATCTTGTAAGTAACTGTGATCGTGTCACCTGCTGAGAACGATGGAATATCGCTCTTAGTCCACATTTGCTCGTTAACGAGTCTAATCAATGCATCTTTGCTCATTGTTGCAACAATTTTATTTATAGATGTTTTCACACTCAACATTTCCGCTGCAAAGGCTCTACCATAAGCGACAACTCATCGCTTAATCCCTGAGAGATAGGTCGCTACTTCTGACAAATGCCATCGGTTGTGACCCTCCTCACTACTGAACCCTCGCCCAATGAAAGAGGTTAATCTGTGCCCATTTGGGAGGGCAAAGATATGGAATAAATTACAAAGAACAAGCACTTTTCTCAAAAAAATGGGCAAAACAGGGGAAATATCACCTATTAATGTGTATATTTGTGACGATCAAACGATAATGAGATGCAGAACAAACGATTAATTCTAGTTACAAACGACGACGGCTACAACTCAAAAGGTATAGCAGCCTCAGTGGAGGTTGCGCGCAAATTTGGAGATGTAATTGTCCTCGCACCCGAGACACACCAAAGCGGCATGAGCCAAGCAATCACCATGTACTCACCACTCTACCTGCGCAAGGTCAGTGAGGAGCCAGGGCTCACAGTCTACGCCTTTTCGGGCACGCCTGTGGATTGTGTTAAGATGGCTTTCAACAATCTTCTCAAGGATCGCAAGATCGATCTAGTATTATCGGGCATCAATCACGGCTCAAATGCTGCGATCAATGTGCTCTACTCAGGAACTATGGGGGCAGCCATCGAGGGCAGCTTCTACAACATACCATCAATAGGCCTTTCACTGCTCAGTCACGACCCAAATGCAGATTTCGACGCTGCTAAGATATATGCGGAACAGATTGTGCATAAGGTTCTCAACGAGTGGACTCAGTACCCTCTTTGCCTAAATGTGAATATCCCTGTGGGCGATATCTCTACAATAAAGGGCATCAAGGTGTGTCGCCAAAACAAAGGCTTCTGGAAGGAGGAGCTAACCCTTTGTCGCAACCCTCACGGACGTGAGTACTACTGGCTGTCGGGCTACTTCATGAATCACGAGCCAGAGTCAACCGACACAGATGAGTGGGCACTTGCCAATGGCTACGTCTCGGTTGTGCCGATTCAGGTTGACATGACCAACTACAACCAACTCAAAGGGTTGAGCGAGACACTAGGCTAGAAGGGCTCCAATCTACTGGATATTAAGATCAAAACCACTTCGAAAGAGGTGGCATATTACAATTTTAAAATCGTATATCATGCTACTTAAAATCCTACTGATAATCTCAATTCTGATACAAGGCATTGCTTCGCTCTACGCCTTGCGACTGATCAGAACCACTAAATACAATTCGATATGGATTCTATTCATCATCGGATTTTTGCTACTCTCAGTCGAGCGAATCATCGAGCTCGTTGACGCCATTCAGAACGAGGGGCGACTGATCTGGCACGACAATATCGATGGAATTTTTGGTGTCATCATCTCTATCTGCCTATCGGTTGGTGTTATGTATGCTCACAAACTCTTCAAGTATATCGATCGCCTGAATCGCCATCGCCAGCAGGTCGAGAGGCGCATCCTAACGGTAGTTCTCCGCACCGAGGAGAAGACTCGTAGCCACTTCTCCAAGGAGATACACGATGGGCTCGGGCCACTTCTATCCTCTGCGAAGATGTCGCTCACGGCACTCAACAAGTCTGAGAACCTAAGCTCCGAACAGCAGAAGATGATCCTCCAAAACACGACACAAGTCATCGACGAGGCTATTCGCTCCATACGCGAGATATCGAATAATCTCTCACCTCGCCTACTCAATGACTTTGGGCTTAAATATGCTCTAGAGAGCTTTACATCAAAGTGCGCACTAGCTCCCGATGTCGAGATCAAGCTCACCACCAACCTCCACAGCGAACGATTCGACACCGATGTCGAGGTGATAATCTACCGTGTTATCTGCGAGCTCATCAACAACTCGCTCAAGCACTCTGGTTGCAAAAAAATTAACCTAACTATAACCCTAGACAACTCGCACCTTCACATTGATTACAGCGACGATGGTTGTGGTTTCAGTCCCCTTGCAATGATCGATTGCGGCATGGGCCTATCCAACATCTCGTCTCGTATAGACTCAATCAATGGGCGATTTGACATCAAGAGCGAGCATGGCAATGGCATGCACGCAACAATAGATCTTAACACAAACAAACTATCCTAAAGCATGACATGTAAGATAGCGTTGGTCGATGACCACAAACTTTTTAGAGACGGACTAAAGGGTCTACTTAATGGACTCTCAGATTATAGCGTAGTAATTGAGGCATCAACTGGCGAGGAGTTCCTCGAGCAGATACAGCAGCAACAGCCAGACGTTGTCTTTATGGACATCTCAATGCCTGGCATTGGGGGCATCGAGACCACACGCCAAGCCATAGCGCAATTCCCCGACATGAAGATCATCACCCTATCGATGTTTGGCGACGAGAACTACTACTCTATGATGGTCGAAGCAGGAGCTAAGGGGTTCTTACTTAAGGATTCGGATATCGAGGAGGTGATAAATGCTATTGAGAGTGTACGCCTTGGTAGTAGCTACTTCACACCATCGCTTCTAAGCTCCATCGCCAACCGCATGAAGACTCGTGTCAACGAAACAGCTCAGGACTACCTATCACAACGTGAGGTTGAGATCTTGGTCGAGGTATGCAAAGGGTTATCTAATAGCGAGATCGCCGACACACTATTCATCTCGAAACGAACTGTCGACAAACACCGAGCAAATATCCTTGAGAAGACTCGTTGCAAAAATACTGCTGCACTTGTTGTCTACGCCATTCGCAATAAGATAGTCGAGATCTAGCGTCTGATCAGAGCGCACACCCTACGCATAAGCCACAGGGCGCTGCCACCACACACTAACCCCAAACCTACACCTAGAGCAATATCCACAGGGTAGTGCTTAGCGAGATATATCCTAGAGTAGCAGATCAGCACAGCACAAATAATCATCAGGATCGTAAACCATCTCTGACGAATCTCCGATATAGAGAGCAGCGTGAGAGCTGTAATCGTTGCAGCATGAGCCGAGACAGTACCATAACTTCCACCCAGTGCCCCCTCTGGCACATGCACGAGTGGATCACTTATCTCAGGACTGAGCACATGTCTCCAGTGCTTCAACGTATCGGGCACAACTTGCAACCCCTCCAACGCTGGCTCATACATTGGTCGCCAACGTGGCGGAAAATCTGCCCACAGATGCTTCAGTGGCCCCGTATGTTTGAATATACCTGCCAACAGATCCGAAAGCCCCATTCCAACTCCAACGGCGAGCAAAAAGAGCAAAGCAACTAAAAACCCACTACGTCTATACACCAAAAACAGGATGAGCATATAGAGAGGAATCCACATCTTCACACCCGAGATAGCTGTCATCACGGCATCAAAAAAATCTCCTCCATCAAAATTCATAGCCATAAACCAGCTATGGTCAAAGTCGTAGTTTATCATAGTCACATCTCTTAAAATTGGAAGTAAATAAACGGCTGTATCTCCGCCGACTTCATCTGCATCACACCCCACACCACAAGTGCCATTATCGCAATTTGAGCTACAAATGGCGCTCTCACGATAGCTCTCTGCACCCAATTATCAACCCTTTGGGGCGCAAAATGGAGCGCATATCCAACAATCAGCAGCGTAAAGAATCCCACATAGCCCGAGATAACTTGCGGAATGAGACTCCAATCAAATGCAGTAAATATCTGGTTTAGAATGAGTCTTACACTCATCATATCATCGGCACGGAACATTATCCATCCAAGACACACGATATGGAACGTGAAGATCACACCTAGTGCTCTCCACCACCACTTCATCTGTGAGCCTTGACTCTTCGCGCCAGGGATAAGCAGCATGTAGAGCTTATGCAGCGCCAATGCCAATCCATGTAGAGCTCCCCACAACACAAAACGCACCGCTGCGCCATGCCACAGACCGCCTAGAAGCATCGTCAACAGCAGGTTTCTATAGGTCTTTACTCTCCCCTTGCGAGAACCACCCAGCGAGATATAGAGATAGTCCCTCAACCACGACGAAAGCGAAATGTGCCAGCGTCGCCAAAACTCGGTAATTGTCGCCGATTTATATGGAGCATCGAAGTTTTTAGGGAACTTAAAACCCAGCAAAAGTGCAATACCTATCGCCATATCGGAGTATCCCGAGAAGTCGCAATATATCTGCAGGGCGTAACCATAAACCCCCATCAGCACCTCGAATCCTGAGTATAGAATAGGCTCATCAAATGTTCTATCCACGAAATTGAGTGCAATATAATCCGATATTATCGCCTTCTTAAAGAGACCTGTTGCAATAAGAAATATCGCCATCCCGAACATTTGACGAGTCACAACGGGGCGCTTCACCTTTATCTGAGGGATAAAATCCTTTGCCCTAACGATTGGACCTGCAACTAGTTGCGGAAAGAACGAGAGATAAAAGAGATAATCTCGCCAGCTATCCAAAGGCTCTAGCTCTCTGCGATAGATGTCAATGGTATAGCTCATCGATTGAAACACAAAGAATGAGATTCCAACGGGCAGAAATATATTCTGAAACTGCATAAATCCAGCTCCAAAAATTTGATTTGAAATATCTACAAAGAAGTTCGTGTACTTGAAATACCCCAGCATTCCAAGGTTTATCAACACGCTCAGAACGAGCAATATCTTACGTCTCGAACTACTCTCTGAGCGATGAATTCCATGTGCAATAATATAGTCACTAATCGCCGCAAAAATCAGCAGTCCGAAGTACAGACCACTAGATTTATAGTAGAAATAGAGCGAAAAGAGCGTGACATAGAGAATACGAGCACCCTTCACATTGCGCAAGAGGGCATATATAGTGATAAATCCAGCGAATAGAAAGAGGAAGAGCCCGCTGCTAAATATCAACGGCGAGGCGGCATCATAGTGCAACAAACCTATGATTTTCTCCCAAATATTATCGCTAAATATCACCATATTAATCCACTAACACGCTATTTACAAATAAGCTATCTACTCTCTGAGCCATCATCTCCGCCTGCTCTCGAGCTAGCTGCTGACGCTTATACTCCTGCTCACGGCTCTGAGCCTGCTCTCTTACACCTTGGTTTAGCGCATCGACAAACGCATCTGCAATTTGACGACCTCCGCCATGCCCAATATGCGTATAGTCCTTCGCAGCCCAACCGTTTGCAACAAATCGCGAGATACCTCCACGCTCTATCATAGCGTCACGTATGCTCCAGAACATCGCTCCCTGGTTAAGCGCAGCACTCCTCTGAGCTTGCGACATACCCGCTGCCGAGGCCATCGACTCAAAACCATTTGTCGACTTCTGCCCACGATCGCTCACGCCAAATATCATCACCTGCGCACTAGGGAAACACTCCCTCACAAAGGCGATCATCTTTTCGACCTGCTCACCATAGTTTCTATAATTCATCACATCACCCTGAAGGATATTCAATCCATACTGCAGAATAATCAAATCATAATCTCTCATATTGTTGAACTGAGCATTAACTTGAGGGTTTGTCCAGAACATCGCCTGACCGCTATTACTTCTCACCGAGTAGTTGTCAACATTGACCCCTTCCTCTCGCTCGAATGTGGCGCCATAACCCAAAAAACCCTCAAATCCACTCTGTATGCGGAACTCTAGCGAATTTATTGCGTCTGCTCTTACGACCAATCGGCGCAACATCAGACTATCTCCCACTATCTCAAAACCCTTCGAGATAGTATCATTCAACACCAGCTCCACACTACAATCATTCGGCGCAAGGAAGTACACCTCAGCCAAGTTTGGCTCCTCTGCCTCAATTTTTCGCTTACCCATCTGCCACCTTGTCTGCGCCTTTGAATCACACGTAGAGACCCAACCCGAGACGTAGAAGTTATCCATTGCCCATGGGCTTGCACTCTTTCTCTGCATTAGGCTATGAGATTGCCACCCACTAGATTTGGTCTTGATTGTCTGACGATAAACAGCTAAGGGTGACGACATTGGCGCAAAGCCAACACCTCCACCGCCATACTGCTGCTGCAGGCGCTCTCGCATAGATGATGTTATGATATCAAGCTCTGTGAAGGAGTCTCCAAACACAGCGATTCTGACTCTCTCGCCGTCGAGGATTTTATTATAAATACCCACTAAAGGCGATTCAACCACACTGTCAACTCTCACAATAGGCGTTATCGCTGAGGCAGTTATCTGTCCAGCAGGTTCACGCACAAACAAAATCTCCAGAGAATCCACTTGAGCCAAACTATCCGCATCGGAGCAACCCAACGTAGCTACATCCGTCAAATCTTCACCTCGAAGATCCCACTCATACTCTCTCAATGCTCTAGGAAGCTCCTTTGTAGATGATATTGTATCAATATTTACAGAATCCGCATTCGCCAAATCAACACCTACAATAGAATCCACCTTAGATAAACTCGCCACACTCGCGGCAACTTTATCCATATCAAGCTCCACATCATCTATATGCAACTCTGCTTGCTCCTCCACATCCGAGAGCTTATCTTGCTCAAATTCTGCAATCTGTGATAGGATGCTCGCACGGCGGAGTTCTACTCCTCCGATCTTCTGAGGAGGAATAAATGCTACTACAACTAAGACAAGGATCAACGCAAATGCGCTGATCCATACCCTATTGCTATAATCTTTTTCGTTGTGATTACTCATTAATCTCGACTGCGACCTAGAATTATCATCACATAGTACAACACCGAAGCTACGGCACTAAGTGCAGCAACTAGGTATGTGCGAGCAGCCCACGACAGCGCTGTCTTAGCCTGCTTAAGGTGTACACCCTGCACAATTCTATTCGACTCCAACCATGTCAAAGCACGAGACGATGCATTGTACTCGACTGGTAGCGTAACGATCGAGAACAGTGCGCTCATTCCCAGTAGAGCCACCCCTGCCCATATCACAAAAGCGTTATTTGTTGTATAGAGAAGGATTAGACCTGCCATCGTCACAAATGTCGACATGCGAGCCGAGAAGCTCACAATTGGCACCAACTGCGAGCGAAGCACTAGTGGTGCATAGCCCTGTGCGTGCTGCACTGCGTGACCACACTCGTGAGCAGCAACCGCAGCTGCCGCCACACTACGTGAGTTGTAGACCGACTCACTTAGATTCACCGTCATCTTTTGTGGGTTAAAGTGATCTGTGAGGTGACCATTAACCTGTGTCACTGTCACATTATGGATATTATTGTCTCTCAACATCTTCTCTGCCACCTGAGCACCCGTCAAGCCCCCAGGAAACTCAACTTTAGAGTACTTCTTAAATACGGCTTGCAAACGTGCTTGAACCAAAAAACCAGCTATACCGATAACAATAATCAGCACAAACATCCCCATGTGTCCTGCAACTGCAAATCCATTGGCTGCCGACGTATCAGCATAAGCCTGTAGTAAATGTATCATATCTAAAACTTAAATTAATTACACATATCTATATTTTACACTTAATGTAAAACATTTTTACTCTTCTAACGTACAAAAATAGAAAAAAATATGTTACTTTGCATCTACTTTTAGAATAAATTATACACTAAATCTTGAATTTATCTCGCATCATAGCCCAAAGGCTCTCCGAAAGGAGCGCTGGCACAAAACCAGGAGTCATGGAGCGCATCGCGGCTATATCGGTCGGGATCAGCGTCTGTGTGATGATCCTAACTCTAGCGGTGATCTTCGGTTTCAAGAGTGAGGTCACCAACAAAATGGTCGGTCTCACCTCCGAGGCGATCGTCACAGATGTTCGAAACATCGGATCTATGGAGTCCATCCCCATGGATCGCAACCACACTCTAGACTCTGTAATCATGGATATTGGCGGTGTGACGACTCTTGCGCCATACGTAACTAGGGGTTGCGTCGCACGGACAAATGGACTAACAGAGGGCGTACTCATCAAAGGCGTAGACTCACTCTACGACACCCAATTCCTATCATCGACTCTCATTCAAGGCGAGCTCCCTGATCTAAAATCGGATAGAGTACAGCCCCAAATTGCAATCTCACGAAACATTGCCCAAAGATTCGACATTGGAGTTGACTCTACACTTGAGATCTTCCTAATCGGCAACGATCGATCGCTTCAGCGACGAGAGTACACAATCACAGGCATCTACGATTCAGGGCTCGGCACAATCGACCAGAGTCTCATTATCACCGACATACGCAATGCACAAAACCTAAGCAGCTGGGACTCGAACCAAATCTCAGGCTTCGAAGTATCGCTCTCTAGCTCCGAGAATTCAGCTCTTGTTTGTGAGCAAATCAACCGTGCAATCACTCGCCTAGAGCTCACTACGGAGAGTATCCCTGAGGATGAGAATCCCTACGCAATAAGTGTCGAGGAGCTATATCCCTACATCTTCGATTGGCTTAAGGTTCACGACGTCAACGCAGTAGTGATAATCGTCATCATGATAATCGTGGCGTTCTTCAGCATGACATCGGCGCTTCTGATCATTGTTATGGAACGCACACGCATGATAGGACTTTTGAAGGCTGTCGGCATGAACAATCACGACATTAGATCAATTTTCGTATGGCGAGCTGCGCACATTATCTTGCGTGGATTGATCTGGGGTAATGTCATAGGTGTAGGGCTCTCACTCCTTCAACAGTGGACCAAAGCTATTAAACTCGATGCCGAGGGGTATATTCTCTCTGCCGTGCCGATAGATATTAGCCTTGGGTGGTTGCTAATTCTAAATATTGGGATTATCTTTGCGATACTTATTTTGCTCATTGCGCCAACGTCAATTATCACACGCATCAGGCCCGATGAGGCACTACGCTACGAATAAATTATGAAACCATATAATACAAAGGAGACAAAGACGGAGGAGATTCGCCAGATGTTCGATGGGATAGCTCCCAAGTACGACCTGCTGAACCACACACTTTCGTTCAACATAGACAAACTTTGGCGTCGCCGCGTGGTGAGGATTGTTGCCAAATCCAATCCAAAAACGGTTCTAGATATGGCAACAGGAACCGCAGATCTTGCAATCGCGATCTCAAAGCGCCTACCCAATGCCCACATCACGGGCATCGATCTCTCGGAGGGGATGCTCAAAGAGGGACAAAAAAAGGTGGACGAGCAATCCCTGAGCACAAGAATTACGCTTCAGCAGGGCGATGCCGAGCGACTCGACACGGCAGATGATCTATTCGATGTTGCGACTGTTTCGTTTGGTGTTCGCAACTTCTCAGATCTAGGAAAAGGACTCTCTCAGATCTGTCGCACACTAAAACCAGGGGGGCAACTCGTTATATTAGAGTTCTCCACACCTAGCAATCCACTTTTTGGAGCTATTTATCGCCTATACAGTGAGCGCATTTTGCCATTTATTGGGGGCTTGATCTCTCGAGATCGACGTGCCTATGAGTATCTCCCAGCTTCGGTCAAGGAGTTTGCTCAGGGAGATGAGTTTATTAAAATCATGCAACAAGCGGGTTTCAGCAGCTGCACAGCCAGAAGCCTTAGCTTTGGAATTGCACACATTTATATTGGAAAAAAATGAAAACAACACTGAAAATCTACCTCTTTGCACTTTTGTTCGCCCTCTCGGCAACATCGTGCTCGACGATCAAACCAAGTGACATCAAAATAAACGATGTCACCAATATTAACTTCGCCTCAGCTGGGAGTATTGACCTAAAGATGAATATCACGAACGACTCTCGACGCAACATTGAGATTCAGGACGCTATATTTACAGTCAAGCACGATGGAACCACACTTGCCGAAATTGTACTCGACGAGCCCTTTCACATCGAGAAAAGATCAGACAGTCATATCCAAACTACGTGGAAAGCCACTCGTCTGAACTTCCTAGCCCTGCTATCTATCAGATCTAAAGGCATGGAGCAGATCGTCAAAGATGCAACCATCTCATACACTATCACCGCTAAGAGTCCACCCATCAAGAGGAGCATAAGCGAAGAGGATCTGCCGATGGAGGACGTTCTCCGCGAATTTAACATAGACATCAACCAGATTGATTTTTAAAGCTAAATACAATGAATAGAGCAATAATCACACTCGTACTACTCATCTCGTCAACACAGCTCTTCGCTCAAGACACGCTAAAGCTCATTGAGCTACAGCCGAGCCTTGCGATAGACTCCTCGATGGTAAAAGAGCCCCTTGAACTATCCAATATTTTAGAGTTCAAGCAACTTCTTGCTCAGACTAAGTACTCCGAGGATGCTATTCCAGGAGCCATTGTCAACATCACAGAGCACGGCATAACTAAGGAGTTGATCAATAGAGATGCTCATACAGCCAACTCAGCAGAGATTGCAGGTTACCGTGTTTGCATCTTCAACGACAACGGACAGGACGCTCGCCAACAGGCCGAAACAGTCAAAGCTGAGTTCGAGGAGTCCTACCCCAATATTAACACATATATCGTCTACGAGAACCCATATTTTAAAGTCAGCATAGGGGATTGTCTAAGTTCCGAGGAGGCAGTAATGCTTCTTGGTCGAGTATCTCCTCTCTTCCCAAAGGCGTTTATCAAGAGTGAATCTATTAAGCTCTCCGAGATGATCAAGTAAAAAACTATCTCTTTGGTTTGCATTTATTAAAAAAAAATCATATTTTTGTTTTATAGACATAACCAATAACAACTTTAATAACAGACAGATGAAAAAATTATTCGGATTTATAATTCTTATTGCAGCTCTTGCTGTAGTAAGCTGTGCAGGAGACTCATCTAAAAAAGATAGTAAAAGCACTGAGATGACAAAGATAGAGGCAACTGCTAAAGCTACTGACGCAGGTTGCTGTAAAGGAGGCACAGAGGCTAAGGCTTGCGCTAAAGCAGAAGGCGAAGCTTGCTGTAAAGAGGGCGCAAAGAAGTGCAACAAAGCTGCGGGCGAAGCTTGCTGCAAAAAGGGCACTGACTCTACAAAATGTAACAAAGCTGAAGGTACAGCTTGCTGCAAAGAGGGTGCTAAAAAATGCGATAAGGCAGAAGGCACAGCTTGTTGCAAAGAGAGCAAAAGCGAAGCAAAAGGTTGCTGCAGCAAAGGGTAACTACTACTCACATAACAAAAAAAGGATGACATTATGTCATCCTTTTTTTTTGTCTCATATTCCGATTAAAAAACGTATAGAATCGATAAAATAAATCTATTATCAACCGATAATTCATGTCTCTCTATTGGTTTCATGTACTCATCAACTTGCTTTGCCCACTGCGCTGCATTGTAGCTATACTCTACCCCTAAAATCAATTTCGGAGAGGCGTAGTAGTTAACTCGTGGAGCGATACGCCCTGCCCACTCTAGATCTGTATCACGGAAGTATCCATACTTATTGCTCTCCGAGATATCCAGAGCACTATTTGATCCCATATTCTCCTGATAACCGAACAGGACTCCATAGCGAAGCTTCTCTGACAGAGGAGCATCAAAATCAATCCAAGTCGACATAGCTCTAACATTTGCTAGATCATAATCACCGCTAACAGGTTGACCTGCAACTTTACCATACCCACCCACAAGATTCAAGTGCGTTAGGTTGCTACCATATATCCCCCACGCCTGGAGTTTATATGTATTAAACACAGCCTTAAAAAATCCACTGATTGAATACGAGGCGATCATTTTATCGGTATAAAAACCGCTCTCATCAACTGTCCTTGGACGCATATACTTCGTTCCTACAGTCAATCCACCCATCAAGCGACTCTTATCACCGACAATAATTTGTGCATCTACTGCAGGTATTCCCGAATTAATCTGCGCATCAGCAGGCCCCACGCTCTTGTGCTGCTCGAACATCTCTGCGGCAACTCTAAGCTCCAACATCTCTGTAGCGCGATAATTAGCTCTAAGTTGCATACCACGATTAAGAACGTAATATGGGAATCCGCCCCCCATATCAACAGCAGGAGAGACAACGTCACTAACAAAATTAAGATTGAATGTCTGCCCAGCTAAGAGAGTAAACTTATCCCAGTTAAACTCCACGAAAGCGTGACGCATCCTGAACATCTGGTTCGAACTATCCGATGTACCCAGAAAATCCCCCTCGATGAAGATTCGAGTATCTGCGTTTAATACCGATAGATTCGACACACTAAAATTGAGTTTCGTAGCATACGGCGTGAAAATCAACTCATCGACACTACTAAGATCATGACCTGCATTATCATATGTCGGTGCCACTGGATAAAAATAGATCGCACTGCGAGCACTTTTGTTCTGATAAGTATCATACGTCATCTTTAAGTCGAGAACACCGCCAAACTTATAGATCGCCTTATCGTTTTTTTGCTCAGCCTTTAGCGTTGATGTACTACTCAACAGAAGTACTAGGAGTGTTGTGAAAAAATACTTCATACGCTATATTGTCTTTATCGTTGCTAAATCTCTTACTACAATCTGCTCTCCAGCCAAGATTTTAGCTCTTTTGCGGCTCTCTATCTCACCATTGCGAGAGACTAAACCACTATCCACAAACTGCTTTGCTTCAGCACCACTAGCTGTGATATGCGTAGCTTTTAACAGCTTAATCAACTCAATGTACTCTCCCTCAATCTTAAAATCAATCTCTCTCATTTATCTATATATTTAAAGTACAAAAGTAGCAAATATTTTTATAACATCGCCCACAGCAATCATAAAGAGTCGACATAAAAATAGCAATAGAAAATAGATGTAACTACAAATCTGCTCTCAATCCGCTGTATATAATGATTCACTAGAATATACTTAAAAAAAGATATGCAAATGACCGAATGTATAGCGAACATATTATAACAAAAATTCCCACTGATTTCTCAGTGGGAATTTTTTATTTGTCTACTATTATGCTTTCTGCCGATATGAGCTTACTCTCAATCAC
>CAYJIY010000044.1:0-8953 GCA_964370415.1 uncultured Alistipes sp.
CCCGAATCCAGAGCAAGCAGAGCAACTTGAACAATTTGAGCTCGCTATCGCCAGCGACAAAACTATGATGTTTGAAGGTGTTGAGTATGTAAGAGTCATTACAGACGCTTATGATTATGATTTTGAAATAGCATCAAGAATAGATAAGTCATGAATATCCTTATCCCGCAATTCATATCCCGAATGGAATATCTTTTGCCCTTTCAATGAAATACATGGAATAACCCTGCCATCCAAAGTAGTTTCACCAAAATAGTCCGACTGAAATTCATACCAACCACCTTGCAAATCCGCTTGTCTGGATGTACCATCCTCATTCAATATAAACGGGTGTATGTCTATATACCCTAATTCGACGCTGTATAATTCCATCCTCGCAGGAAGCCAGTCCGTTTCTATGACGAAACCATTTTCCTGAAGAAAGGCAATCAATTTGTCGGTATAACGGCTGTCAAAATCAATATCCACATCTCTATGGATTCTGGTTTGCCCTCCATGCAGGGCATCTACGCCCCATCCTCCATCGAGCCAATACTTCACGCCTGTACTTTCCAATAAATCCAATATTTGGAATAAGTCTGAAATCGTAATGTGTTCTTTTTTTGTCATAATAAACGATGTCTTTGTGATAAATATGTTATTGCAGAGATTTTATCGAAGAGATGAAACACGCGGCTACTCCGACCGCTCCAATGAGCGTCCCACAGATTACAAACAAGGTTGCAATACTCATGTTTTCAGCCAAATATCCCGATACCAATATCCCCAACAAGGAAGAGAGCGTGCTCAGACTAAATATCAAAGAAAACGTGCGCCCGAGAATTTCCGAAGCGATATTCTGCTGGACAACAGCAATGAACAAGGCGTGATAAATGGCATAAGCAATACCCCCGGCAAACATCAGGCACATAAATCCTATGAACGCATCGACAAAAAACTTTTATACTCTCCCTTTATAATCATAAATAATACGAAAACACCCAACTTTACATTCTTGGGTGTAAAATCGGGTGCTTAATTTGTAAAACATTGATTTTCAATGTTTATTGCGGTGCGTAGGGGACTCGAACCCCTGACCCCGTGCGTGACAGGCACGTATTCTAACCAACTGAACTAACGCACCATTGCTGATTGCGGATACAAAGATACTGCTTTTTTATTTAGTTCCAAATTTTTTAGTGAAAAAAATCAATAAAAATGTAACTTTTTTTAACAACAAAGCGCTTTGTATCTAATAATCTTATAATTAGCCCACCGACTAAATTATCTCTTCGCAACGTAAAAAAGATCGAAGCAGTTGTCGTTGACAGGCTCTAGTCGATAATCCTCGGTTGTGATCGATCGAGTGAGCTCATCGTTACTCGACAGTAAGCGGCGACGATTCAAGCGATTTAGAATGTCGTAGGGTAGCTGCAACATCCACCTAGGCAGGCGGTGCTGTAGATTGAAAATGTCGAAACGTGTGATGCGCTCCACCCCCTTGCGATTCGCCTCGAAGTACTCCATGATGCGCTCATTGCCACTCACACCCATCTGTTCGATAGAGCCGAAGTAGCGACCGAGTAGCTCCGAGAACTCCTTAGCGGTGTATTCGCGAATGTGCCACGGGTTGCGAGTGAGCGACATCGAGATGTTGGGCGTTGATACGATCAGTGACCCTCCAGGTCGCAATACTCGGTGGATCTCCTCCACAAAGCGTGCGTCATCTTTGATGTGCTCGATGACTTGGAATGTTATGACGTAGTCGAAGCTACAATCTTCAAACGGCAGTGGTGGTACTGTTGCCTCTCGAAACTCTACATTTTCGGGGAGGGTCAACCCCTCGGTTCGGTGCTTGTCGATGGTGACAAACTTGGATGCCGATGGTGCTATGACCTTAACGCCATAGCCCGACCCTGTGCCGATTTCGAGAATATCTCCCTTTGCAATTTTTGCAGCTTCAAGATATGCAAGTAGTGAGCGCTGAAAGACAAAGTTGTCCGATGCGTCAGCTGACACACGCTCCGCCGTAATGATTTTAGACATCTGTTATTCTCTGAGTTTTACTCCGCCGTCGACGATCTCAACCTCGTTGCGCTTGAGGAGCATACCCAGTGAGCGCTTGAATACCTTTTTGCTCATCTCGGTGAGGTCTGTCACCTCTTGTGGCGACGAATTATCGTTGATTGGCAGGAATCCACCCCTCTCTCGAAGTAGGTCTGATAGGCGCTCGGCAGAGTCTTTGACCTGCGCAAAACCGTTCTGTTGAAGGCTTATATCGATGCGATTATCCTCGGTGATTCGACGAACGTAGCCCGTCATTCTGTCACCGATGTTGACTGCTTTGAAGATTTGGTTGTGGTAGATCATCCCCCAATGGCGGTTATTGATGATTACTCGATAGCCAATTTCACTCTCAGAAGCGATTAGTATATCCACTTTTTGACGAGGCTCAACCGAGACAAAGTCGTTGTCTACAAAGCCCTTGAGCTTCATTGTAGCGACGCAGCGTCCAGTGACATCGTCACGATATAGGCTCACAACATAGCTATTGCCCACCAATACGCCCCCTTGTTGGTTGCGGTTTGGGAGGAATAGGTGCTTACCAAACAATCCCCAATCGAGGAATGCGCCGTGGAGGTTTTTATCCACTACTTTGAGTAGTCCAATCTCCCCAACTCTCATTAGGGGAGTCTCTGTTGTTGCTACTAGACGATCTTCTGAGTCATGATAGACAAAGACCTCTTTCTCGTCACCGACAGCGTCGGAGAGTGAGATGTATCTATTTGGCAAAAGAACTTCGTTGCCCTCATCATCTGCGAGGAAGAGTCCATAATCGGAAACACGACCAACGGTGAGTCGCTGTACTTGTCCAGCATGTATCATAATTGCTATAATTTTTCGCAAAGATATAAAAGTTTGCGAGAAATGAGTCACATTGCTATTAAATATGATATTTAAAAATGCATTTTAGGCTCTTTTTTCGCCTTTGTATGGTGAAATTTGCAAAGTTTGATTAAATTTGTGTAGCTAAACAATAAGAAAATATATTATATGTCATCACAAATATCAAAACTAGAACCACAACTAATGTGGGGGATCTTCGATGCGATAACACGTGTACCACGCCCATCGAAGAGAGAGGAGAAGATAATCTCATACCTTATAAAGTTCGCAAAGGAGCACAACCTAGAGTATCGCCAGGACGAGATCGGCAATGTCGTGATCTGTAAACCTGCAACGCTCGGATATGAGCAGAGCGAGACCGTGATACTACAATCGCACGTCGATATGGTGTGTGAGAAGAATTCGGATGTGAAGTTCGACTTCGACAGAGACCCCATTAAGACCAAGATAGAGGGTGAGTGGGTCAAGGCTGAGGGGACGACTCTCGGTGCCGATTGTGGTATAGGTATGGCGGCAGCGCTCGCAGTGCTGATCGCACCAGACGTGGAGCATGGGCCTATTGAGGCGCTATTCACAGTCGATGAGGAGACGGGCCTTACGGGAGCTTTTGAGCTAGGCGAGGATATGCTCACGGGCAAGTACCTCATCAACCTCGACTCGGAGGACGAGGGCGAGATATTCATCGGTTGTGCTGGCGGAATTGACACGCTAGCTAAATTCCGATACGAGAAAGAGCTACCACCACGCAACTTCTCATTCTTCAGAGTCGATGTCTCGGATCTTCTGGGCGGACACTCTGGTGACGATATCGAGAAGGGGCACGCAAACTCTAATAAGTGCATAGCTCGCCTTTTGTGGGAGGGGATCAAGAACTACGATCTTCGCCTGAGCTACTTCGATGGCGGAAACCTGCGCAACGCAATCCCACGTGAGGCATACGCTATCTTCGGGGTGCCTGTTGGTAAGACCAAGGCATTTGTGAGCTACTTCAACAGCTTTGCCGAGCAGATCAAGGCGGAGTATGCTCTAACAGAGCCACGATTCAAGATCTCGCTCAACGAGATGCCCGAGGTGGATGGTGTTATAGATCAACCAACAACATGGGGGCTTATCAACGCACTTGTGGGGCTACCTAACGGTGTCCTTGCGATGTCGTTTGCTCTGGAGGGGCTAGTAGAGACATCGACTAACCTTGCATCGGTGAAGTTCAACGACAAGAGCGAGATTGTGGTGACAACATCGCAGCGCTCATCGGTCGAAAGCGCCAAGATCTACGCTATGCAGAGCGTGGAGTCGGTGCTAGAGCTCGCAGGAGCAACAGTCAAGCACTCGGATGGCTATCCTGGTTGGAGTCCAAACCCAAGCTCTCACCTGCTGAGCGTGACGAAGAGCAGCTACGCCAATCTTTTTGGAGTAGAGCCTAAGGTTCGTGCTATTCACGCAGGGCTAGAGTGTGGTCTATTCCTAGAGAAGTATCCAAATCTGGAGATGGTCTCGTTTGGACCTACTGTAAAGGGTGCGCACTCGCCTGATGAGAGACTCGAAATTGCCACAGTGCAGAAATTTTGGGATCTACTCAAGGTTGTTCTACAAGGTTTAAAATAGGGCAATATGCAGTCTGTGATGAGGTTTGTGATCTGTATTATGCTACTGGTTATGGCGAGCGGTATCAGCGCACAGAACCTCTCGGAGGACTACTTTAATGTATATGCAGAGTCGGATGAATACTCACCAGAGATATTCACCGACTCTGCTCTGTTTTATGGTGCGGTGCTCACACCTGAGGATCTATTCGGGCAGATCATGACATTTCGCACATCGATGGTGGGGTATCGTCGCCAGGGTGTTGATTGGGATATGGATCACACGATCATCAGCGGTGCGAGGGTAGATTATAGCCACAGCGCCACTATGCGAGCTATGAGGATGAGCGAGCACCGTTCGGGCGTGGGCTCTGTCATCGCAGGCTCCTATAGCCAAAGATACACGCAATTTTCGCTTGCAGATCAAGAGCATATCGATTGGCGGAGGGTCTCGGTTCGTGCTTCGGGGCGTGACTATATGGTGGGTGCTCGCATGTCTGGAGGTGCCGAGATTGGACGCAACTGGTTCTACTCGGCATCGCTCGATGCGAGAAGCGGACGAGATCTGCTCACTCAGGGTGTCTTCACCAACTCGCTACTCGCAGGCGCTCGACTCACCAAGTACTACGGCAACGATGAGCACCTAAGCCTTGTGTTAAGCGCCCCATACACCCACAAGGGTCTGCGCTCGATCACCACCCTTGAGGCGATGGATCTCACTGACGATAGGCTCTATAACCCAGCATGGGGTTTTGACGATGGGCAGGTGCGAAACTCTCGCCAGAGCCGTGAACTACTACCTTTGATTGTGGCAGATTGGGTGAAAAAAGTGAACCACAAAACAACGCTCAACGCCACTGTCTCTACTCAAATGGGCTATGATAAATATGGAACTCTAGGCTGGTTCTCAGCTCCAACGCCCGACCCCGACAACTACCGCTATATGCCATCGTATCTCGAAGATGATATGGTGACTCAGGCGTGGATCGATCAGGACGCACGCTACACTCAGGTCGATTGGGATGAGCTCCGTGCTCGAAATCGTATGGCAGGAGGGCACGCTCTCTACGTGGTGGAGGATCGGGTGACGAGCCTGCTTAACTCACGCGCACGAATTGCGAGCACAACCAAACTCAGCGATGAGCTCTCCCTCAACTTTGGCGTGAGCGCATCCTACGATCAGGAGCGCCAGTTCAAGGTGCTCAGCGATCTGCTCGATGCCGAGTATCTGATAGACCTCGACCACTTCTTGATCGATGACGACTCCTATGGCAATATGCTCCAAAACGACCTTCGCAACCCAAATAGGGTCATTCGTGAGGGTGATAGATATGGCTACGACTACACGTTGCAGCGCATGGAGTATGGCACTGATGCAAGCCTAGAGTATCGTGCCGATCGCCTAGGGTTGGATCTAGACCTTAGCCTTTCGGATGTGAGCGTAAAGCGTGTGGGGCACTACGAAAAGGAGCTCTTTGCGGGGGATGGATCCTATGGCGAATCGAAGAGTGTGAAGCTCTCGCCCTATGCGCTGTGTCTGGGCGCTGGGTGGGCATTCTCGCCTAGAGAGTCTCTGCGTGCCGACCTGAATTTTGTGGGGACAACACCCCAAAGTGAAGAGTATTTCCTACAGCCCGACTACAACAATCGCATAGCACAAGACCCAACTCTGGAGCAGACCATCTCGGCAGCACTAAAGTATGTGAACAACGGCTCTATGCTGAGCTACACGGTGCTTGCCTATGCACGCCTTGTGAGCGATCAGCGCCAAAGTGCGCAGTACTACGACGACATCTCGGCTCAATATTGCGACATGGTGGCAACCGACATCTCGACACGTGCGCTAGGTGTGGAGCTAGCCGTTAAACTGCGCCTGAGCTACAACCTCTCGCTCGATGGAGCGCTCTCGCTTGGGGACTACGCCTACGTTAGTGATCCACGTGTGTGGATCTACTCCGACGCTGCAAATGTGGCGGTCGACAGTGGTTCGCCTGCCCACATGGAGGGCGTAAAAATGGGCAACACACCGCAAACAGTCGCAAGCGTGGGGCTCGACTACTACAAATCGGGGTGGGGACTAAATGCTTCGGCGAGCTATATGGCAGGGCGCTATGTCAACCCCGATCTTTTGCGTCGCACCTCTCGAGTTGTGGATCAAGCAACAACATCACCCGAAGCTGTGGAGGCATTCACCCACCAAGAGTCGTTGGGCGATGTGGTGAGTGTCGACATCTCGACTTTCAGAACACTCTTCTATGACGATATGAGCCTGACGATCTACCTCGCAGTGAGAAATCTACTAAATGTGACCGATGCCCTCTATTCGGGCTATGAGTCGTCACGCATTCGAAGTGTGAGCCATGGCGGGGGCTATCTCTACGAACCTCACAGCTCTCTGTATCGCTCGGTATATCCACGTTCGCTATACCTCTCTGTCTCGCTAAATTTTTAGGCTAAATCCTTGCAGATCTCATTTCTAGTTTGTAACTTAGTGTAGACCAAATGAGCGAAAGCCCTCAGTGGGTGCGCTCAGCCTAATGAAAACCTTAAAACAGAACTAGCAATGATTATTGGTGTTCCAAAAGAGATTAAAAACAATGAGAGCCGTGTGGGTATGACCCCTGCGACTGTCAGAGAGCTTACACGCAGAGATCACACAGTATATGTGCAATCAACAGCAGGAATAAGTAGCGGCTTCAGCGATGAAGAGTATGTGACTTCGGGGGCAATGATCGTCTCAACAATCGAGGAGGTCTACGCTTTGGCGGAGATGATCGTCAAGGTCAAGGAGCCCATAGCGCCTGAATATTCGCTCATTCGTGAGGGGCAGCTGCTCTTCACCTACTTCCACTTTGCAAGTAGCGAGGAGCTAACCCACGCAATGGTTAAGAGTGGGGCGGTTTGTTGCGCCTATGAGACTGTCGAGAAGAGAGACGGATCTCTTCCGCTGCTGATCCCCATGTCGGAGGTTGCAGGTCGCATGGCGACACAGCAGGGAGCCTACTTCCTAGAGCGTCCTCACGGCGGAAAAGGTAAGCTCATGGGTGGCGTTACGGGTGTTCGCCCAGCTAAGGTCTTTGTCATTGGAGGAGGAGTTGTGGGGGCTGAAGCGGCTCGCATGGCGGCTGGTTTGCGTGCCGAGGTGACTATCTGCGACATCTCGCTACAGAGACTATCATACCTTGCCGATGTGATGCCTGCCAATGTAAAGACGCTAATGTCGTCAGAATATAACATTCGCCGTGAGCTAAAAACTGCCGATTTGGTGATTGGTTCGGTGCTCATTCCTGGTGCTAAAGCGCCAAAACTCGTGACACGAGATATGCTCTCGCTGATGGAGCCAGGGTCGGTTCTAGTGGATGTTGCGATCGATCAGGGTGGATGCTTCGAGACATCGAAACCAACAACACACCAAGAGCCAACATATATGGTGGATAGGGTTCTACACTACGCCGTTGCCAACATCCCAGGAGCGGTGCCACACACCTCGACCCCAGCGCTGACAAACGCAACACTCCCTTATGTTATCGCCCTTGCGGAGAAGGGGTGGAAAAAGGCGTGTCTCGAATCGCCCGAACTGCGCCTAGGGCTCAACGTCGTACACGGCAAGGTGGTCTACCACCCAGTAGCCGAGGCGTGGGGATTGCCTTACGAGCCTGTTGAGAGTGTATTCTAGAGCAAAAATGACATTTTTTAAAGCATCGTCACTAAAATTAGGCGGTGCTTTTTTTGTATTTTTATTTTTTTTTAATATATTTGTTTTTGAGTAATAATCCAAAAAATAAATCTATGAAAAAACTAACAATTTTATTAGTAGTGGCGCTCTCTGTTTTTGCGATTGAGGGGCGTGCACAAGGAAAAGGAGAAGTTCGTGCAGTTGAGTTCGAGGCGGCTATGGGTGGCGTGGTTGCTGGTTCATACAATGGCTTTGGCTCAGGTTCAGGAAGTAAGATGCTGCTAGAGCTTCGACATAATCTGAAAGACTCGAATATGGATCTTGGTTTGCAGTTCTCTTTTGGCGGATTTGACAGAGAAACAGACTATGCTAGCCTAAGCACTATAAATAAAACAAGCTTAACGACATTTGCTGACTACAACTTCCGCCACAACAGCTGGTTCACACCATTCGTGGGGCTTGGTCTAGGACTTAGTTTCATAAATTATGATTATCAAGTTCAGAACGATTCGACGCGAGATAGCTTCTCATTTTCTCGTAGCGCAGCGCTAGTTCCTCGTGTGGGTGTTGAGTTCTTCAATCGCCTGCGAGTGACTGCCGAGTATAGTGCTATGGAGAGAGGTGATTCTTACTTTGCTTTTAATGTCGGTGTGGTCTTTGGTGGAGGCAAGAAGAAGTAATCTACCATATATATTACAACGCCCCGAATAGTTTGAAGCTATTCGGGGCGTTTTGTTTGTGCGAATCGTAAGGGCACAAACACTAAAAGCGTCTACTCTTGGCGCTTGTCTTTGCGCTTATCGTGAAG
>CAYJIY010000044.1:9053-10992 GCA_964370415.1 uncultured Alistipes sp.
GCACAAACACTAAAAGCGTCTACTCTTGGCGCTTGTCTTTGCGCTTATCGTGAAGGTATAGCTGTATGCTGTTTATCGTATTCTGCCAAATGATGTAGGCAGTAGGGGCGATCGAGCTGATCGGATCGAGGAACGTAAAGGCTAGCCACACCGCCAAGACCGTATTCTTCTGCCCAAGGGATTGCCCACCAGTTGCAGGCATCGAGTATCGGCGACCGATAAGTCGTCCCACGCCAAATTGAATTAGGCAGATAATCAACGATGCCAGCGCCAGTAGTATCTGTGTTGAGAGGTTCTCGCCACCGAGTTGGAGGATGTAGCCTGTGGTTTTTCCTATGATGATAAAGAGCGAGATCAGCCACAGATAGAATGCTATCTGCCCCCTCTGCCCAACCCATTGAGTCACTTTTGGGGTTAGCTTGCGTGCCACTTGCGCAACAACGAAGGGCAGGATCAGTAGTGGCGCAACCTTAGAGAATATCTCCACGAAGTTGCTCGTTCCGTTGCCCATCTCAGCGAGCATATAGGGTGCAACCAGCGCTAGTGTGAGGTTGCAGATCAGCGCAAAGCCAGCCATGATAGGGACATTCGCCCCCAACATTCCGCCAATAACCACCGCACCCATTGCGATAGGGGCAAGGATGCAGATCATCGCCCCCTGTGCCAGTATCAGGTTGTGCTGATGTAGCAGTAGAAACACTCCCGTGCTGATCAGAAACTGAAAAGCTATGAGCCATATATATATGGTCGAGAAGCGCAGCTCCTTGACACTCACACGGCAGAAGGTGATGAAGAGCATCAAAAATATGAGTATTGGGGTAGCGAGCGAATTGAACGCCTGCTCGAACATGATGATCGGATGGTGTAGCAGTGCTCCCAGACACATGGCGAGGGGCATAGCTAGACTCTTATTTTTTAGAATACGTAGTAACATCTAGTCTTGATTTAGGAATCGGAGAATGTCTCGCATCAACGTATTGCGACGAGTAGGTGATTCGATAGCCTCGAATGGCAGACCCATCGTGAAGCTACGCCCTACGCTCTGTTGCGTAATGGCGGCAGGTTGTGAGGAGTCCATGTAGTAGATCGCAACATCGCTACTCTCCGATGCAGGCAGTAGAATGTCAGTCTGCTCAATGGCGTAGCTGTCAGGGCGATAGCCCGTCTCGAAATCGAAAACCATAGGCGTGAGGTTGACATCGTTACGCATGGTGCGAAGTCTCGTTGTGTGGTTGTGCAAAGAGTCAGCGAGTTCAAAGCCTAGGATCTCACGTGCAAAGACTCTGTCGTGCTCTGTGGCGCTCTTCTCACGCCATAGATCCGAACCTATGTAGCAACCCGACGAGAGGAGCGCTCCGCCTGCCGTGAGGTAGTCGACAATGACGCTCTGGAGCTGGGGTGTGAACGTAGAGAACGACTCCCCAAAGACACCTCGCCCAAGGCTCACACGGCGCTGTTTACCGAGGATAAGATCCACAACATCGTACCCCTTGAGACTAACATCGCCACTCTCAACCGAGAGTCTACTTGCCGAGCTGAATGAGTAACCAGCCGAAGCGATAGCCTCACCGTGGATATATGGGTAGTCGAAGGTGTTACCTCCTATGACTTGAGTCTCAAAATCTGTGTGGCTAGCTCCTAGAGCTTTCGAATCATTTTCGTTGCGAGCCTGCGAGAGATCGAATACTCTCTGCTCGCCGATAAATGCTATATCTTGGAGGTGCGGCACTCCGCTGTCGTAGTCGTTGAAGAATCCCGCAAGTGAATCTGTGCGGTAGTTCTCCGATGCCGATATGCGGTCAAATCCATTCACGATGAGCGCACGTCCTTGCTCCTTCTCTGAGAGGTAAGCCGAGAGTGTCTCGCTCGACTGGCTCTCACCTCCGTCATTCACAGCGGCTATGCGATAGCTATATATCACACCTCGCCTTTGAGCTAC
>CAYJIY010000044.1:11092-13045 GCA_964370415.1 uncultured Alistipes sp.
GCCCAAGGCACACGAGCCTCATAGTAGGAGCGATCCCACAGCCCACGGCGGCGCCACTCAGGTTCACTCGTGCGGCGAATATCGCTCACAAGCTGAGTCATCACAAGGTCTGTGAGGTCTCTCGAACGCAGACGCTGTACTCCATCGTTGAAGTGCTTGTCGTTGTCGTTAGTGCAGTATATCCCCAATGTGCCGATCGTCTCGTCACCATCTTTGACCCCAGCATCGGAGTGGAATGCAAATGCCATGTCGATAGGGATACCTAGCCCCAAGCTATCGGGTAGCTTAGATGAGCCACCCATCAGGGCGTTGACCCAGTGTGGGCGAGACATATAGTCGTCACGATAGTCGTCCTTATCGTTCTTTTGGGTGTAGACCTCACGTGGAAATCCTGCCCACTGCAACCAATAGCGTGATGCCTCGCAGAATCGTGGCATGTGGCTCGGTTCGGTGGCGTACTCAACATCTGAGCTACGAAGTTCGGGATCTACCGTGCGAGCTATGTTTCCGTAGCCACCTCCAATTTTAACGGCATCGGCAGAGACTACTCGTCCCGAATTAACGGATTCGTTAGTGAGCGTCACCAGTGGCGATTCGCCCTCATTGAAGAGAAATTTGCCTAGATATATCCACGTTCCGCCACCCATAGTTTGATTCACCGAGAAGTGGCTCTCGCCCCCAGCGTGGTGCACCGTGTAGAGAGCATCGGCAGCGCTATTCGGGAAGCTCTGATATGAGACATAGACAGCAAATTCGCCACGATGGGGTATGTAACCGCTCCACTGTGCCGTGCTCGGCTGATCGAGATTCGTTGTTGACACTTTGAGCGAAGTTCCCTCCGTGAATGGATTTTGCCCCGAGAGATAGATGTGTCTTAGGTGTGCAAAACCTCTCGGCTCGCTCGTCCACTGGTACTCGTTGTTTGTGACAGATAACTCACCTTGATTGACCCCAGGGTCGTTGTCGATAATGAGCTCCATCTCCTGAACGTCACGCTCACGAGGGAGAATGACATTCGCCCCAGCACGCTCCAACATCGGCACGAGGTAGGGTAGCACATAGCTCTGAGTGTAGAGATCCTCGCACGTCTGCCACAGGCGTGAGCGCTGCCACTTCCACTGATTGGTCTTTTGGTCGAAGTAGCGACCGTGACTCTGCCACATAGCCACATGGCGACCCGTGAGCCCCTTTGTGGGCTGCTCTACATCGATATTTGTGACCAGCTGGCGATGCGAGGGGCTAGAGTTCGTGAAGCCTATAGGGTTTACCGCCTTGCGTCCCTTTTGAGGGGTGCGGTGCGCCATTGGGATAAGTGTCTCTATCGAGCGCCCCGTTGTGAAGATATTGATTGTAGCCTTGCGGTATGATGATGGCAAGATAGCACGCACAGAGTCGTAGATCGCCTCGACGTTATCCTCACGGAAGGGGTAGTAGGACATCCCAACCGAGGTGTAGATACTCACCGAGCGGCGAGAGCTCCTTAGGTCGGTAATACGTGTGCCCACGCCCTTGATCTCACGGTCGATGATCCGACTCAACGTGCGCTGAATCGAGTCTCGGTGTGTTCGAGTGATCTTCTCGGCAGATTGTGCGCCATGGAGAGTCGAAAAAATAAGAATAATACTTAAAAAAAGAGCCTTTCTGCTAAAATCTGTTATCATCATTTTATAACCTATCTACTTCTTGAAATGTGTGTGTGTTCGCACTTAACTTACTATGCACCATGCGTACCATATATTAATAATTGGAGCAAAGTTACTAAAAAAAAGTGGACTCTAAAATGTTAGCTCTATTATTATGGTCAAAAAAGAGTTGTAGCTGGCTGGCGTTAGAGGCAAACTTTGGGGTCAGATTTTAGCTTTTGATCGCAAATAAGAAATTTTTATAGCAATATTGTTATTTTTTTTGCTAAAAATGCTAATAAATTAAAATTTGTTTACTACCTTTGTTAGC
>CAYJIY010000045.1:0-12969 GCA_964370415.1 uncultured Alistipes sp.
TAGTCTAAATAACCAAAAATCCCCAAGCACAACTCTTAGTGCTTGGGGGTTTTTTGTGTGATTGTGTTACAAGAGCTAACAAGTGGTACACTTTTTGAAAAAACCTCATGCAGCTCAGTTCACACATTTTGTGAGTGATGAGTATAATTGATAAAGTTTGAGTATGAAAAATTTCTTCCTCTTAGTGGTGGCAATAATAATAAGTACCATTTGTGCTTCAGCGCAGGGCCTAGCTGCAATAAAGAGTAATCTAGCCTATGGAGCTGTAGCTCTTGCGCCTAATCTAGGAGTAGAACTGGGGATTTCTCCTCAGTCGACAATTGACTTTTCAGTTGGTTATAATGGATGGAAGAGAGAGGGTACACTTGATGCTAATAAAAAACTTGCACACCTTATCATTCAACCCGAGTATCGCTACTATCTATGCGAACGCTTTAGTGGTCATTTCTTTGGGGCGCACGCTCTCTTCGCACAGTATAATATCAGTGAGCATAATCTGCCTCTTATTTTTGGGAAGGGATCAAAAGATTATCGTTTCAAGGGAAATGGATTTGGTCTGGGTATCTCGTATGGCTACCAAATTTTGCTTTCGCGTAGATTGAACCTTGAACTACAGCTAGGAGTGGGCTACGTGCGGCTTCACTACGATCGATTCGAAAGTTATAAATGCGCACCACTCATCGGCACCGAAAATCGCAACTATTTTGGACCAACTCGTGCAGGTATCTCTATTTCCTATATAATAAATTAAGGGCTATGAAACATAATGTAATTATAAAAGTTGTCTTGTTGCTAGTTTGCTGCTTGCCCTTTGATGTAGTGGCTTCATTGCCATTAGAGGTTCATAATGCTAGGGTTCATGTTGTTGATTCCGAACTTAATGTCGATTTTGTAGTCTCTGTTCCTCCATTCGATTTTGGGGTGGCTGATCTATTGATCATCACTCCGAAGATTGTCGATGGCGAGCAATCCTTAGAGCTTGAACCAATTGTATCTGGGCGTAGAAGTGGTCTAATCTCTTATGACCGAGAAATCTATGGCAGACACAATGAATCGAACTACAAGGAGCCGTATGCACGCCTAAAAAACTCGCCAAGAGGCGCGAAAGAGGAGGTTGTGTATCGTAGCTCAATCCCACTTCAGAGTTGGATGCGTGGAGCTGAGCTGATACTAATTAGCGAGAAAATAGTGTGTGGCGAGTGCATTGTGCAGGACCAATTTACAATTGTTGGTTTACCTGATGATAGAGTGGTGGTCGACCAACCAGTAGGCGAGACCCTCATTAGTGTAGAAAAGACAGAGCAGAGGCAGTTGTGTTTTGATGTGAAGTTTGCTCGCTCAGAATTCGCGTTGCAAAAAAATTATAGTTCGAATGAACAAATTCTGGCAACTATTGACTCAGTAGTTACTGATAATAATATCTCATCGATTGCTATTCTTGGCTACGCCTCACCTCTGGGTGATGTAGTCTCAAATATGGAGCTCTCCGAGCGACGTGCACAAGCATTGGCTATATATTTTAAGGAGCAGTATGGTATTATTGTTGATAATAATAGTATTGAGTGGTATGGAGAAGATTGGCAAAAACTACATGAACTAGTCAAAAATTCAAGCTTAAAATCCAGATCACAGATTCTGCAAATCATTGATAGCAACATGAGTGAAACGGATAAAAAAGAGGCAATAATTGGCCTCGATGGCGGGATGTCATACAGATATATAGTTGATATGATGTACCCTCAATTACGGCGTGCGGAACTCCGTATCATCATCGATATTATTGTCCGAACTCGTGACTGAGAGAGATATCACTAAGTAGATATAAACAACTTTTTACCTTTTTTTTAATATTAGAACTATGAAAAAATTATTTACACTACTGCTTATTGCAGTGACGTTGATTGCTTGTAACAAAGATCAGGCAGTCGACATGGAATCGAGAGTCAAGGAGGCTGAACGCACAGTGCAGCTAACAGTCGTGCAGGGAGGAAAGACCCGTGTCGTTGGTGATGCTACCGAAAATGGTAAGTATGCCGTTATTTCGTCAGGCTACATTGCTCTTATCGACGACACAGGAGCTAGCGTCTACCAGCGAGAGTTGAGCCAGTCTGAGATTGATATCGTTCAAAACACAGAGAGCACTAGCACAACAGGGCAAGCTATTATTATTTCAGGTGTTCCCCAGTCAGCTAAAAAGCTCTACTTTATTGCCAACGTAAAGAGTGCTATTACCCCTGACTTTGTCGAATTGGCATTCGACCCTATGCCTACTGCACCACTATCGTATATGGTAAACATCGATCAGGTGCAAACCGATGCAGAGGATGCTCCTATGGCTGGATTGAGCCCCGAGTTTGTACTCAATGGTGACACATACGAGACAACTGTCGAGCTTACTCCATTGGTTTCAAGAATCGAAATAGGTGAGGTCAGCTATACGCCAAATAATCCCGCTACAGGAGTTGATATATCGTCATTTAAATTGGCTGGTATCTTTATAAACAATATTTATCCATCGGTAAATGTTGATGGCACACCATCGCTTCGTCCCATTGTGAACTCAGTCGAAAATGACTACTGGACAGATGACACACAGTGGCCAGTGTTATTTGAAAACAATCCTGATTTTCCATACTATGAAAGAAGTAGTAATGCACCACCATTGACATGGAAAGATTATGCTATGGTTGACTATTTCGCTCCAGCAGCGGGCTCTACTAGTTTTTATCCGCACCCAACAGATCAAATATCTGATACCTCATACAGTGCAAGTACGATGTGGACATACCATGTGGTGCCAAGTTCGCCAACACAAGGGAGTGATGATGCACCCGATACGCCTCATATTATAATTAAACTCACTGATGTAGAGTATGTGAGCGATGCGACACAGCAACCAGTACAGTATATCACTGTAGATAGGTTTAAAACCACTGCGGGCGATCCAATTACAGAGTTTACGCCAGGTAGCGTGTATCGAATTAATAGTTTGTCATTTAGTAATGAGAACGCAACAGACAAACCATACGCTGATAACATTTCGGTTGAAGCTAAGGTTACAGTTATGCCATGGATTATCAACGAAGTTGAACCAGATTGGGGTAATTAATTTTTGAATTTGTAGATTAGAGGAGAGAGAATACGCCTCTCGTAGGTGAATATCTCTCCTTTTTTTAGGTGAGAGTAGTATCATTTTTTGCAAGAGACACCATTAGAGAATATGTTAACTATATGAAATTTATATTTATATCACTATTTTTTGCCGCTGCACTACATGGATGTGTCAGCGAGAAGAACGGTGGCTGTTGCCCTGAACTCTTACTCTCTTTTGCCTATAATCTCAACAGCGACTACACAAATCTCTTTGAGACAGAGGTTGATCAAATTGTGGTCTATATCTTCGACAGTAGTGGTCGTTATGTAGGGCAGTTCACTGACGCAGGAGATCATCTAACGAATGACCATGTGATGCGTATACATCTGCCCGAGGGTCGATATAGTGCTGTGGTCTTTGGAGGTCATCTGGAGGGTTATACCGCAGGAGAGTTAGACTCGGAGCTAAACACCATCAATGAGCAGATGAGCAGCGAAGAGAGCACTATTGATGATCTTCACATACAACTCGACAGCTATATGGGCGATGATGGATACTATTACGCCGAAAACAACAATTTTTCGGAGCTATATGTTGGGCTTGACACGACCCTTGTATCAGAGATCCGTAATGAGAGTATCTCAACAATAGAGCTCATTAAGAACACAAACCACGTGAATGTGACAATCATAGGTTCAGAATCCTCCTTGTCGCAGGTAGAGTCCTTTATCACCTATGCGCATGGACGCTATAATCATAGAAATGTTGCAGATGTGCAACACGGAGTGATGAAGTTTCTTCCCAGAGAGAAACTCGAATCTGAGAATACCACGACACACAGTATCAGCATAAAGCGATTAATGATTGGCTCTTCAACTCGTCAAAGTACCCCAATAGAGGGTGATGATTACTCACCTTCAATAACTATTCACAACCAAAATAGTGATCAACCACTTCTGAAGCAGAATCTTGTAGATGCAATCTTGTCGACAGGGGCCTATTCAACTCAAGAGGATCTTGACAGAGAGGATACATATAACCTAGAGGTGCATGTAGATCGTGATATTGCAATTTTAGTCTCAGTGAATGGGTGGATTGTAAACGAAGTAATACCTGATATTTAACATGAAACGATATATAATATCCGCTTTAATAGTTTGTAGCCACTTTGTGAGCTGTGATTCAGACACATATTTTACTTCGGAGCAAACTTTCAGCTCAGATTCTCTTAGCTTCGAACTGACAGTAGGGCGATCTACAACAGCGGATCCTTACTCTATTGATAGTGACGACGAATTTAGTAGTCTTGCCATCTTTATTTTTGATAATAACGGCAGAGCGATAGAGGCGATTTTATATCCATCTCTCCCTAGTTTAGAGTGGATGACAATCCCCCTATCAATGCTTGAGGGTCACAAACATTTTGTGCTTTTAGCCAACTATGCCGACAAGATATTCATGGATAGTAGTGGCAGGGAATACACCATCAGCGAAGAGTCGACTCTAGAGCAATTAGAGGGGTTAACTACATCGTTGAACGTTGAGTTTGACCCTGCGAATCTATTGATGATAGCTAGCCAGAGTGTCGAACTAACAGCACAGAGTGATAATGGTCACATTGAGATACCTCTGCGACGCTTGGTCTCTCGTTTAGATCTATATATTTTTAAGGGAGCTGAGTGTAGCACGCAGAATATAGTTGTGGAGTCGGCAAAGCTGGTGAATCAAATCAAAGATTCAGAAGTGGTGTTTCAATACTCAAACTCCACCATGCCATCTATGCTCTCATCCCCAGAGTACGCAGATGCATCAATCAATTTAGGCGTGCCGTTAAACCTATATGACTCATCTATGCACTTGCTTCCACAAGATGCACAGGTGCGATTTTATAGCTATCAAAATCTTGTGACGGCAAATCCTCAATCACCTCAAGGTCGAGGTGCACCATACTTGGAGATCACGTTGAGCCTGGATGGTGAGCAACAAATCTTCGGTACTTATCTGGCGACAAACGTGCAGTATAATCGCTATTCATTGTTGCAAAATAATCTCTATCAAGTCATTGCTGAACTTAATTTCGATACTGGGCACAGATCGCTACAAACAAAGAGTACACAGATGGATCGCGCAGGAAAAATTCATTGGCGCTTCCATGTCAGAGAGTCAATTTGATATGCGAATATACTATGCTTTTCAATATCTGAGGGTGATTAACTACTGTTAATCACCCTCGTGTTTTTGTGGTGTGAGTAAATAGTTCCAGAGAGTGTATTTGTACAAAATTGAACTAATTTAAATTAAATTCAAACATTAAATTGAGGGTTTTTTGCGATATTGCAGTAAAATAATAGCAAAATAAAATATATGACCAAAACTTACTAAACTACTAAACACTTATGCGAAGAATTTTTTTACTTGTGATATTTGTACTCGCAGTACACATATCACACGCCCAAGATTCGAAGATAACGGGACGGGTTGTCGACGAGACTGGGCAGCCAATCACTGGAGCTACGATCTATCTACCCGAAACCAAACTGGGCACAAGCACCAACTTTGATGGTGAATTTTCGATTTCAGGAGAGATAGACCAACAGATTGTCATCGGCTTTATTGGATATAAAGAGATAACTACTATTGTGAAGCGACTGCACGACAACCTCTATACGATGTCTACCGACGATGTGCAGCTAGACGATGTGGTGGTGGTAGCGATGGGTACTCAAAAAAGAGCAACAATCACTGCTGCTGTAACAACACTCAAAGGAGACGCTATCGTTGATCGCCCTGTTACGGATGTTACATCGGCTCTTCAAGGAAATATCCCTGGACTCACCTTCTCTGTCGATGCTACTTCGGCAGTTGATGCGGGACAACCAGGTGCAACCACACAATTCAATATTCGTGGTGCGGGCTCTATAAATGGTGGTGGCGGTGCACCATATGTGCTGATCGATGGAATCGAACAATCGCTCTCGAATGTCAATCCCGCAGATGTTGAGAGTATCACAGTGCTTAAAGATGCCTCTGCTGCTGCCGTATATGGTGACCGAGCTGCCTATGGAGTTATCTTGGTGACCACAAAGAGCGGAAAAGAGGGTAGGGCAAAGGTGTCGTATAGAGGTAGCGTAGGATTTAGTTCGCCGATCTCAATGCCTGAGCAGATGAACTCTATTGAGTACGCAAACTACGTAAACGAGCGCTATGCCCTCACGGGTATGGGGTGGAATACCTACAATAGCACCATGATTAACCTCATGCAGGAGTTTATGAAGAATCCGTATTCAGGTGAGCTAACAGGTGTTCAACCAAATATCGCAGGCGATGGCTGGAACTTCTCAAACGGTACTTATGCCAATACCGACTGGCTAGACTATCGCTATAAGGATTTCTCATTGCGCCAGTCTCATAATATCAGCATCACGGGAGGAACCAAAACAGTGAGATACTATGTGGGTATGGGTTACACTCATCAGGGTGGACTCATAGACTTCTATGACGACAATCTGGATCGCTATAATCTAAATACTAAGTTAAATATTACAGCTACAGACTGGCTCAAATTGAGTATTAATAACAATATCACTCTCTCGATGATAGAGCGACCAATGCAGAACGCTGCAATGTTGTTTAACTATACGGCCAATGCAAACCCAACACACCCGATTCGCCTACCAGTAGACTCTGAGTACAATATCCCGACTCAAAACCAAGATATCTATCTGCAGAGTTCGGAGTATAACCAAAACGTTATCTCAGATGCACTACAACTATCAGCAACGGCAACTGTACTAAAGGGGTGGGATGTTACGGCATCGTTCAAGACACGTCTCGATATAGACAATGACAGCCACATACTTAGACAGCCATACTATATGGAGCCCGATGGCGATATCGTTGCCGTGGCATCAGTCCAGCCTGGTTATCAACCACAGGGAATCGCCGCTACAGTAGCAAAATATGGAACATACACTCGTGGAAGCATGTTTAATGCATATCTATCGCCAAATATCAACACTCAATACACTAGGAGTTGGGGGCGTCACTACTTTCAGGGAATGGCAGGTTATCAAATGGAGTATCAATATATATCGAACGAGTACTCATCTAAGGATGGTATGATGAGCGATGATATATTCTCGTTTGAGAATGCTGCGGGTGATAGTTCAGTTTTCGAGGGTCGTGACCATTGGACATCTATGGGATTCTTCGCACGCTTTAACTACAATTACGATGAGAAGTACTTCGTCGAACTAAGTGGCCGTTATGATGGATCCTCACGTTTCGCTCCCACAGGCCGTTGGGGCTTCTTCCCGTCTGTGTCTGCGGGCTACAACATGGCTAAGGCGGAATACTTCAAGGATTTGAATACATCGATCTCAATGCTCAAGGTTCGAGCATCGTATGGTCTGCTTGGTAACAGAAATGGCGCTGGATACTACGATTATTTGGGTACAATGAGAATCATAACAAACAGCACAAATACGTGGCTGTTGCCAGATTACAACTCATACACCCTCCCTCCAACCCAGATCAGTGAGGATATCACGTGGGAGACTGTCGAGAGCATAAATCTAGGTATAGACCTCACAGCATTTGACGATAGACTAAACGTGACAGCAGATATATATCAGCGTACTACGCACGATATGTTAGGTCCAGCGGAGCCGATCCCAGCAATATCTGGAATTGATAAGAACGATTTGGCTAAAACCAACAACTCAACACTCAGGAATAGAGGTTGGGAACTTAGCGTAAACTGGGCAGATAAGTTCGATAATGGACTAAGCTATGGCGTTGGTTTAAACATCTTTGACTACAAAGCAGTAGTAACTGAATACAACAATCCAACAGGCGTTATATATAACAACCACACAGGGTATAGCGCAAATATTGGCTATTATGAGGGTATGGACGTGGGTGAGATCTGGGGCTACCACGCAAATAGTCTCTATATGACACACCGTGAGATTGACTCTTACCTTTCAAATGTGGATATGAGCGCTATCGCACCAAATGACCAGTGGGTTCGTGGTGACCTAAAATACATCGATACTAATGGCGATGGCAAAGTAGACTTTGGCGATGGTACAATCTACGATCACGGTGATCTGGATATTATTGGTAATACAACACCTCGCTATTCGTTTGGTATCAATCTAAATGTAGGCTATAAGGGGTTCGAAATCTCGACTCTACTCCAAGGTGTCATGAAGCGTGACTTCCCACTTGCAGCCTCTTCATATCTGTTTGGTGGTCAGCAGATGTTCACCGAGCATCTCGACTACTGGAGCCCATCGAATCCTGACGCCTATCTTCCACGTTTGACGTGGTACAACAACGATACTGATCGCAATAAAAATACTGGATACAACACCACACGCTATCTGATGAATGGTGCCTATCTTCGCATGAAGAACTTGGTTGTATCCTACAAACTCAACTCAAATGTAGTTAAGAAGATTGGTCTTTCGGGAGTGAAGATATATGTGTCGTGTGACAACGTATTTACGATCGATGATCTGCCATCACAGTTCGACCCAGAGACACTCAACAAGGTGAATCCATCTGCAGGAGGAAGTACTGCCGTAGCTCCTGGTCTGACATCACCTGCTAATAATAATGGTAATGGTATTGTTTATCCACTGAGCAGAACATTCATCGCTGGATTAGATATAACACTTTAAACTATAGAATAGTTATGAAACGTATAATATATATAATAATGTTGGGTGCTCTCATCTCGTCATGCAACGATTTCCTTGATCGAGAACCCATAACACAACCAAATAGTGAGTCATTTCTCAATAGCGAACAACAGATAGCGAGCTATGTTGATGGTCTGTATACTTTGATACCTCGATTAGCACCCTACTCAACGGGTATTCACGCACTTGAGATCAATAGTGATAATGTCATCGGAAGTGAATACAACAAGCGTATTGCAGGTGAGTACACAGTCAATAGCGCCGAGCTGGATTGGCAAGCGGGTTACGAGGCACTACGTAATGCCAACTACTTCTTTGCCAACAACCTCATGACAGAGGATGAGTGGACAGATGAGATTAGATCCTATGTTGGGGAGGTCTACTTCTTCCGTGCATACTGGCACTACTATCTACTAACTCGCTTTGGTAATGTGCCACTAATGACCGCTTTCTGGGATAATAACGCTACGGTTGCAGGTCTTCAAATACCTCAAACACCTCGCAATGAGGTTGCAAAGTTCATCCTTTCGGATCTGGATAAAGCCTATGAGCTACTTTTTGCTCGCTCGCAATACAAAGGCCTGCGACTATCGAAAGAGGCTGCGCTTATCTTTGCAATGCGAGTAGCTCTCTACGAGGGTACGTGGGAGAAGTACCACGCTCGCGACGCATTTGCATCACTCAACGATGAATCTATGTACTTCCTCGAGAGAGTAATGTACTATGGTGATACTCTTTTCGAGAGCCACCCAGATATCACCCTCAACAGCGCAAGTGATGATAGCACAGCCGAGAAGTTTGGTGAGATCTTCCGTGCCGACGACCTTTCGAGTATAAGCGAGGCTGTATTCTGGAAAAAATACTCATTAGAGGATGGTATCACGCACTACTTCCAGAGCCTTCTGACAGGAGGAACAACCATAGACAACAATAATCAGGGTGGGGTGTCGCTATCGCTAGTTAATAGCTATCTGAATGCTGATGGTACTGTATATGACTACAGAAGCGAGAATAACAAGGATTTCAACATGATGTTCGAGGGGCGCGACCCACGCCTATTGCAGACAATTATGAATACAGGCGACGACTTCAGAAGCTTGGATGACGAGACCAAGAAGCTTGTCGTGAAGGAGTACGTAGAACCAACGGGCAGCGATGTTAACTATCGTGAGGTGCCACCTCAGCTCAATGCCGATGGAGGTTCTAAGAACACAACAGGATTTCATGTTCGCCTAAGCCTTAACCCTAAGTATGATCCAGGTGTGAATACAATGAGCCAAACGGCAGTTATATACATACGCTACGCTGAGGCACTACTTGCCTATGCAGAGGCTGCGGCAGAGTTGGGACTCTACACTGCAGCAGTTGGCGATAAGACCATCAAGCTTTTGCGTGAAAGAGCGGGTGTAGAGTATAGCTCCTCATTTGTAAATGATGAGGTCGCACAGCAGACTGCTCCCGATTATGGATATAGCATAACCCCTGATCTTCGTGAGATACGCCGAGAGCGTCGTGTGGAGCTTGCGCTTCAGGATTTCCGCCTAGACGACCTGATGAGATGGAGTGCGCACAACCTTCTAAAGGGACAACGAGGACGTGGTGCATATTTTGGTGAGGATGGAATCCTATACAAATCATTCTCTGCTAGCGATATTACAACAAAAATTCTTACGCCTGTTGATGATGAGGGCTGGTTAGATCCTCTACGTGATATTTTGCCTGCAGGCTACAACTTCAACGAGGGTCGTGACTATCTACTTCCGATACCTACTAGTGAGTTGCAATTCAACAAGACACTAGAGCAAAACCCAGGTTGGAACAACTAATTAAACAGTACAATGCTATGAAAAAGATACTATTTGCAATTTTAATGTTGAGCACTCTTCTATCTTCGTGTGAAAAAGACACGACAGAGACAGGACCGCTTCCAGAGGTCGTAGATCTCGAATTCAGCATCTCAGCCACTGCATTGGTGCGAGGTGATGAGGTAACTCTCGAAATCACAGTTCCTCAACCAGCAGCTGTGGAGGGAGAGACCCCACAGACAATCACAAGTAATGAGGAGTTTGATATATATCTCACGGCACTCGACAAGAGTGGCAACGATATGTCATCGCTATTTGTTGATCTGCCAGAGTTTATCACCTTCCTAAATGGCACAACAGAGCTAAGCACTGTGCTCAGAGTTAGTGACTCGGTTGAGGGAGAGAACACAATCACTCTTCGAGCCTTTGCTCGTGGTTACTCCATGGCAAGTGCAACGAAGGAGATGATAATCAAGGATTTCTATCGCACAAGCGTGGAGGTTGTTGATGAATCTGAGGTACCATCTAGCAAGTTCACCGAGGGTGACATCATCAAATTCAGAGCAAGCGTCGAGGTTCCAGCGCAGGAGCAAGTGGTAGTGACTCCATCCCTTGAGGGAGATCTATCCGAGTACTTTGACTCAAGTGTTACCGAGCTACCAACAATAACTATCGAGCCTGGGACAACTACAGGTGTTTCGACTGGGGTTATGCTCTATGATGACAATCTACCATCGGCAGCGAAGAAATTTGATATCAAGTTCTCATCACCATCTCTTTTGCATCCACTATCACAGGCGACAGAGCTAATCTCTATCACGCTTGAAGATAACGATATTGATCTAGGTCCAATCAACACAGAGGAGTATGTTTATGAGAGCCCAGATCAGATATTTGCCTCGGCAACAAACATCTTCAACGCAATTACATCGCAATGGCTAATTGGTGCAACAGAACCTCGCCACATCGTTCGTGGAGATGCTCACCCAACACCAGCCCTTGCCGATAAGTGGAAGCTGCATAACGCTGTTGAGTTTGACTTCTCGACAACACCAACTACGGGAGTTATCAACTCACTGTGGCAGGCAAATGGCGCTAACTATAAGGTTCCTTATCTAGCCGATGGAGTCTCTTCTGTGCAAAACGTCAACGCATCGACTGTTGCGGTAGATCCATCGAGTAAGACTGGTTATCTGAGATTGACAGCGTCACCTAAGACTGCGACTGCGTCAGATGGTTTCTATCTCTCTTCGTTCTATGGGTGTCGTTATACTCCAAATACTTGGAGATCGCAATTCGCACGCCTAACTCCAGGGACTCGTATTGAGGTTCGCTCGCGTGTTAGGGGTATGAACGCTGGTATCAGCTTCGTTGTTGAGATGAAGGGACGTACTACAGTTCCAGGTGCTCCTGGAGGTTCGGTTCCTCGTGTAAGTGTTGTTAAATATGCGTCATATGCCGATGTTGGTGATGCCGATGCTGCAGCAAGTGAGAATAAAGCTGTGATTCAAGGAACACACGATGGTTCATCAGTTGGAAAGGTTAACATCCGCCCTGAGATCAATGCGCCTGACGATTGGAATATCTTCTGGTTTGAGTGGACAGATAAAAATGAAGTTATATTTGGTATCAATGGTGAGGAGACACGTCGCCTAACCAAGGGAGATGGACAGATTCCAAATTGGTTATTCGATGAGGATTATGTCGCAGCAATCGACTCTAATGGCTTTGAGTTGTTTATCGAGGCGAAAATCAACGATGGCGATGCTGTCAAGAGCGGTGGACTACCTGAGGCAGGGTTCTACGACCGTCTAAATGGTATAACATCTGCAAACCTCGACGATCCGAATACTCCACGAATGGAGATAGACTGGATTAGATTCTATAAAGCAACTGACTTCAATGACGATCCTTCGTTGGCGGAGAATAAGATTAATGGTATACTACCGTATTAATCAAGGCGTGAAATAAATAAATAGGGTGACTAAACATTTGTTAGTCATCCTATTGTTTTATGTGTTGAGAGGTAAAGAGTGTGGTGTGGTGTGGTGTGGTGTGGTGTGGTGTGGTGTGGTGAAAAAGCTTATTTTTTGTCCGCACTCTTGATGTATATATACATCCTTGTGTTATTTGTGTAATGCAGGTAAGGAGTTAGTAGCCAAAGCGATGCGCTGTTTTGAATGCCTGAAAACCTACGTAGTGGAGACACTCTTTATGTCTTGTTACGATACAAAAAAAAGTAGTTTGATGAAAGTATTTTCATCAAACTACCAAGTAATATACAGAGATTTTATCGCGCTCTAATTTATCATTATCTCATCAAAATAGATCCATGTAGGCTGTCCTGCACGAGTTCTTCCTT
>CAYJIY010000046.1:0-12825 GCA_964370415.1 uncultured Alistipes sp.
TTCGAGTCCTTCTCCCGCTACTAAGTAACCCTTGCAGAAATGCGAGGGTTTTTTTGTGCTCACAACCTACCCTCTTTGCAGAATAAATCAATAGGAATCAATGATTTGCTATATCTAAAGTTGCGTTTCACTCAACCACCAGCACATACACTTTCAAGAGCGCATCTAGTCTACAAAACAATTAGGGCCCGCCAAAATGGCGAGCCCTATTATTTTAACTCTTAGTTGAAGATTATCTCAACATCTTTAGTTTTTTGTCGGCTGGTGTTGCCTCACGAAGTGAGATTGCGTAACCTCCTGCGGCTTTAACCTCTTGCTCAAGCGATGATTTCGATGTTACACGCACGTTGCGAATCTCGTAGCTCTGAGGGCTAGTCTTGAAGTTTGTATCCTTCGCATCAGAGTAGATCGTTGCAACGTAAGTCTTGCCTGGCTCTAGGAAATCGAATGTGATCTCAGATGTGCGGTCATTATCACCCGCCACACTACCTACGAACCACTGACCTGTACCCTTAGCTTTACGTGCTACGGTCACATAGTCTCCTGGCTCAGCCTCAAGGTACTTGCTCACCTCCCAATCAAGAGCTACATCCTTGATGAATTGGAAAGCATCTGGGAATCTCATATAGTTCTCAGGAAGATCGGCAGCCATCTGAAGTGGTGACGACATTGTAACGTATAGAGCTAGCTGGTTTGCGATAGTTGCATTTACGTGAGAGTGGTTATTAGGGTTGATCTTCTTGATATCCATCTCGAAAACACCTGGTGTATAGTCAATAGGACCTCCGATCACACGTGTAAATGGAAGAACCGCTGAGTGGAATGGTTTGTTACCACCAAACGCCTGGTACTCAGTACCACGAACAGACTCATTACCCACCAAGTTAGGCCATGTACGTGCAACTCCCGTTGGGCGAACTGCCTCGTGAGCGTTGACCATGATCTTATGCTTTGCAGCCTCTTCGAGAGCGTACTGGTAGTGGTTCACAGTCGACTGGTTGAAGTGGTAGTTGCCCTTAGGGATGATATCACCTACGTAACCAGCCTTAACAGCAGGATAGTCATACTTGCTCATAAGCTCGTAAGCCTCCTTCATGTGGCGCTCGTAGTTGCGAATTGCCGACGAAGTCTCGTGGTGCATAATCATCTGCACGCCCTTAGACTTAGCGTAAGCGTTAACCTCTTCAATATCGAAATCTGGGTAAGGAGTCACGAAGTCGAATACATAGTCCTTCATGTTGCCGAACCAATCTTCCCAACCTACGTTCCAGCCTTCGACCAATACTCCGTCGAAGCCGTGCTCAGCTGCGAAGTCGATGTAGCGCTTCACGTTCTCTGTTGTTGCTCCGTGCAGACCGTGAGGCTTTAGCTCCTCGAAGTTGCTCTTGCCAAGGTGCACGCTCTTAAGTTCATGGCTATAAGACCACTGACTCATACCTGTGATCATCTCCCACCATACACCGATATACTTCATAGGCTTGATCCACGATGAATCTTCGATCTTATTAGGATCGTTAAGGTTTAGCGTGATGCGTGACGCAAGGATATCGCGTGCATCGTCCGACACGATAACCGTACGCCAAGGAGTCACAGCCTCAGTCTGCATATATGCTGCATCACCGTTTGGATCTGGTGTAAGGTGCGCCTTGAAGATCATATTTTTATCGTCCAAATCGAGGTTCATCATCGGGAAGTTGATAAGCGCCGCCTCGTGGAGGTTGATATATAGACCATCGTCTGTCTTTAGTTGAAGTGCTGTTTGAACTCCTGTCTCAGAGAATGTCTCTTGCGATACGTTAGGAGTAACCGATGTCTTCATAGCCTCGCGGATACCCGAAAGGCGAGTGTGCGTGTAGTCATACTCGTGAGTATCGTAGTCACCTGGAATCCACCAAGCGTCCATGTCACCATTCATTGCGAACTGAGTATTCTCGTCCTTGATAACGAAGTAAACCAGCTCATCCTGCATTGGGAACTCATAACGGAAACCGAGTCCATCGTCAAATAGGCGGAAGCGAATCCACATATCACGCTTCGAGTCCTCCTGCTCTAGCTTCACTAGTAGCTCGTTGTAGTGGTTGCGAATCTGTGACTCCTCACCCCAAACAGTTTGCCATGTCTCATCCACAGAGTCTGTCTCAGAGCCAATCTTCACGAAGTTGTCATACATAGATGATTGTGTCCCCTTCGAGTCGTTGATGCCTGTACCAAAGCTATTTTGAGCGTTACCCCCACTGAGAGTAAAACCCATCTTACTTGGCTTGATCACCACTTTGTCCTGAAAGTCGAGCGCATATGTTGGCTGTCCCTTCTCGTCGAGCTTAAACGTAAGCTCCAACTCACCATTTGGCGAGCTGATCTGCTGTGCTCCTGCAACTCCTGCAAAGAGAAGTGTCGCAGCTGAAAGCATAAAGTTCTTAATGTTCATAATTACTTATTATAATTTAGTTTTTCTTAGGTTATCAAAGTTGTGTTACAAGTAAGACACGCTAGAGAACTAGTTTGATTTACCACAATACAAAGATAGTGGAACACAAATCTTGTGCAACTCTTTGCTGACGAGTTGCACAAGATATGAGATGAGTTGCAAAAAAAAAGTGATGATTCGCAAGAAGCAAACCATCACTTATTAATTTAACACCCTCCGTGGGTTAGATCTCCCACGTATCGCCCGACTGCAAGAGATCATCCATGCAGGTGATCTTGCTCTGTTGGCGACACTGCTCGATCTGCTTAGTCACCTCCTGATCATAGACACACGACTGCTCCACTGCACGAATAACACCCAACGCAACTGGATGGTGCGGCGGTTTCATAGCTGCGAGCATTGAGTGAAGAGTGGTTTGTGAGGTGTGAGCATCGTGCACCAGAACATCATCTAGTGTGTAGCCACCCTCACCCACTGTGATCGCCTTAATCTCCATGTTCTCAAAGACAAGACCTCTTTTATTCTCTTCACCAAAGAGCATCTTCTCGCCATGCTTTAGCGTGATCGTATTCTTTAGGCGTGTAGCCTTATCTGCCGAGAAAGCAGAGTGTGTTTTGTCGTTGAAGATGATACAGTTTTGCGCCACCTCAACAACCGATAGTCCGTTATGGTGAGCCGCTGCAATTAGGCACTCCTTCGTTGTCGCCATCTCTGCATCGATCGAACGAGCAAAGAACGTCCCCTTCGATCCAATCACCAATTCACCTGGGTTGAACGGCTCCTCGATTGTACCGTATGGCGAGGTTTTGGTCTTGAAACCTAACTTCGTGGTTGGAGAGTACTGCCCCTTTGTCAATCCATAGATTTCGTTATTGAATAGGATGATATTAATATTGACATTACGGCGAATTGCGTGGATAAAGTGGTTACCTCCAATAGCTAGGGAGTCACCATCACCAGTTGCAACCCAAACACTAAGCTCAGGATTTGCAACCTTTAGCCCCGTTGCCACTGCGTTTGCACGACCGTGAATTGTGTGAAATCCATAGGTCTTCATGTAGTATATAAAACGTGACGAGCAGCCAATACCCGACACAAAAGCGAAGCGATTGAGTGGAATATCCATCTGATCTGCAATTTCGGGTAGCGCACGCTGCACTGCTGCGAGTATTCCATGGTCGCCACATCCTGCACACCACTTAACCTCTTGGTCACTCTTAAAATCTGCTGGTTTATAGTTATATGTTGCCATGCTCTTATGCCAATAATGTGTTTAATTTCTCTACAAGCTCCACGACAGTGAACGGCTGCCCTTCGCACTTGTTGATTTGATTGTAGGTAATGTTTTGGAAATTCTGACGTAGGTAGTTCGCAAACTGCCCCTCGTTGAGCTCACAAACCACCACCTTCTCAAACGAAGAGAGTATCTGCTCCACACCCTTTGGAAGTGGATTGATGTAGTTGAAGTGGCACAGCGACACGCTCTTACCCTCGGCACGCATCTTGTCGACTGCCGCCTGAAGGTGTCCTCTTGTTCCTCCCCAACCGATCACTAGAAGTTCACCCTCGCTATCGCCATAGATCTCCTGCTCAGGGATATAGTCCGCCACCTTGGCAACCTTTTCGGCACGAGTTCGCACCATCACTTGGTGGTTCTTAGGGTCGTGCGATATCGAACCTCGCAGGGCATCCTTCTCCAGACCTCCAATTCGGTGCTCTAGCCCCTCTGTACCTGGCAGAGCCCAGTTACGAGCCAACTTCTCGTCGCGTGCATATGCCATGTATCCTCCATCTGGCACCTCTCGAATAATCGGAGGAGTGATAGTTGGGTAGTCCGCCATTTGAGGTATGCGCCAAGGTTCCGAACCGTTGGCGATGAATCCATCGGTGAGCAGAATCACGGGAGTCATATGCTCTAGGGCTATGCGTCCCGCCTCGAATGCGTAGTGGAAACAGTCACTCGGTGACGATGCCGCCATCACCACCAAAGGACTCTCTCCGTTGCGACCATAGAGCGCCTGCATAAGGTCAGCCTGTTCAGTCTTGGTAGGGAGTCCCGTTGATGGTCCACCTCGCTGTACGTTAACAATAACGATCGGCAGTTCGGTCATCACCGCAAGACCTATCGCCTCACTCTTGAGCGAGAGTCCAGGTCCCGAAGTCGTCGTAACGGCAAAATCCCCTGCAAAAGCGGCACCAATAGCGGTACAAATTCCCGCTATCTCATCCTCGGCCTGAACGGTCTTAACACCTAAGTTTTTACGCTTGGCAAGCTCCTCTAGGATCACCGTTGCAGGTGTGATTGGGTATGAACCGCAAAAGAGCTGAAGTCCCGACTTTTCGGCTGCGGCACAGAGACCCCACGCCGTTGCAGTGTTACCGCTGATTGAGCGATACTTACCCTTTTTAAGTTCGGCAGGTGCTACGTTATATCGGTTTGTGAACTGGTGCGTATTTGCCGCAAAGTTCATTCCAGCCTCCAATGCGAGCTTGTTGGCTAGTGCAACTTGAGGTTTGGTAGCTCCAAATTTCTTGTCGATATACTGTTTTGTGTGCTCTGTCGAGTGGTTGAATAGGTATAGACAGATTCCCAGTGCAAACATATTTTTGCACTTAACAATCGATTTATTGTCAAGCCCCGTCTCTTTGAGCGCCTCACGAGTCTGAGTCGTTATGTTTAGAATCACAACGTTGTGATCCTCTAGTTCTAGCTCCGTGATCAGATCGTCGGTCTTGAAACCAGCCTTCTTCATTCCATCTTCGCTCACAGAGTCACCATCGAGGATGACCGTAGCGCCAATATTTAGCCACTTGCGGTTAGCCTTTAGGGCTGCGAGGTTCATCGCAACCAAGACATCGCAATAGTCGCCTGGATTGATTGTCTGGTGGCTTCCGAAATGAACCTGAAAACCAGAGACTCCCGCTATTGTACCCTGAGGGGCACGAATCTCTGATGGGTAGTCTGGAAATGTTGAAATTCCATTTCCGATATGCGCCAAAGTCTCCGAAAAGAGAGTTCCTGTGAGCTGCATTCCATCTCCTGAGTCTCCCGAAAAACGAATTACAACGTTGTGTAATTCGAGCAAATTTGTATGATCCATTTATCTTCTATCTTAAAATTCGCAAACATTTAATATATTGACAAAGATATACAAACTTTTTTATTTTGCTCATTCAATTAAAAAAAATAAAAAAGTTTGATTATATTTGCCCCAAAGCCTATATATATATTATGAAATATTCGGATAAATTAAAAGAATACAGCCCAGCGCCTAGCCAAGAGCAAGTCTTGGAGCTGGTGGCACAGATCAAACAAGCAGCTAAGCGAAACGAGACAATCGATGTCTACAAGTTCTGCTACTCGGCGATCGATCTAACGACACTCTCGTGCAACGACTCTGTTGAGTCGGTGACTGAGTTTGCAGGAAAAGCTGCAGAGTTCTACACTAAATACCCACACATTCCAAATGTGGCATCTATCTGCGTCTATCCATCATTCGTGGAGACAGTAGGTCTTGCAGTTGATGGCACACCGATGAAGATCACAAGCGTGGGTGGTGGATTCCCCGCGTCGCAAACATTCCTTGAGGTTAAGGCTTTGGAGGTTGCTATGGCTATCGAGCACGGCGCTGACGAGGTGGATATTGTCCTCAACGTTGGTAAGATGCTAACTGGCGCATATGACGATGCAGCTAGCGAGGTTGAGGCTCTATGCCAAGAGTGTGACGATGAGGTGATAATGAAGGTTATCATCGAGTCGGGAGCTTTGCTCACACCTGAACTCATTCGCACAGCGTCACTAGTATCGATGCAAGCAGGGGCACACTTCGTGAAGACCTCTACGGGTAAGATCGACATTGCAGCGACCCCAGAAGCGGCGGTTGTGATGTGTCAAGCGATCAAAGACTACTACGACAAAACGGGACGCATGGTAGGTTTCAAGGCCGCAGGTGGTGTTCGCACCGCTGAGGATGCAGCCCTATACTACACTATCGTGGAGGAGATCCTCGGCAAGGAGTGGCTCACAACGGATCTATTCCGCATTGGGGCATCTTCGGCAGCCAACAACATCCTCTCATCGATTCAGGGCGAACAGATCAAGTACTACTAGAGCCCAGCGCTAGAGATAAATTTAAAGTAGGGTGTCCGCCTAGGCAGGACACTCTATTATTTATGACTGAATAAACACAAATATCAGACTATGAAAAACTTCACTTCGGTATCTGACATCGGGTCACTCAAAGAGGCGCTCAGCGAGGCGTTCGAGATCAAAAAAGATAGATTTGCACATCAACACCTCGGTCGCAATAAGACCCTGTTGATGCTATTCTTCAACTCAAGTCTCAGAACTCGTCTCTCAACCCAAAAGGCAGCGATGAATCTTGGCATGAATGTGATGGTCTTGGATGTAAATCAGGGGGCATGGAAGCTCGAAACGGAGCGTGGTGTCATCATGGATGGCGATAAGCCAGAGCACCTTTTGGAGGCTATTCCCGTGATGGGGTCATACTGCGATGTTATCGGAGTGAGAGCTTTTGCAGGTCTGACAGACAAAACCGAGGATTATCAGGAGCGTGTCATCGAGCAGTTCATCCTGCATTCGGGTCGCCCAGTCTTCAGCATGGAGGCAGCAACTCGCCACCCTTTGCAGAGCTTTGCCGACCTAATCACGATCGAGGAGCACAAGCGCTCGGAGCGTCCAAAGGTGGTTCTCACGTGGGCACCACACCCTAGAGCACTACCTCAGGCGGTAGCTAATTCGTTTGCAGAGTGGATGCTTCAAACCGACTATGAGTTTGTCATCACACACCCTGAGGGTTATGAGCTAGATGAGTCGTTCACCAATGGTGCGACGATCGAGTACGATCAGAAAAAAGCGTTCGAGGGGGCAGACTTCATCTACGCCAAGAACTGGTCGGCTTACCAAGGTGATAACTACGGTAAGGTTCTCAATACGGATCGTTCGTGGTGTGTGGACTCTGAGAAGATGGCGCTCACCAACAACGCCTTCTTTATGCACTGTCTGCCAGTTAGACGCAATATGATCGTCTCGGACGATGTCATAGAGTCGGAGCAGAGCCTAGTTATTCCTCAGGCTGCAAACCGTGAAATCTCGGCTCAGGTTGTAATCAAGAGATTGTTGGAGGAGCTAAATAAATAGTGATGGAGAGCATAAAAGTAATCAAAATTGGGGGCAATGTGATTGACTCCCCAGAGGCGCTAGAGCGCTTCATTGCCGACTTTGCGAAGATCGAAGGTCCTAAGATCTTGGTTCACGGAGGGGGTAAAATTGCAACTCGTGTAGCCGAGAAGCTCGAACTCGAAGTGACGATGATCGAGGGACGACGTGTCACAGATAAGGGGATGCTAGATGTCGTGACGATGGTCTACGCTGGACTTATCAATAAGCAGGTGGTGGCGATGCTACAAGCCGCAGGATGCAGCTCGATTGGTATGTCGGGTGCAGATGGTGGCATTGTGACAGCAAAGCGCCGCTCACCAGAGCCTATCGATTATGGCTTTGTGGGTGACATCACCGATGTGAACACAGATCTTATCGCAACACTCCTTGGAGCAGGTATCACGCCTGTTCTCTGCGCCATAATGTCGGACGCCAAGGGCGGACTGCTCAACTGCAATGCCGACTCTGTGGCCAGTGCCCTAGCAAAAGCTAGCGCAAAGGTGGCGCCAACGGATCTGATCTTCTGCTTCGAGAAGCTAGGGGTCATGGGCGATATAAACGATGATGGCACCCTAATTAGCCAGATCACCGAGGATTCATTCCAGGAGCTACGCTCTCAAGGGGTGATAAACAAGGGTATGATCCCGAAGATCGAAGGAGCACTTGCGGCAGTAAAGCAGGGCGTAAGATCGGTCGAGATCAAGCACTCGGACAACCTACTCAACCAAACAGGAACAGTTATAAAATAGATGATGCAGAGCCCAACATTTGCTATAGATCTTCTCAAGGAGCTAATCAGCCGCCCATCGCACAGCCGTGACGAGGGGTCGGTGGCGGACTTCTTGTGCGAGCTATTCAAGGAGCATGGCTGCACACCTAAGCGCATACACAACAACATAATCCTCAGGGCGGAGCACTACTCAGAGCAGCGCCCCACGATTCTGCTAAACTCTCACATCGACACTGTGCGCCCCGTTGGCTCATACACACTCGATCCCTACACACCAAAGGTGGATCAGGGGCGATTGTATGGACTTGGGAGCAACGATGCAGGGGCATCTGCAGTGACTCTAACACAGCTTTTTCTAGAGAATCATAGGCGAGAGCTACCCTTCAATCTTGTGTTAGCACTATCAGCCGAGGAGGAGATATCGGGGATAAATGGCATCAGAGCTATTGTAGAGGAGCTATCCGATGTGGATTGTGCAATCGTTGGTGAGCCCACATCCATGCAGGCGGCAATTGCGGAGCGAGGGCTAGTGGTCCTAGACTGCACGGCAAAAGGCCAGAGCGGTCATGCAGCACGTGATACGGGCATAAATGCGCTATACGTGGCGATGGACGACATCGCAAAGCTACGAAGTTTTAAATTTGAGCGTACATCGCCTCTACTTGGCGATATTCGCATGACAGCCACACAGATTCAGGCTGGAACGCAACACAACATAATACCCGACAGTTGCCACTTTGTGGTAGATATTCGCACTACGGATGCCTACACAAACGAGCAGATCGTGGAGCTACTCAGCCAGAGCCTAAGCTCAGAGATAGTGCCACGATCGACACATATTCGTGCTGCGGTTATCGACAAAGAGCACCCACTATCGAGGGCTGCAAAGGGGGTTGGCATGGAGCTTTTTGTCTCGCCAACAACGTCCGACAGAACACTCCTACCCTTCCCATCGATAAAGATCGGAGTTGGAGATTCTGAGCGTTCGCACACCGCCGATGAGTTTGTCTATATTGAGCAACTGGAGAGCGGAATAGTAAAATTTAGAGAGTATTTTGAGCAATTAATTAAGATATATGGCAACGAAATTATGGGATAAGGGCTTTGAGACCAATCAGATGATTGAGGAGTACACGGTCGGATGTGATCGTGAGCTAGATCTCAAACTCGCAAAGTATGATGTGCAGGGTTCAATCGCCCACATCAAGATGTTGGAGAGCATTGGACTGCTCGAGAGCCACGAATTGGACGCTCTTTGCAAAGAGCTCGAAGTGATCGCTCAGGAGATTGAGCAGGGCAAGTTCACAATCGAGGATGGAGTCGAGGATGTTCACTCTCAGGTCGAGATGCTACTCACTCGTCGACTAGGTGACGTGGGCAAGAAGATCCACTCGGGACGATCTCGCAACGATCAGGTACTAGTGGACCTAAAGCTCTTCTATCGTGAGGAGCTACGCTCGATTGCAATGGAGACAAAGAGCGTTTTCGACGCTCTACAAAGACGTAGTGAGGAGCATAAAGACACGCTTATGCCAGGCTACACACACCTCCAAATCGCTATGCCATCATCGTTTGGACTATGGTTTGGCGCCTATGCCGAGACCCTAATTGACGATGTGCGCCTAGTGGAGGCAGCATACCACATCGCAAATCAAAACCCCTTGGGTTCAGCGGCGGGCTACGGCTCGTCATTCCCACTAAACAGAGAGATGACAACCGAGCTAATGGGATTCGAGGCGATGCACTACAACGTTATCGCAGCGCAGATGAGCCGTGGAAAGTGCGATCGTGCAGTGGCTACAGCCATAGCGGCGATCTCAGCGACACTTGGACGCTTTGCGATGGATGTTTGTCTCTTTATGAGCCAAAATTTCGGCTTTGTAACCCTACCAGATGAGCTAACGACAGGTTCGAGCATTATGCCACACAAGAAGAATCCCGATGTGTTCGAGATTATGCGAGGAAAGTGCAATCGCATGCAGTCCCTCCCTAGCGAGGTGGCGCTCCTCTCAACGAACCTTCCGATTGGCTACCACCGTGAGATGCAGCTCCTAAAGGAGATCCTATTCCCAGCGATCGAGAGCCTGAGACAGACTCTAGCGATGTGCGAGTTTATGATCGAGAGCATCAAGGTTAACGATCAGGTGCTAGACAACAAGATGTATGACTACATCTTCACAGTCGAGGATGTCAATCGACTCACGCTCGAAGGGGTACCTTTCCGTGAGGCGTATAAGCAGATCGGGCTTCAAGTGCAGTCGGGCAGTTACACCCCTGACAAACATGTGAAACACACCCACGAGGGCAGCATCGGCAACCTCTGCACAGAGCAGATTGCTCAGAAGATGAACCGCGTGATGGAGGGTTTTGAATAAACTTATTCAAGATACAATAAGGGCGACTAATTCAGAATTAGTCGCCCTTATTATATATAATGTATAGCTGTTTTACTCAATAAAATCAACATTCACCTGACGTTGGAACACCTCTCCGAGCGAGATAAATGTCTGAGTTGTAGCGACACCCTGAATACGCAAGATTCCATCGAATAGCGTGCGCATAAGGTGCTCATTATCCAAACAGTAGAGCTTAATCAAGATATTGAAATCGCCCGTCACAAAGTGACAATCCACGATCTCAGGCACATCTTTCAAGCGCTCAGTAGTCTGCTGCAAAAGGAGCGGATCCTTTAGACAAATACCGATATGAGCACAAACATCAAAGCCCAGCATCTTCTGATTTACCAACAACCTAGAGCCGAGGATAACCCCTCCCTCATCGAGTTTACGAATACGCTGATGAATCGCAGCGCCAGATATTCCACACTCACGAGCAATCTCCAAGAATGGCATGCGAGCGTTTTTGATCAGCAATTTTAAGATCTTAAGATCAATTGCATCTAAAGTTGATTTTCCCATTGTTACTATATAAATTTATTTTATTACACCGAGCTGCTTGCCGACCTTAACAAAGGCGTCGACACAGCGATCGAGCTGCTCCACAGAGTGACCCGCCGAGACTTGAACTCGAATACGAGCTTGATCCTTCGGAACGACTGGATAGTAGAATCCCGTCACGAATACCCCCTCTTCCTGAAGCATAGCTGCAAAATCTTGTGATAGTTTTGCATCGTATAGCATCACCGCACAGATTGCCGAGACTGTTGGTTTGATATCGAAACCAGCCTCAGTCATACGCTTGAAGAAGTGGTCCACGTTCGAGACTAGCTTAGCGTGAATCTCATCGCTCTCCTCCAAGATCTTGAAGGTCTCGATACCCGCACCCACAACCGCTGGTGGAATAGAGTTCGAGAATAGGTATGGGCGTGAACGCTGACGTAGCATGTCGATAATCTCCTTGCGACCAGTTGTGAAACCACCCACAGCACCACCGAAGGCTTTACCTAGAGTTCCAGTGATGATGTCAACCTCGCCACGAAGATCATATAGCTCCGTGATACCACGACCCGTTGCACCAAGCACACCTGCCGAGTGGCACTCATCGACCATAACTAGTGCATCGTACTTCTGAGCTAGAGCGCAGATCTGATCCAAAGGGGCAGCGTTCCCATCCATTGAGAATACACCGTCAGTCACGATAATACGGAATCGCTGAGCCTGAGCACGCTTTAGGCAATCCTCCAAAGAGTCCATATCGGCATTAGCGTAGCGATATCTCACCGCCTTACAAAGACGCACACCATCGATAATTGATGCGTGGTTCAAGCTATCAGAGATGATAGCATCTTGCTCCGTGAATAGTGGCTCGAAAACCCCTCCATTAGCATCGAAACACGCAGCGTAGAGGATAGTATCCTCAGTGCCGAAGTAGTTAGAGATAACCTGCTCAAGCTCCTTGTGAAGGTCTTGACAACCACAGATAAAACGTACAGAAGACATACCATAACCACGCTCATCCATCGCTTTTTTAGCCGCTTCGATGATGCGAGGATTATCCGACAAACCTAGATAATTATTTGCACAAAAGTTAAGCACCTCACGTCCTGCAACTTGAATCTGTGCTCTTTGTGGTGACTCGATCACTCGCTCCGACTTATAAAGTCCCGCTTGGCGAATCGCCTCTAACTCCTCAATCAAATGTTCTTTTAGTTTTCCGTACATTTTTTCTTTAATTTTAAGTTATACTCTACTTTCAATTTCAGTTTGTTAGCAAAGTTATCTATTTTTCTTGAAATAAAAACAAAAATGCACATTTTTTATCACAACAACTTACAATTTGTTATATTTAACAGAAAATTGGCGCTCGACAGATAAAAAAAAGAGGGTGACAAAGTCCCCTCTTTGCTAAGAGTGTGAATAGCGAGTCAGTTTTGGGGCTTTGCGCAGGCTCTCAAACCGCAGTTTACTAGACGTAAATGAGGATTTGAGAGGCAAGGGAAGTGCCGAAAATGACTTGTTAGTCACGCTCTAATACTATAGTAATTATTGTGGTCGCTTTTAGGCCTCTTCGCCCTCATCCTCCTTC
>CAYJIY010000047.1:0-12676 GCA_964370415.1 uncultured Alistipes sp.
TGAACATCAAAAAAATATCACCTCCATATATAGCTCTATTGATAGCTTAAAGCGCAAATATTTAATAGAAACAGTAGTCGCAAAATACGATGCAAAATCAACTCAAGTAGAGCTGGCGAAGCAAAGGCAGATCTCTCGCATTATGCTGATAATATACATATTGTCAGCTCTTCTATTATTAGCAACTATATACTTATTAATTAAACTCTACCAAAGGCGAATCGCCATAAAGAGTAATGAACTGGAGGTCGCAAATGAGATCATTGATAGTGTTAATCGCTCCATGGTGATACTTCAAAAAAAATATGATGATGCTCTTCAAAAAGGGGATGGTGATCTTGATAGTATTGTAGATGTGATGTCTCGATATAGCAATCTCATAGAGATAATACCACAATATGAAAATAGACCAAGTAAGCTAATAGAGAAGTTTAAAAACTTAGTTCAATCTAATGATTCGATTGACACAAAGGATTTTATAATCCAGATAGTAGATCGTCTTTTTGATGGCGCTGTTGATAAACTTAGGCTTCAGTACAACCTAAAACCATTTGAAGTCTCTTTGGTGTGTATGGTGTGTATGGGATTTTCACACAGTGCTATGCGTATAATATATGATCATACTAACAACAACAGCATCTATAGCTACAAAAGTTCACTAAAGAGTAAACTAGGAATCCCTATAAACCAAGAGAGTTTGGTCGAATTTCTAAAAAATTACAAGTAGTTTCTTTTCTCTGAGACACAAAATAACATCAGAAATTAGGTGTATAAGATTTTTAGATTTTATATGCCTGATTTTGAGTGTGTTGTGATTTGTGAATATAAGGTGTGGAAATTTGAATATAATACTTGGTGTTACGTATATTTGTAATGAAAACCACAAGTATTAAATCAATTAATAATTCAGATTTCACTTTCTAAAACTTACAAATATGAAAAGAACAACTATTTTATTAGCAGTCATCCTATCGCTATGTATAGTGGAGGGGCGTGCGCAGAACAACAATGATTTCAAGGGATTCGAATTTGAGGCAGCGGCAGGCTTGATCTTCGCTGGGGCTGATGGGCACTATGATTACGATGGCCCTGGTCTGCAACTAATGCTTGAGGCGAGGCACAATCTCCGAGATTCGAATTTTGACCTTGCGTGGCAACTCTCAATGGGGGCATTTTTCCGCGAATCTAGTAGCGCTACTATCAAGATCAACAACAAGAGCACGCTCATGACATTTACAGATTACAACCTCCGAAAGCATCGTAACATCACACCATTTGTAGGCCTTGGAGTTGGATTGGCATTCGTAGACTACGGCTACGAGGCAAAAGGTGTTGACGGCCACATTCAAGACTATACGTCGTATGATCGCCATGCAGTGCTAACTCCACGCATCGGCGTTGAGTTCTACAACCGCCTGCGACTAACTGCCGAATATAGAGTAATGAACAAGAGCTACTCTCACTTCGGGCTCAATGTTGGTGTTGTGTTTGGTGGTGGACGTAAGTAGTAATGCGCCATTTTATGTGCGTGATCATACTCTAGAAAATTAAATTTTCAATACCTCAACTTCTTAGATGCTGCTCCAATGTAGTATTTGGGGGACGAGATCACAAAAAAACGGCTAACAAGAAATTGTTAGTCGTTTTCTTGTGAATATAAGCATATACTATTCGATAAATATGATGACATCCCCATCTAAGAGCTACGAATTAAAATATAAGCAACTCCCGTCCAAGATGCATACAAAGTTTGGCAATATTAATTAACTTTGTACTATGAGACACAAAGCATCTGGCAAGTCATTCAAAAAGCACTATACGATGACTGTTGGCGTGTTTTGTGAATTTTGTATATAATCTTTGATAAAGAGATGTCAATCATAACCACTTCACTACTCAAGAGCATAAGCGACCCTATATCTGAGGGTGAGACGTAGTTGCAGCGTTGTAGCGTGTGACAAGTTTTTGTTGCTCACGGAACTCTTTAGGAGTGCAACCTTTCTGTCGTTTAAATACTCGATTGAAGTTTGATACATTGCCAAATCCACAATCATAGCAGATCTCGGATATATTTCGCTCGGAGCTCATAAGCAGATTGGCTGCTATACCAATGCGCTTGATCGCCACATACTCTGTAAAGGAGCGGTGGGTGCGCTTTTTAAAGAAGTGGCTAAAGGCGGATGAGGACATATTGACCAGCTGTGCGACCTTTTCAATTTTAAGGGGCGTACATGTACGTCTTCAACCTAAAGTTTACCACCGCTAATTTACGAATTAAAATTTAATTGTGTCATACGCACTTTGACTCGAATGGTGTGCGTGAGTTGGGGCGAAGATATGCTGAGAAGATGATAGAGGTTAAAAAATATAATAAATAGCGAATAATGAGTAGACTAGTATATTTAATAGCTGTTGTTTTTATAGCTATGAGTTGCTGTGAGCAACCCCTTGAGCAGCGCCAATTTGTGGAGGTGCGTGATAGCCACTTTTACATTGGTGAGGAGCGCTATACATACGCTGGTGCCAACTACTGGCAAGGTATGAATCTTGGCTCAGAGAAGTATGGCGATCGTGAGCAGTTGTGTCGTGAACTAGACCAACTAAAGAGCCACGGCATCACCAACCTGAGAATCCTAGCGGCTACGGAGGCTGATTCAACCTCACGATATGCTATCATTCCTGCGCTGCAAACAGCTCCTGGTGAGTACGATCAATCTCTATGGGAGGGGTTGGACTACCTACTCGTGGAGATGGGTAAGCGTGATATGCGTGCAGTTGTTGTGCTGAGTAATTTCTGGACATGGAGTGGAGGTTTTTCTCAATACTTGAAGTGGGCAGGCTATGGCGACATCCCCTATCCTCAGGATGAGGGGGGCTCGTGGTGGGACTACTCGGAGTACACCAAGCAGTTCTTCACAGACGATAGATGCAAGGAGTGGTATTCTCAACACCTGACCAATGTAGTAACACGCCGTAACTCAATAAGTGGGGTGCCGTATGCTGAGGATCCAACTATTATGAGTTGGCAACTTGCAAATGAACCTCGTGGCGCGAGCAATACGGCAGAGTTTGCAGCATGGGTCGAGAGCTCGTCGAAGCTCATAAAATCCCTTGCGCCTAAACAACTTGTCTCGCTTGGTTCGGAGGGTGATACTCCTAACCCTGAAAAGGAGGGTCTGCGAGCAATTGTTGATAATGCTTACCCATCGATTGACTATATCACCATGCACATTTGGGTGCAAAACTGGATGTGGTACACACCAGGAGAGAGTAGTGAGCGATTCCAAGAGATGATCTCAAAGTTCGATGTCTATTGGAACGAGCATGTCGAGGTGGCTGCAGAGCTTAATAAACCTCTAGTTCTGGAGGAGTATGGACTTGCTCGTGATGGCTTTAACTACGATCCAATGGCATCTGTCGAGGAGCGTAATGAATACTATCGCTATGTCTACACACGTTTTGCAAACAACGTGGAGAAAGCAGGAGCAGTGCAGGGTGTGAATTTTTGGGGATTCTCGGGTGAGGCACGCCCGCCACGAGCAGGTGAGTACTGGCAGATAGGAGATGAGTTTATTGCCGATCCTCCACACGAAATGCAAGGGTGGTACGGGGTCTACAATAGCGATATTTCGACTCTGAAGATAATCGAAGAGCAGGTCAAGCGCCTCCCACAAGGAGTGCATTAGTATATCTATTGTAGGAGTTTATCAAAGCTTTGACTCCTGAAAAGCAGAATAAAACAGGTCGGAGAGTTAAGACTCTCCGACCTGTTTTGGTGACGTGGATCTGCTCGAAAGATTTTGAGCCTATTAGTTCAAGAGGATTAGCTGCACAGGCTCGCTGCGTAGTGTGCCTGAGAATATGGTGATGAATCCACGTAGGAACTCATCTGCAGGGTCCTGATCCGTGAGTTGGCTATTGTTTACGCACTCAATGAGTTTGTTGTATTGGTCAAGGCGCTCCTTTCCGATGGCATCGAAAGCGGTGTTGCCTGCCGAGCGTAGAAGATAGAAATCCATTATTAGATCCTTCATATTCCACTCTTCAAAGCCCTCGAAATTTTCGTCCGTTTTCGAGAATGCTTCCATAAGTTCACGACCTGATTGCTTGAGGTATTTATCTCTGAAGTGCTCAGGGAAGTCACGATCTAGGAACATTGAGGTTGATATCTGGCGGAAGTGCTCCACGCAGAACTCCTGATAGTTTTTAGTTGATAGAATTGTCGTGTCGTAGAGCATCTGTGGGGCGTTTGCTCTATAGTGCGCTAGCTCCTTGTCGTAGATTGGGAATAACTTGTCGAAGTCGACAACATCACTCAGTGTCACATCGACAACTCGCTGAGCTTTACCACTCTCTATCTCTAGGATTTTGTAGCCAGGGATAGCCGCCACAGTGCTAGGGACTTGAATGTTGATTAGTTTGTTGCCGTTGGGCGATGTGTAGCTGAACACATCGTTGAAGTGGAGGTGACCCCCAAAGTGAAAGCCAATCTTAGTGTCGGCAAATAGAGCTGTTAGCTCCTCGCTAGGTATGTAGCCCAACGCTAGGCGATCCTCCCCAAATACTTTTGCCGTGAGCTCACGCTGTCCATCGCTAAAGTCGGTAAGTGGGTAGTGGCTAAATGGCACCAAAATCTTACCTCTTTGTCTGGCTTGTTCTGCAACTTGAGCAACCCAATCTATGAGAAAGCGCTTGTGATTTAGTACATTGTCATAACCTAACCCCGAGCCGTTGTACTCACCTTTTGTCTGCTTTGGAGTGTAGACATTACCATCGATCGAAAGTAGCCAAATCCCCTGCACAGGCTCCACCACGTATGATGCATCGGGCATCTGCTCACCCCAAGGTTCGAGCGTGTAGAGTCTCTGATCGAGCGATGAGGAGCCCTGCGCAAGCTCATAGGTGTAGCTCTCTGGTGTGTATGATGAGTATGGTGTTGCCCAGTAAATATCGTCGGGGCGAGGGTTGTAGCCCTGCTTCGAGAGGGTCTCGATAAGGCGCTCGTAGCCTACACGGTACATCTCGGGGATGAATCGTGCGCCCACAACCGTAGAGTCGCTGCTGAGAGTGTATGGCGCACCCTGCTCATCGAGATAGACACTTGCTGTGTAGTGCTCCCCATAGGGGCTTGTTGGGTCGTGGTTGCCTGGTGCGATGAAAAAGCGCATATTGTAGCGCTCCTCGTAGACTCTAAAGATCGAGTCAACAGCCCTTAGATTGTGCCACTGCCCATCGTCTGAGACATCACCTGCAATGGCAACGAGCTTAATATTGCGCTTTGCAATGTCGTCCAGGGTCGCCTTTAGGACGATCTCGTTCTCGTTGTAGAGGCGAGTCGAACCCAGTTCGCTGACCATAGTTCTCACAAGGTGTGGATTATTTTCGACCTCTTGTAGGTGTGGATCGGCGATTACTGCTATTTGAGTCTTCTCTGTGGTCTGTTCTGCGCAACTTACCGCTAGCGTGAGTGATAGAGCTGCGATCATGGATCTTAGGTTTTTCATTGTGTGAATATATTATTTTTGAACAAAAGTATCGTTAAAGTGTTTCATTTTGGTTACAATTACACCTTTAATATGTTATTGTAACACCTTTTTAACACACTTTTGAGATATGGAGCATAACTTTGCCGACATTGTAAACATGTGCCCCAGGATAGGGTTGGGAGCAAGCACACAGAGAATTAGTTATCTCGCCCCTATCGCGAGCTATACACACTATTACTATGAGACAATATTTGAGCGCTCTACTTATCGCCTCGCTCGCAACAATGAGCTGCACAGAGAGTCCAGCCCCAGTTAAATCGCCTGCGCAGAGCGTAGATATGTTCATGGGCTCGGCCGCCGATTGGGGACAACTAGCACCCTCGGCAACAACCCCTTTTGGAATGATAAAGGTGTGCCCCGACTGCGTAGAGCCAACCCATGTGGGGTATCTATTCGAGAATGACACAATCAGCGGAGTCTCCATAACACGCCTAGGGGGTGTTGGAGGTCAGGGCGCAGGAGGTAACATCTCAGTAAGACCAGCGACTAAAGGTTCACTCTTAAGGATTGATAAGAGTAGTGAGGTGGCGAGCCCAGGATACTACTCAACGATGCTCTCAAATGGCGTGAAGTGTGAGCTCACAGCCACAAACGAGACTGCGATTCAGAGATACACCTTCCCTGAGGATTCAGCTAAAAATATCTTTATCGACTTTGCGGCATCGTTCGATGATCTAATCGCTGCTGAGTATAATGTGTTGTCAGATAGTGAGATTAGTGGCTACGTTCAGGCGAAAAATACGTGTGGTTTTGGAGCGTATAAACTCTACTTCTTCATCGACTCATCCACCCCATTTAAGGTTTTGGAGAGTGAATCGCATAGTCTACTCTTAGAGGTGGAGGAGTCAGAGGCTCAGCTCCGCATCTCAATCTCATCGGTCGACTCACAATCGGCGCAGATCCGTCTGGATGCTCTTCGCGATTTGTCGTTCGACGCTCTACGTGATAGGGCACAGGGGGAGTGGGAGCAGATCCTATCGACAGTGGAGATCAAAGGTGGCGATCAGGAGCAGCGCGATATCTTCTATACCCTATTATATAGGTGTTTCCAAGCACCCGTAAAGGTTGCGCTCGATGGTGAGCCATATATCAACACTAGGGGTGAGAGGGTGCTCGCTGATGGTTTTACATACTATAGTAGCTGGTCTATTTGGGATACTTTTAGAACAAAACTCCCGATGCTTGCCCTGCTTCAGCCAGAGGTTATGAGCGATATGTCGAAATCCCTTGTTGAGCTCTACAACTCAGGGAAGGAGAACTGGTCGACACCCTATGAGGCGTTCCCAACTGTTAGGACTGAGCACGCATCGGTGGTGCTTCTGGATGCCTATCGCAAAGGTATCGAGGGGGTTGATCTTGGGGCAGCGTACCGAGCAATCGAACAGGATACAGCAAAGCTACCTTTGCGTAGCCCCGACAACTTCTTAGAGACCGCATACGATATGTGGGCGCTGGGACAGATCGCACAGATCGTAGGCGATAGCGTGGGTGCGAAGAGATATGCAGATCGCTCCGATGAGCTATGGCGTGGAGTTTGGACTCAGAAGTTTAAGGACGTTGACCTCGAGCGCTTCGATGTTATGAAAGGTGATGGGCTCTATCAGGGGACCCTATGGCAGTATCGCTGGGCAGTGCCTTTTGCGCTGGATCAGGCGGCAGAGTTGGTTGGTGGTGCCGATAAATTCGCTGAGGAGCTAAACTACTTCTTCGAAAATAACCTCTATAATCACGGAAATCAACCCGACATTCACGCTCCGTTCATCTTCAACGAGCTAGGTCAGCCCCACAGAACGCAATATTGGGTGAATCAACTCACTTCGCAGCCATTTACGCACGTCTATGGCACACACTCAAAGCTCGATGAGCCATTCGTGGGAATGACCTATAAGACCGAGCCTAGAGCGTTCATCCCAGAGATGGACGATGACTATGGTACGATGTCGGCGTGGTATGTAGCGGCGGCAATTGGACTCTATCCGCTCTTGCCAGGTTCGAACGAGTATCAGATCACGACTCCTCTGTTCGAGCAGGTGACGCTCAACCAACCATCGGGAACGAAGTTCAAGATCAAGTGTCATAACTTCTCGAAAGAGAACATCTACATAGAGAAGATCTACCTCAATGGTGAGCTCTACGATAAATGGAAGATCACAAACCAAGAGATTGCCGCAGGTGGTACACTAGATTTGCACCTCGTAGATGAGCCAAAGTAAAACAGTTAATCCAGCCCCTTAAAACGGCTGGATTAATTGTTTTGTAGTGCCACCTTAATACTATTGTAGTATCTGTGCAACACGATCTTAACACCAGCACAATACCTTTGTGCGGTCAAATAATAGCAATAAAAGATACAAACTATACATAAATTAATAAACAGCATGAAGAAATTTTTTCAATTTAAGGCAGTAGCAGCCTCAATGTTGCTTGTCGCGCTCAGCATTAATGGCGTGGCTATGGCAACAGTGGAAAATGCTACGACTAGCTCTCACGCTACACAAGATCAGAAGAGCGTATCGGGGCGTGTTGTGGATGCAAGTGGTGCACCCATTATCGGCGCAAGTGTCGTTGAAAAGGGCACATTTAATGGTGTAACAACAGACATCGACGGAGGGTTTACACTCCAGCTAGATGGTACATCGCCGATTATTGTTGTTCAGTACATCGGCTATGCAACACAGGAGATCGACACAGCAACTGCAACATCTCTACAAATCACCCTTTTGGAGGATGTTCTAGCACTAGATCAGGTGGTTGTGACAGGTTATGGAGTACAGAAAAAGAGCGATCTAACGGGTGCCGTTTCTGTTGTTGATGTAGAAGATCTCGCTTCGACTCCAGTATCGAGCGTAGATCAGATGATGCACGGTAAGCTATCGGGAGTAAACGTAATCACGGATAATATGCCAGGTGGTGGTGTTGCGGTTCGTGTTCGTGGTTTCGGTACTATTCGTAACAACGACCCTTTGTATATTATCGATGGTATGCCAGTCGAAGGAGGTATTAACTTTGTGAACCCTAATGACATTGCAAGTATGCAGGTGCTAAAGGATGCCTCTTCGGCTTCGATCTATGGTGCTAGAGCTGCAAACGGTGTGGTTATCATCACAACTAAGAAGGGTAAAAAGGGTGAGGTTTCGGTGAGCTTCGATGGATATGTTGGTGTTCAAACATCGGCAAACCAGACAACTATGCTCAACGCTCAGGAGTATGGCGACCTGCTTTGGGCATCGCAACTCAACGACGGGAAGACACCTTCTAGCTCGGTTTATGGATCGGGAGCGACTGCAGTTATTCCTGAGTTCTTGAATGCAGAGAAGACTCTTCGTTCGGGAGATGTAGACTGGGTAGATGCTATCATGCAGAACGCTATTGTTCAGTCATACAATGTCTCTATCACAAAGGCAGACGAGAAGAGCAGTAACCTATTCTCAGCGGGATACTTCTCGCAGGATGGTCTAATCAAATATACTGGTTACGAGAGAATCAACCTCCGCTTTAACAACGAGTATAAGCTATTTAACGACCGTGTGACACTAGGTGAGAACCTCTCTTTGTCGCACGCTTGGGGTACTACATCTGAGAATAACTCGGCGCTAGGGGGTATCCTATACGATGCCTACAAAACACCATCTATCACCCCTATCTATGATGAGACTGGTGAGTTTGGTAGCAATCCACTATCTGACATTAAGAACCCACTTGGAACTCTATACAGAAACAAGGATAATGTAGATCACACGACTCGCATCTTCGGTAATATCTATGCAAATGTAGATATCGTTGAGGGTCTGTCGTTCAAGACTAACTTTGGTGTTGACTACGAAAACTACTACAACCGTGCGTTCTCTGAGAAGTTCGTAGAGATGAACACACAGCAGCCATTGAGCAAAGTCACAAACGACAATAGCTGGGATTTCAACTGGGTGTTCTCTAATACGTTGAACTACCTCAAGTCATTTGGAGATCACAACCTAGGCGCAATGCTTGGTGTTGAGGCTAATAGCCAAACTCACGAGTACTTCTCGGCATCGAGAGAGGGGTTTGCTTCGGATGCAGAGAACTTCCACTACCTAGATGCAGGTGAGAGCAGCTCACAGATGAACGATGGTAGCGCATACTCATCGCAGATGCTCTCGTTCTTCGGTAAGGTAGACTACAACTACGATAACCGCTACCTATTTGCATTCACGCTTCGTCGTGACGGCTCATCGAAGCTAGGCAACAACAAGTGGGGTAACTTCCCTGCGGTGTCGGCAGGTTGGAGAGTGAGCAACGAGGAGTTCTTCTCAAGCAACGTGATTAGCAATCTAAAACTACGTGCAGGTTGGGGACAGAACGGTAACTCAGATATTCCAGCCTACTCAACAATCGACTCTTATGTTAGCAACCCTAACCACTCTAACTACCCAATGGATGGTAGCCAGAGCTCAGTTACTACGGGTTATGTGAGAGCACGCTACGGAAACCCAGATCTTAGATGGGAGACTACAACGCAGACAAATATTGGTGTGGATATGGCGTTCTTGCAAAATGCCCTAACTCTGACTGTTGACTGGTTCAATAAGGATACAGATGATCTACTTTGGGAGCGCCCTCTGATCGGTACCGTAGGTGGTACAAACCAAACGGTTTGGGATAACGTTGGTAGTATGAACAACCGAGGTTTTGAGATCGAAGTTGGCTATAACAAGCAGGTTAACGAAGATTTTGGTTTCAATGCATCGCTCAACGTCTCGATGATTAAAAACGAGATGACGGAGCTAACAGATGGTATTACTTATATTGGTCTTCCAACGAGTGTTCTTCACTCTGTGAACTTCGACCAGGAGGTTTCTCGTTCGGCAGTTGGGCAGCCTATCGGTTCGTTCTTCGGCTACGAAGAGGCGGGTCTATTCCAGTCGCAAGCCGAAGTGGATGCCTACACAAACTCTCAAGGCGCAAAACTACAGCCTAATGCTCAGCCAGGTGACATCAAGTTCGTGGATACAAATAACGATGGTGTGATTGACGGTGACGACAGAACATTTATCGGTAGCCCACACGCTGACGCAACATTTGGTCTTAACCTAGGTGCAAACTACAAAGGATTCGATCTATCGCTATTCTTCTACAGCATGGTCGGCAACGAGGTCTACGATCTTACTCGCTACGTTGGAGACTTCTTCAACCAGTCGCAGTACAACAAGAACGCACGTACACTCGATGCGTGGACATCTCAGAATACCGATACAACAGTTCCACGCCTTACGACTGACGACCCGAACAACAACATCCGTCCTTCGAGCTACTTTGTGCAGAACGCATCGTTCCTTCGCCTGAAGAATATCAAGCTGGGTTATACACTTCCTGAGTCTGCTCTAAAGAGAATCGGTCTAGGCAATATGTATGTGTATGTTCAGGTGACAAACCCATTCACGATCACTGGATATGATGGTATCGACCCAGAGGTTGGTCTTCAGGACTACTCTAGCGGCAACGACAATCGCAACCTTGATATGGGTGTCGACAGAGGTATCTACCCACTATCTCGCACATACACTTTGGGTGTAAACTTGAATTTTTAATTAACAAAAAAATAGATATAATCAGAATATTATGAAAAGATCAATTATAGCGCTATCATCAATCTTGCTCTTCGCGTCTTGTAGCGATTTCTTGGAGGAGTCTCCAGTTGGTGAGATGACACCAGATCAAGTTGTGGAGGTTGATAACGTTGAGGGGCTAGTAGTTTCAGCATACTCAATTCTGGATGGTCAGATGGACGACGCATCGTCGGGACTTAACTCAGGGTGTTCAAACTGGCAGTTTGGCGATGTGACTTCGGACGACGTATATAAAGGAGGTGGTGGTACAGGTGACCAAAACCCTATTCACCTAATCGAGATCTTCCAGATCGACCCTACAATTCAGGACTACAACCGTAAGTGGTTGGCTCTCTACGAGGGTGTGAACCGTTGTAACCAAGCGATCATAGCCCTTCAGGGTAGCTCGCTGGATGTTAAGGATCAGCGTATTGCTGAGATGAAGTTCCTTCGTGCACACTACTACTTCAATCTGAAGATGATCTTCAATAAGATCCCTTACTACGATGAGAGCGTAACATCGGCTGAGGCGTATGCTGCTCTATCGAATGAGGAGTTCACTTCGGAGCAGTTGTGGGGTAAGATCCTTGCAGACTTCCAAGCGGCATACGAGACTCTCCCTGAGTCGCAAGCCGAGATAGCACGCCCAACGAAGTACTCAGCAGCGGCGTATATGGCTAAGGTTCATATTTTCCAGGGTCAGTGGCAGGAGGCTGCCGATATGGCGGATATCGTGCTCTCGGCTCCAGGTTATGGACTATTGGCAGATTTTAGAGATGTATTCCTCCCAGATTTCGATAACTCTTCTGAGGTGCTATTTGCAGTTCAATCGGCAATTAACGATGGTTCGCAGAACGACTACAACGGTAACGCTGGTGATCGCCTACTACCTCCTGGGGGTCCTTACCCAAACTACGGTTTCTTGCGCCCATCGCAGAACCTCGTAAATGCTCACAAGACCGATGCTGATGGTCTCCCACTTTTGAGTGGTGGCGACGTTACTTCAAGCGACAATGTAGACGTTCGTCTCGACCACACGGTGGCACGTCCAGGTATTATGTTCCTCGATGTTCAGCTCTACGATTGGACTCCACGTGAGTCAGGTGTTTATGGTCCTTATAGCCCTAAGAAGCGCCTGGTATCGAAGAATTCGGAGCATTACCTAACGGTTTGGCCTTATGTTAACGCCCTTAACTTCTACGTGATTCGCTACGCAGATGTTCTCCTATGGCGTGCTGAGGCGGCAATCGAGCTAGGACAGACAGCCGAAGGTATTGGCTATATCAACCAAGTGCGTGCTCGCGCTGCGGCAACTCAACGAGTGATGACTGAGGATGGCTCAGCACCTGCGGCAAACTATAAGGTTGGTCTCTACGACACAACGAAGACATACACTAAGGAGGAGGCTACTTTGGCTCTTCGCACAGAGCGTCGCCTAGAGTTCGCTTTGGAGGGAAGTCGCTTCTTCGACCTAGTGCGCTGGGGTGTTGCAGCTGAGGTACTCAACAACTACTTCGCAAGCGAAAAACTTACTCGCTCGCACCTTCA
>CAYJIY010000048.1:0-12220 GCA_964370415.1 uncultured Alistipes sp.
TGTGAGGAAAATAATTTAATTCTAAAAAACGTAAATGGTTATAATAGAATAGAAAAATTTTTAAATAGAAAATTTGATATTCCATTTAAAGAAAATAAAGATTTTTCAAATTTTGCAGACAAAAAAATAATGAAAGCAGATTGGGTTAATGGAATATACTATGTGCATCAAAAATCTGAGACTAATAAAGAATTGCTTTATGAATTAAAATTTAAAAATGGAGAGTTAGTTTATAGAAAAACAATAAATTAAATTTATATTTTAACAATTATTAACTATGGATTCAGTTGCGATTGCAGGTTGAATTCAGCATAGTATAAATAATCAATATCTAGTTTTAAGGTCGTCACTTTAAGTGGCGACCTTTTTTTTTGCGTATTATCTCACGAAGATAGGGCTGTTCGTGCAACGCAAAGTAGGTGGAGAGTAGTCGTGAAATCTTAGATTATACAAGGCGTGCATTTGCCATCATCTGCGGTATAGTTCGTAGTGTGTGATTTGTCATAATACTAGTAGTTTAGATGCAAATTGAAAATTTTTATCCTGAAAAAAAGTGAAATTTTCATCAAAAAATATTTAAAAAATCTTAATAAATCGTTAAATTTGCGACTTATTAGTATATAATAAAATTTATTAAAATTCTGATTTTCAAAGTGTTGTTTGTTTTGACGTAGTGATGACGTATTAATAAATCGGCGTGACGAATTTTTGAATGTATATTAAATTTTTGTTACTAAATGTGATTCGTAATTTCGTATCACAAGGAAACCAAAATTTATGTCAAACTAACTTTAAAATGAACGGTGTATGAAGAAAGTATTACTCTCATTACTTATGAGTCTGGTTGCAATAATTGCAGCTCATGCTCAAGATGTACAAATTAGTGGTACAGTACTCAGCTCGACTGACAACCTTCCGATGATCGGAGTTGCAGTAGCTGAGGTGGAAGGAACAGGAGGTACAACCACAGACCTCGATGGAAAATTTACGCTAAACGTATCTGCAGGCGTGAAAGTTGAGTTCTCTTATATAGGGTATAAGACCCAAGAGATCGTCATCGGTACTCAAACAGAATTTACGATCATCATGCAGGAGGACATCGCCGACCTTGATGAGGTTGTTGTTGTCGGTTATGGTGTTCAGAAGAAGAGCGTTGTGACAGCTGCGATCAGCCGTGTTACAGCTGAGGATCTAAATGCAACTAAGCCTTCACGTGTGGAGGATGCCCTAAAGGGTAAGGTCTCGGGTGTGCAGATCACTCAGAGCTCAGGTCAGCCAGGTGCTGATTCTAAGGTTAGAATCCGTGGTATTGGTACAGTAAACAATAGTGATCCACTATATATCGTAGATGGTATGCCAGTAGATGGCGGTATCAACTACCTTAACCCAACAGACATCTCATCGGTTGAGATCCTTAAGGATGCGGCATCTGCTGCTATCTATGGAGCTCGTGCTGCGAATGGTGTTGTCTTGGTGACAACAAAGAGCGGTAAGAGCGGTAAGGCTACAATCAACTACGACTTTAGCTATGGTATTCAGAACCCATGGACTAAAAAGGAGGTGCTCAACGCAACTGAGTACATGACTATCATGAACGAGATGGATATCAACGACGGTAACCTTCCTCGCTACTCTGCAGATCAGGTTGCATCGGCAGGCGTTGGTACTGACTGGCAAGACCTAACATTCAACTACGACGCACCAGTGCAGCAGCACCAAGTGAGCGTGAGTGGTGGTAGCGACAAGTCGCAGTACTTCCTTTCGTTCGGTTACTACAACCAAGAGGGTATCATCGGTGGTGATTACGACAAATCTAACTATGAGCGTTACAGCGTTCGCTCAAACTCAACTTATACAGTATTCGAAGACGAGAGCCGCAACTTCCTAAACAAAGTGAAGGTTGGTGCTAACATCGGTTACTCTCGCTCGATCTCAACTGGTATCACAGCAAACTCGGAGTATGGCTCTATCCTAGGTAGTGCAGTTGGATTCTCTCCACTATTGTCTCCATATGCTGATGACTCAACACTCATCTCACGTGAGGTTGGCGGTCAGATGGTTGAAAAGACTGAGGCAGGCTGGATTCTTCATGACTACCCAACAGCTATCGTTGATGCCGAGGGGCGTGTTCTTTCTCTTCCACCAGCTGGATACCAGGAGATCACAAACCCACTAGCGCAGCTCAACGACCCATCGTCATGGGTTAATAGCGACGATAAGTTTGTCGGAACGTTCTACGCTGAGGCAGATCTTTTGCCAGGTCTTAAGTTCAAGTCTAGCTACGGTATGGACCTAGCGTTCTGGGGCTACCACGCAATTGGTTATGAGTACTACATGGGTTCGATGAAGCAACTTCAGAAGAGCTACGTTCAGGACGAGATGAACAGAGGTTACAAATGGCAGATTGAGAACGTACTTACGTACAACAACACATTTGACGATGTGCACAACCTAACAGTAGTTGCAGGTCAATCGGCACAGCGCTACTCTGCACGCAACCTTGGAGGTTCGGACTACGATCTTCTAACGACAGACCCAACAATGGGTAACATCAACTCAGCTATCGGTGATAGTGACGATGAGAGAGTATGGGGTGGTACTGGAGGCTATGACTTTGTCTCTTTGGCATCGTACTTCGCTCGTGCAGACTACAACTACGATGAGCGCTATATGATCCAGTTCACAATGCGTTATGATGGATCTTCACGCTTTGGTTTGGGTAATAAGTGGGCAATGTTCCCTGCGGTTTCTGCGGGTTGGAACATCCTCAACGAGCCTTACATGGAGGACGTAACACCATCTTGGATGGATGTATTCAAACTTCGCTTTAGCTGGGGACGCAACGGTAACGAGAATATCGGTAACTTCCGCTACGCATCGCTCATGAGTGGTGGTCAGAACTACTACTTCGGTGGTGGCTACAACGTAGCTGACGAGAGCAACACAGGTACACTAAGCTATGGTTCATCTCCTGCGGCATTGGCAAACTCTAACATCATGTGGGAGGAGTCGGAGCAGACAGATATAGGTTTCGAGTCTCGCATGTTTGGCAGTCGCCTTACAGTTGGATTTGACTACTATGTGAAGAAGACAAACGGTATGTTGATGGATGTTCAGATCCCATCATACGTGGGTCAGGCAGCACCACTAGGTAACCTAGGTAGCATGAAAAACAGCGGTATCGAGATCGAAGCTACATGGAAGCACTCAATCAACGACTTCAACTACTTCGTATCGGCAAACGCATCATACGTGAAGAACAAACTCATCGACTTGGGTAACGCATCGGGTAACGCAACATACGTATCGGCAGGTGCATCGGGTATTGGTGACTATGTACGTGCTGAGAACGGCGAGGTTTGGCCATACTTCTACGGTATGAAGACTGACGGACTATTCCAAAACTGGGATCAAGTTAACTCATACGTAAACAATAGCGGAGAGCTACTTCAGCCAGAGGCGCAGCCAGGTGATGTGATCTTCGTAGACTATAACGGTGATGGCGTAATCAACGACAACGACCGTACAAAGATCGGTAAGGGTATGCCAGACTGGAGCTACGGTTTCACTTTGGGTGCAGACTGGAAAGGCTTCGATGTGAACCTATTCTTCCAAGGAACGATCGGTAACGACATCTATGACTTCTCGCAGCGTGGTGACATCCCAGCGATGAACCGTCCAGCATGGATCCTCGAGAGATGGCACGGTGAGGGAACGTCGAACACAATCCCTAGAATGACAGCCGTTAACGCTAACAAGAACTGGCGCTCGTCGGATCTCTACATCAAGGATGGCTCATACCTTCGCCTAAAGTCGGCACAGATCGGTTATACGCTTCCTGAGGCGATCACTAAGCGTGTTTCGATCCAGCGCCTAAGAGTTTATGTTGCGGCAGAGAACCTACTTACATTCACTGAATACGATGGTTTCGACCCTGAGATCGCAGCTGATGGCTACACTAACATCGGTGTCGATAGAGGTATCTATCCTCAAGCGAGAACAATCTCAGTTGGTGCAAACATCTCTTTCTAACCTAAAGACCTAAAAACGAATTAAAGTATGAAAAAATATAGTATTTTAACAAGCTTAGTTGTACTGTTCTCACTCGTTGTAACATCGTGTGGTAATGACTTCCTAACAACTAAATCGACAGAACAAATCGATGCAGGAGCGCCAGCAACAGAGGGTGCTATCGAATCGAGCCTAACGGCAGTATATCAAATTTTGCTGTTCGACAGCTACGCTGCAAACAACTTCAACGGTATCCTATTGATGTCAGACCTACGCTCTGACGACATCTTCAAGGGTGGTGGTGATGCAGGTGACCAGAGTGCGCTATACTCACTCTCGCAGTTCACAATGAGCCCAGCTGAGAGTCTTGGTGGTCTGTGGAGCATCTACTACTCAGGTATCGCTCGTGCTAACAACGCTATCATGAGTTGTGAGAACGCAGTGGGTGTGTCAGAGGCAAAACTCGCACAATTCACAGCCGAGGCATACTTCCTACGTGCATACTACACACACCTTTTGTGGAAACTATTTGGTGATATTCCATTCTTCGAGAAGCCACTATCTGAGCCATACCTTGCGCCACAGCTCACAGCTGATGAGATCTACGCTGAGATCATGCAAGACCTTGAGATCGCAACTGCAGAGGGCTCTTTGGCGATGAATACAAACACTGGTTCTAACAGAGCTAGAGCATCTCGCGCGGCGGCACTTATGCTAAAGGCTCGTGTTGTGATGTATCAGGGCGATGAGTCTCGCTACACTGAGGTAGCTAACGACCTTGCAACGATCATCGCTAGCGGTGAGTTCGAGCTAATGGACGACTACGCAGCTATGTGGTTGGACGAGAACGAATTCTGCGAAGAGTCTATCTTCGAGAGCAACCAACTACCAGAGGGTAAGATCTGGGCTAGCGGATGGCAGGGTTATGGTACTAACCTACCAGCATTCATCTCGCCAAACGGTCTAGTTGATCCAAACGAGGTATTCACAGGCGGATGGGGATTTGCTCCAGTGCGTGAGTCAGTATATAACATCTTCGATCCAGGTGACACACGTCGCGAGGGCTCGATCAATGACTGGAGAGCAGAGGAGTACACACCTCGTTTCCAAGATACAGGACTCTTCCAGGCGAAGTACGCTGCACGTGCAGGATACAACCCTCCTCCAGGGGATATCGACCTAAACTTCGCTAACAACCTACGTATCTTCCGCTACGCTGAGACACTATTGAACTATGCAGAGCTTGTGGCTATGCACTCAGTAGCAGAGCAGCAGGGTGTGAGCGCACAAGCGGCGTTCGATGAGGTTGTAAGCCGTGCTTATGGTGAGCCTAGAACTCTAGCTATGACAGAGGACAACATCAAGTTGGAGCGTCGTAAGGAGTTCCTCGGTGAGGGAATGCGTTTCTACGATCTAGTACGTTGGGGCGATGCTGCATCTACACTTACTGAGTCGGTTGCAGGTTTCAACTCATCACGCAGCTACACTGCTAACGATCGCTACATCCCAATCCCACAGTCGGAGATCGACAAAACAACGGGAACGGAGTACCCACTCGAGCAGCGTTACTATTAATCATAACCTTAAAACAGACAGAAAAAGATGAAAAATATATTTAAATCACTGCTTGGCTTATCGCTTATGACAATGCTAGGCGCATGTGCTCCTCAGGATCCAGACAACCACTCATTGGAGTCGACTCAAGCTCTATCGGCAGAGACGATGACAATCAGCACAACAACTTCAACTAGAAGTGATAACGTCATTGAGTTCACTAACGCTACCGCTTTTGGCGATGTTGCAGTCTCGGAGTGGGATCTTGGCAATGGTGTTAAGACTCGTGGTAACTCAGCAGTAGGTGAGTACCCACAGAAGGGTACCTACACAGTCTCCTTGACAATGCACACATCAAATGGTGCTTCGGTGACAAAGAGCATGTCGCTCAACATCGAGCAGGATGACTACAGCCTAATCAGCACTCCAGCCTATGAGATGCTTACAGGTGGTGCCGATGCAGTTGATGGTAAGGTTTGGGTTTTCGACCAGTACAACCTATTCACTGACGAGGTTAAGGCGGCAGTAGGAACAGATATCAGAGGTCACATGGGTCTTGGTCCATTGGATTCATACTCTCAAGGATGGTGGGGCGCTAACGTGCCAAGCATCAAAGAGAATGAGGGTTGGGAGATCTACGATATGAAGATGAACTTCAACCTTAACGGACTAAAGCTCTCGATCGAGGATCTAGGAACGGCTTATGGTCGTGACTGGGCAGCAATAGCAGCAGGTTACAACATCACATTCACTTCGGGTGCTGACGTAGGTTTTGACTACGCAGGTGGTGATTTCACATTCTCGATCAGCGAGGCGGGTAAGTACCCAACTCTTACTGTTTCGGATGGTGCGATGCTAGGTTACTTCTGCGGAACACAGGTCTATGAGATTATCTACCAAACAGAGAGCGCTCTAGCGTTGCGTGTTGCAAACTCAACAGAGGGACAGGACTGGGTTCTAATCTTCTGCCTTGAGGAGTTGAGTGTTGATCCAACATTGTAATAAAAGATAAATGAAAAAATTAGTTAGTTGTATGATCGTAGCCATGCAGGGAGCTTTGCTCCTTGCGTGTGCTAGCGATAAGAGTGTAGCGCCTGAGAGTGTGAAGCCTTTTGCGAAGGATAGCCTCTTGACAGGTTATGAGTTAGTTTGGCAGGATGAGTTTAGCTCCGATGAGCCGATCTCGATGCTCGACACCACAGCGTGGTGGTATGAGCAGGGGGCAAATGGTTGGGGTAACAACGAAATCCAAAATTATATTGCAGGTGTTCGAGGCGCTGATACATGTGCAGTAATCGAGGAGGGTGTCCTTAAGATCAACCTCAAAAAGGTTGGTGACGAGGTGCTTTCGGCTCGTGTTAATACTCGTGAGAGCTGGACTTATGGCTACTTTGAGGGTCGCCTGAAGTTGCCAAAAGGTAAGGGTACATGGCCTGCGTTTTGGATGCTGCCAAAGGAGTTCAAGCACTGGCCAGCGGATGGTGAGATCGATATTATGGAGCAGGTGGGCTATGAGCCGAATGTGATATTCTCGACGATCCACTGTGCAGCCTATAACCACGGTATGCAGACCGAGAGAGGTGACGAGATTCACATCCCAACAGCTCAAGAGGAGTTTCACATCTACGCTGTGGAGTGGACCGAGGATTATATTCGTGGTTTTGTCGATGGGGTGCGCTACTTCGAGTTCGTCAACGACAAAGCGGGCAACAACGACACATGGCCATTCGATAAGCCATTCTACCTAAAGCTCAACCTTGCGTGGGGCGGTAACTGGGGAGGTGCCCAAGGAATCGATGAGTCGGCACTACCAACTACCTATGAGATTGATTATATCAGAGTATTTCAAAAAAAACAATAAATAGATGAAAAGAAACCTTATTTTAGGACTTGCACTTGCGGGATTAGCTATCTCATGTGCAGGAGGTGGATCGAAGCAGAGCGATCCTCGTGTGGAGGAGCTACTCTCTCAAATGACGCTCGAAGAGAAACTAGGTCAGTTGAACCTAATTTCAGACCCATATATGTCGACTGGTGCTTCGGCGTCGACAAACCATAACGAAGATATCGACGCACTAGTTCGTTCGGGTCAGGTGGGTAATTTCCTTAACCTTATCGGTGCCGAGAAGACTCTACGCATCCAGAAGATCGCAGTCGAGGAGTCTCGCCTAGGTATTCCACTTCTGTTTGGATTCGATGTAATTCACGGATATAAGACAATGTTCCCAATTCCGTTGGCAGACGCAGCGAGTTTCGATATGGAGGCTGTGGAGAAGAGCTCACGCTATGCGACTATCGAGTCGGCAGCGAACGGTATCAACTGGACATACGCTCCAATGGTTGACGTGTCACGTGATCCACGTTGGGGTCGTGTGATGGAGGGTGCAGGTGAGGATGTTTACCTCACTACTCAGGTTGGTCTAGCTCGTATCAAGGGTATCCAAGGTACATCACTCGCTGATGATTTCACAATCGCAGCTTGTGCAAAGCACTTCGTAGGTTACGGAGGTTCGCTTGCAGGGCGTGACTATTCATCTGTTGAGGCTTCGGAGCGCATGCTTCGTGAGGTCTACTTCCCACCATTCAAGGCGGCAGCAGAAGCGGGCGTTGCGAGCTTCATGTCGGCATTTAACACTATCAATAATGAGCCAACATCTACTAGCCGTTGGTTGCTTACAGATGTACTTCGTGATGAGTGGGGCTATGATGGTTTTGTAGTTTCGGATTGGGCTTCTGTTGCAGAGACTATCGCTCACGGAACAGCTGCTGGTACCGTAGAAGCTGCTGAAGATGGTCTTCAGGCAGGTGTAGATATGGACATGGCGGGTAACCTATACATCGCTCATGGTAAGGAGCTCGTTGAGAGCGGACGTATCTCGGAGGCGGAGATCGACCAGATGGTGCGCCGTGTTCTAAAGATCAAGTTCGATCTAGGACTATTCGAAGATCCATACAAGTATAGCAAGCCAGAGAACGTAGAGAAATACACTCTTACTGAGGAGAATATGACAGCGTCACGTGACGTTGCTAAGAAATCGATCGTTTTGATGAAGAACGAAGGCAACCTACTTCCACTATCGAAGAGCGTGCGTCGTATCGCAGTGATCGGTCCTCTTGCTGATGATAAGGATGCGGCACTAGGTAACTGGAGAGGTCACTCTACAGCGAACAGCGCAGTATCTTTGGTTGAGGGTATCAAGGCGGCAGTAGGCGAGAGCGTAGATGTAGTATATGCTGAAGGTTGCAAATTGGTAAATAACGAGTCGATGGACTTCTTCTCGCCACTTGATATCAATGAGACAGATCGTAGCGGTTTTGCAGCGGCTCTAAGAGCGGCTCGTAGCGCTGATGTTGTTGTGATGGCAGTTGGTGAGACAGCATACATGTCGGGTGAGTGTCGTAGCTACGCTGACATCTCACTAAAGGGTCTTCAGCGTGAGCTTATCGCTGAGATCGAGAAGAGCGGCAAGCCTATGGTTATGGCGCTATTCACGGGTCGTCCACTAGTTTTGACAGATGTTGTTGATTCTCCTGAGGCTATCCTTAACTGCTGGTTGCTAGGTTCTCAAGCAGGACACGCAATCGCTGATGTTATCTTCGGTGACTACAACCCATCGGCTAAACTTCCGATGAGCTTCCCATACCACCTAGGGCAGGTTCCAGTCTACTACTCGGAGCTTAACTCTGGTCGTCCATTCGATCCAACACCACATGGATTCAGCACTAAGTATCGCGATATTCCAAACACACCACTATTTGCGTTTGGTCACGGTTTGAGCTACACAACTTTCGAGTATGAGGCAGCAGAACTAAGCACTAAGCAGATGACTAAGGATGGCGATCTAACGGTGAAGGTAACTCTTAAGAATACGGGTAAGTACGACGGCCACGAGGTTGTTCAGTTGTATGTGCGTGACCTTGTAGGTGAGGGTGTATCACGTCCACTAAGCGAGCTTAAGGGCTTCGAGAAGGTGTTTGTTAAGAGAGGCGAGAGCGCTGTTGTTGAGTTCAAGCTCACACCAGAAGATCTAGCATTCTTCCGCCTAGACAAGACATTTGCTCCAGAGGAGGGTAAATTCGAGATCTACGTAGGTGGTGCTTCAGACAACACACCATTGACAGCAGAATTTGAGTTGATCTAAGGATCTCTTTTAAATTATAGTTGTAGTTTTGAGTGGCTAGTTCTCTCAAGAGAACTAGCCACATTTTTTTGTTAGAGCGTAGCTGTTGATTTGAGTATTATAGCTCCAAAACTAGCGGCTCGAAGGCTGGGAGCTTGTGCTCATCGGTGTAGGCGACATTTGCGATCATTCGCCCCTCCCATTGAGTTAGGGTGTGGTTGCCTGTGTGGATATGGCCACAGAAAATGTACTTTATATCTCGCTCACGGATCGCTGCCGTAAGTTCTCGACACCCAATGTCGGGACCCTCGCCATTGTATAGCGCGCCACAGTTGTTTGCTCCATAGGGCGATGAGTGCGACAAGAGAAAGTCGACACGGGAGGGGATCATCCCAAATATTCGCTCCGACTTCTCGCAGAGGGGCTTGAACGTTAGATCGTCATTGAGTTTTATGGTGTGAGGCGTGCCGTAGAAAGAGTAGCCCTCTAGTTGCACACCGCTATTTTCCAGATATATGTGCTTGGCGGTTGATACAATTCCGTGATACTTGCGGAACTTGTCGTGATTGCCCGCAACAGTTATAACATAGCGACTTGGCAGAGACTCAACCCAAGGCAGATATATCGTGTTAAACCACTGCCACTGAGCCTGAATGTCATTCTTCATAGGTCGAGGCGAGATGTCGCCCACTATGCATACTATGTCAGCCTGCTCAATATTGGGTAGGTGTCCGTGAAGATCGGAAGTCGCTATAATTTTCATCGCTATTTGCTCTTTATGTGTTGATTTTTATCTCTTGAAAATATTTTAACCAATGGGTTTCTGCAAATATAACTTTTTTTGTCTCCTTTGCAAAATATCCCTAGCAGCGGAGTGTGATAGTCGCCGCGATATGGGTTGTGAAATATTATAGGTAGTTTGATGTTGGGGTTAAGGTGTTGATTTTTAGTGTTTAATTGTTTTGTGTATTGTGGTTTTGTGCAAGATGAAATAAGGTAGTTAGATTATTTTTTTGTATCATTTTAGAGCCTTTTTCCACTAATTTATATTGTTATTGCTAGTTTTTACACTACCTTTGCCCCAGATTCACATAGCGTAAATTTTAATGTGTTTGTGAGTAGAGCAAATATTTATATGCTAGTGCAGTGAGTAATTATAATATTAAGGAGAGATGAGTAGTGGCGGTTTAAAACAAAAAACGGTATCTGGCGTAGCATGGAGTAGTCTTGATAGTATTGCGAATTCAGGTATTAGCTTTATTGTGGGTATTGTGCTTGCAAATATTCTCTCACCTGCCGAATATGGTCTTATCGCAATAACAATCATCTTTGTCAACCTATTCAATAGCATGGTTGATAGTGGTTTCTCAAGTGCATTAATACGTAAACAGAACGCTACGGATCTAGACTATAACACCATCTTTTTCTTTAATCTTGCCGTTAGTTTAGCTCTTTTTGGTGGACTATATGTACTAGCGCCATATATCGCTTCGTTCTTCAAAAACTCAGAGCTAGTATCCATCACAAGAGTGATGGGGTCAATCGTTGTTATCAATGCTCTAGCTATTATTCAGCGCACAAGACTCGTGAAGCGTGTTGACTTTAAGACGCAGACCAAAATATCAGTCATATCGTCAGTGACAAGTGGTGTGTTGGGTATCGGCATGGCGCTCAGCGGATATGGAGTATGGAGTCTTGTGGCGCAAGCAATCTTGAAACATAGCCTCAATACACTATTGCTGTGGGTATATAATAGGTGGATTCCGAAGTTTCAGTTTTCAAGAGACAGCTTTAACGAGCTCTTTGCATTTGGGTGGAAGCTACTCGTATCGGGATTAATTGACACACTTTGGAAACAGATATATGAGGTTGTGATAGGTCGATTCTACTCGCCTGCAACCCTTGGGCAATTTGGGCGTGCCACACAATTTAGTACGATGCTATCCTCAACCCTTACATCGACCATACAACGTGTTTCGTATCCAGTTCTGAGCTCAATACATGATGATAGCGCAAGATTGAAAGAGGCCTATCGCAAGGTGATAAGATTCACAATGTTTATTACTTTTATATCTATGTTGGGTCTGGCTGCTATTGCCAAACCTATGATATTGGTGCTAATTGGTGAGAAGTGGTTGCAAGCTGTAGGGTTCTTGCAGATCATCTGTTTCTCTGCAATGCTCTATCCTCTGCACGCAATCAACCTAAATATGCTACAGGTGCAAGGACGATCGGATCTGTTCCTGAGATTGGAGATAATTAAAAAATGTGTGGGTGTAATACCTATTCTGCTCGGAATATTTATTGATATCTACTGGATGCTTATAGGAAGCGTGTTCTCTAGTTTTTTTGCATATTATTTAAATTCATACTATTCTGGTAAGATGTTGAAATATAGTGCTATGGATCAGATGAAAGATATAACGCCATCGTTTCTCATTGCATTGGTGATGGGTGCGTGTGTCTACTCAATTTCATTTATCAATGTAATGCCATTGATCCAATTAATACTCCAAATAGTGTGCGGAGTCATT
>CAYJIY010000049.1:0-7666 GCA_964370415.1 uncultured Alistipes sp.
AGCACGCAGTCTCAATTAAATATTCAACACCTAGATACTCGCCGAGAAGAGAAGAATGGGATGGGAGGTCTCACGAAATGATACATACGACCTTGATCTAACACTAGACTATCACACTACCCTATATACAATAGTATAATTAGAGTTTCACAGCTCGTAGAATGTGTCGCTTCCCTGAAGGACCAGGCAGGCGCTCAATTTGGAAGCCAGCGGACTTTAGAGCCCTCTTCACAGATCCCTTACAACAGTATGTTGTCAAAACCCCACCGCTATTCATCGCATCATAAAGTTTGGAGAATACCTCTTCACTCCACAGCTCAGGTTGCGAGTCGGGCGAAAATGCGTCAAAATAGACCAAATCAAGCCCTTGAGGGATCTCAGCTGTAAGCAAACCCTCACTTAGCTTATTCAGGATAAAATAGGGCTTTATATAGCATTTCTCGCCCCACTCGGAGCTATGCAGCGCCATAAAATCCATATCCGCAGCGAGAGTCATCTGCGCTACGCACTCTATCGATACTGGATACAACTCCACAGACGTGTACTCGACGCTTAAATTTTCGTGGCTAAGAGACGACTCCTCAAAATATTTTAGGGTTAGATAGGCATTAAGTCCCGTACCGAAGCCCATCTCAAAGATATTTACCTTTGAGGGCGGAGTCTGCTTTTGTGCAACGAAATACTCCAAACCACTCTCGATGAAGATAAGTGTCGACTCCTCGTGCGCACTAAATAGGGAGTGATAGTGCTGATTTAGGGTCGGATGGAGCAGCGTCTGCGATCCATCTGCCGTGTCTACAATTTCGGGCTTAATTCTCATTGTCAGTGATATATAGGTATATAAAAAAAGACACTAACCATAAAGATTAGTGTCTCTCTCTGCGTCGGGGTACCAGGATTCGAACCTGGGACCCCCTGCTCCCAAAGCAGGTGCGCTAACCGGACTGCGCTACACCCCGCAAAGTTGTTGTTGGCAATCGAGACGTTCATCTCATTTACCGGTGTGCAAAGATACAGCTAATTTTTATATTTGCAAACTTTTTGGCAAAAAAAGTGAAAAAAGTTTAAAACAGCCATTCCAAGAAAAGTGATTAATTTAATTTTCTTAGAAATCACCCTTTAAAGTGCATATAACGTATATAATATGTTATATTTAGCCCAAATTCCTTGAAACAAACAATATAAATAAAAAAAATATTTGATTTTATTTGGTAAAGTAAAGTTTTTTTTTGTATCTTGCATCATCGATTAACACTTAAACTTTATAATTAATGACAGGTACAGTAAAATGGTTCGACAGTAAAAAAGGCTACGGCTTCATCACTGCTGACGAAGGTAAAGAAGTATTCGTGCACTTTTCTGGTATAAACATCGAGGGTTTCAAAGCTCTAAAAGAGGGCCAGAGTGTAGAATTTGAGCTTGGTGAGGGTACCAAGGGAGAGCAAGCAGTAAACGTAAAGGTAGTATCGTAGTTTTTTCTACTCAATTTCGTTTCAATGTAAATGAGGAGATTCCGAGTGAATCTCCTCATTTTTTATCTATTATTTTGGCATTTTTAGAAAATATATTGTAATTTTGTGCGTCGTATGACAAACAAGTCTCATCGCATGTGACTTTTAAACCAAAACAATTATATAAAAAAGTATGAAACAAGCAGTTGCAATTCTTACTGGTGGAGGTCCTGCTCCAGGTATGAATACAGTAGTAGGTAGTGTTGCTAAAGCATTCCTACGCAAAGGTTACCGTGTTATCGGTCTTCACGAAGGTTACACTGGTCTTTTCAACCCAGCACCAAAGACAGTAGATCTTGACTACGCAATGGCTGATGGTATCTTCAACCAAGGGGGTTCTTACCTTCAGATGAGCCGCTTCAAGCCAACGGATGCTGATTTTGAGAACAACTTCAACCTCTCATTCTTCGCTGACAACAACATCAAACTTCTTGTTACAGTTGGTGGAGACGACACAGCGTCAACGGCTAACCGCATCGCTAAATTCCTTGAGGAGAAGAAGTACTCTATCGCTAATATCCACGTTCCTAAGACAATCGACAACGACCTTCCACTTCCAGCGGGAGCTCCAACTTTCGGTTATGAGTCTGCTAAAGAGGGCGGAACAGTTATCGGTCGTGCAGTATATGTTGATGCTCGCACAAGCGGAAACTGGTTTGTATTGGCTGCAATGGGCCGTAGCGCAGGTCACCTTGCGTTCGGTATCGGTGAGGCTTGCCACTACCCTATGATCGTTATCCCTGAGATGTTCGACAAGACTGAGATCACAGTTGAGAAGATCGTTAACCTTGTTATCTCTTCTATCATCAAGCGTAAGATCATGGGTATGGACTACGGAGCTGCTGTAATCTCTGAGGGTGTATTCCACGCACTCAGCGACGAGGAGATCAAGAAGAGCGGTGTTCACTTCACATACGACGACCACGGTCACCCAGAGCTTGGTAAGGTTTCAAAGGCTCACATCTTCAACGAGATGATCGAGATGAAGCTTAAAGAGCTTGGTATCAAAGTTAAGAGCCGTCCAGTTGAGATCGGTTACGAGATCCGTTGCCAGACTCCTATCGCATTCGACCTTACATACTGCTCGGAGCTAGGAATTGGTGTTTACAAACTATTCTCAGAGGGCAAGACAGGTTGTATGGTTTATGTTGATTCTGAGGGTAACGTATCACCACTTTACCTTAAAGACCTTCAAGATCAGACATCAGGTAAGATTCCACCACGTTTGGTTGACATCTCTTCTGACAAGTTCTCTTCAGTTATCGACAACATCATCAACGCTATTGGCGAAGAGGATTACGAGGCTGCTAAGGAGTACGTTGCGAACCCTGAGGCGTTCGACTTCTACAAAATCCTTAACTGGAAGTAGTAGTTTAAAGGGTGTGCAACATCACACAGATGTAGATCACCCGACTATTATACACGAAAAACCCCACTCAAAACAGAGTGGGGTTTTTCTTATCTATATAGGTTGTCATATCGGTGCTGTCGATCAAATTTATCACCCGAAGAGCACGCCGCATAGCACGTCTAACAGTGTATCCAGTCCCGCTACGGGCTCTATTCAGATAGGCAACCACCACGGAGCTATTATCTACGAGATAGTCATTGCGACGCTTGTAGCACGCAGGGTGAAACTCTTGCGAGATATAGACCACTCTATCGGCACGCTCCAACACATGCTCATATCTGAGCCTATCTTCAGTGCTATATTTTAGCGCCTGCTCGACGAATGGGATGGCGCACACAAGCTCCACATCGGCATGAGCGTCACGAAGGGCGAGCACCGCCTCTGCTGCCGAGAGATCAAAACCCACCGCCACACCCGATATAAAACAGCGATAGCCCTCCGCATAGAGGCTATTGATCGTATCTCTTAGCTTTGGGTCATACTCCACGGCGTAGTCCCGATGGCCAGAGAACGCCACAGTATTGAGCAGATTAATTTTCATTGTACAAATATATAGTATTGGCGCAGATTTTGCAATTAATGTAGCTGTAATTCTAAAAATCAAGTATTATGAAACACACATGTATCACTACCCTAGCCGCACTGTTGGGAGGGGTTGTAGTAGGCTCGGCAGTCACAATGCTGCTCACACCAAAATCGGGACCCGAAATGCGAGACTCGCTGAAAGATCTCATCGACAAGGAGATCACCAAAATCCGCAACTTCCACGACAAGGAGTGCTGCACACATCAGGACGAGAGTAAATAGAGACCCCTAACAGAGAATAGAGATGGAACAGAATCACCCTACAAACATTGCTTCGACACTTCTCATTTTTGTTATAGTGACCGCCCTTGCGCTAATCTTCCTGCTCACAGCGGCAGTTATATGGTTGGCACACGTTCTCGGCTCGCTATCTGCGGCACTACTACTAGTTGGAGGTGTGTTGGCGGTGATATCCATCACTCTCTACACATCCACAATACGCTGGCAGATCAAACACTGCAAAGATCAGATCGAGACAATATATCAAGTCGCAACGATGGCTAGAAACGGCTATCAATGGATCATGAGGTTGATCAGTTCCATCACGGATCTGAGCGGACGATAACACCTCTTATTAAAACTGATGGAGGGAGGTCAATATTTTCATTGGCCTCCCTTAACATATTGCTATAAAAGAGCACATACAATACAATAATTATCAAACTAGGAACGTTTCACTGCTTGGAGCAGTGCTATTTTTTAGCCGTTAGACTTGAAAAAACAACAAAAAATTTATATATTTGTAGACTACAAAGGCAAATAGAACTAAATAAATAATATAACGTATTATAATTAAGATGAGTGAAGTAGTTAACATCAAAGAACTCAACGAACGTATCGAAAAAGAGAGCCTCTTTGTTGATACGTTGCGCAATGAAATGGGCAAGGTCATTATCGGACAAGCACACCTTGTTGATACCCTGCTAATCGGTCTTCTATCCAATGGACACATCCTCTTGGAGGGTGTTCCTGGTCTAGCAAAAACTCTAGCCATCACAACTCTAGCGAAGGCTGTGGATGCAGACTTCTCACGTATTCAGTTTACGCCCGATCTTCTGCCTGCCGATCTACTCGGTACGCTGATCTATTCACAGAAGAACGAGGATTTCCAGGTGCGTAAAGGTCCTATCTTTGCCAACTTCGTGCTTGCCGACGAGATCAACCGTTCGCCAGCTAAGGTGCAATCGGCACTTCTTGAGGCGATGCAGGAGCGTCAAGTAACAATTGGCGATCAGACCTACCCACTACCTCAGCCATTCCTTGTCCTTGCGACACAAAACCCCCTGGAGCAGGAGGGTACATACCCACTCCCTGAGGCGCAGGTAGACCGTTTCATGCTCAAAGCTAAGATCTCCTACCCAAAGAAGCAGGAGGAGCGTGAGATCGTTCGTATGAACCTCTCGGGCGAGGGATTCCCAAAAGTTAATAAGGTTATCACTCCAGACGATATTGTCAAAGCCCGCAAGGTGGTTGAAGATGTCTACATGGACGAGAAGATCGAGAAGTATATCATCGACATTATCTTCGCAACGCGTGAGCCTGCGGAGTACAACCTTCAGAGCCTAGCAAAGCTAATCTCGTATGGTGGTTCGCCACGTGCGAGTATCTCGCTAGCCAAGGCGGCTCGTGCCTACGCATTTATTCGCCGCAGAGGATATGTGATCCCTGAGGATGTGCGTGCGGTTTGTCACGATGTATTGCGCCACCGTATCGGACTAACATACGAGGCGGAGGCAGAAAATATCTCGACAGAGGAGATCATCACTGAGATTCTAAACAACGTAATTGTACCATAGTTATGCACGAGAGCGAAAACGATATTCTACGTAGAGTCCGCAAAATCGAGATAAAGACTCGCGGACTCTCCAACGAGATCTTCGCAGGAAAGTATCACACTGCTTTCCGTGGGCGAGGTATGTCGTTTTCTGAGGTGCGTGAGTATCGCGCTGGTGACGATATTCGAGATATAGATTGGAACGTCACGGCTCGTTCTCGCTCACCACACGTGAAGATCTACGAGGAGGAGCGAGAGCTGACTATGATGCTCGTTATCGATGTCTCAGGATCACGCCTATTTGGTACTCACGAGCGACTAAAGAAGAACATCATAACTGAGATTGCAGCGGTGCTTTCGTTCTCTGCAGCGCAGAACAACGACAAGGTGGGGTGCATACTCTTCTCCGACAAGATCGAGAAGTTTATACCTCCAAAAAAAGGGCGAAGCCACATCCTAATGATTATACGTGAGCTCATAGGTTTTGAGCCGCAATCCACGGGCACAAAGCTCTCCGAGGCGGTGCGATTCCTTACCAACGTCAATAAAAAGAGGTGCACAACCTTCCTACTCTCGGACTTTATCAACCCCGAAAGTGATCATAGCGACCTTGAGGATGCGCTAAAGATCGCTGGTAGCAAGCACGATATTGTGGGTATCAGGGTTCGTGACCAGCGAGAGCAGACGATGCCAAATGTGGGTATCATCGAGCTTCAAGACGCTGAGAGTGGGCGCAAAGTGTGGCTCGACACCTCGTCGAAAGCCGTGAGAGAGCACTATGCCCATAACTGGAAGCTCAGCTCCGACAAGATGCTACACACACTCAAACACAACCGCATCGACACTGCCGATGTGAACACTCAGGATGACTATGTTGTAGAACTGATAAAACTATTCAAACAACGATGAAGCAACTCTTAATCACTATTATATCACTCCTTTCGCTCAGCTCCGCTTGGGCTAACACTCCGACTATTGTGGGGCGATTGGATCGTGATAGTGTCTACATTGGCGATCAATTCGACATAATTGTGGAGGTTGATATGGATGTTATGCAGACCATTATATTCCCCGAATTTGAGAATACGAAGCAGGGCGCGGAGGTCGAAGCGATAAAGAGCCACCCAGTGGATACTATCCACAGAGATGGACGACAGATAAAGCTCCAGAAGAGATACACCCTCGCTGCATTCCAAGAGGGTATGTTCAACCTTGGAACTTCGCACGTGCTCTATCTCGACAAAAATATTGTGGATACTCTCCACACAAAAGATTCACTCATTTTGGAGGTGGCTACATTCCAGATCGACTCAACATCGCAGTCGATCTACGATGTGAAGCCACAAATGGGCATGCCCTTCAAGTTCGCTGAGATCAGCGGCTACCTACTTTGGGTTATCATTGCCCTAGTGGTAGTTGGAGGTGCGCTATATGCACTTGTGCGCATACTCAAAAAGCGAGGTAAGAGCATTGGTGATATATTCAGAGGACCACCACCCCTCCCTCCGCACGTTGCCGCAATCAAGGCTCTGGAGGCTATACACCACCAAAAATTGTGGCAAAACGAGCGCTACAAGGAGTACTACTCATCTATTGCTGATATTCTGCGCACCTATATCGAGGCTCGATTTGGCATCGATGCTATGGAGATGACCTCGGAGGAGACCATAAAGGTGATGAAGAGTCTCGATATTCCACAAAAGAGTTTGATAGATCTCACATCTATTCTTCACGATGCCGACCTTGCGAAGTTCGCAAAGGCAACACCTGATGCCGAGCAGAACGAGAATACATATCACAAGGCGTACTACTTTGTGGAGGAGACCAAACCTGTGACGGAGATAGGTAGCGATGAGCACAAACAGAGAAAAGAGGGTTATAAAATTCAGAATGATTAGAGCTATGAAGTCCATATTATATACAGCGCTGTTTATTGTGCTGGGCACTACGAGTCTCTATGCTCAAAAGATGCCCGAAAGGAGCCTTATACGCAAGGGAAACCGTGCCTACAACGATGCTGACTATGAGAAGAGCGTCTCACGATACAACGAAGCCCTAAAGGTTGCACCCGAGAGCTTCGAGGCGATCTACAACCTTGGCAACGCAATGTACAAGTCGGAGCGCTATGACAAGGCAGTTGAGGTTATGGGAAAAGCGAGCCTTGACTCCCTACGCACAGACCAAGACAGGGCGCTAGCCTACTACAATCTGGGAAATGCTCAGTTCAAGCAGGAGAAGCTACAGGAGGCGCTAGAGAGCTACAAGCAATCTTTGCGCATGAATCCGACAGATATGGAGGCTAAGTACAACTACGCCTACACTAAGAAACTGCTCGAAGATCAGCAGAACGAGGATCAGAACAAAGACCAAGACAAGGATCAAGAC
>CAYJIY010000049.1:7766-11397 GCA_964370415.1 uncultured Alistipes sp.
CAGAATCAAGACAAATCAGACCAAGATCAACAGCAGGGTCAAGGCGGACAACAGAAGATGTCGCCACAAGAGCAGGAGCAGATCCTAGAGGCTATCCAGGCACAAGAGGATAAGACTCAAGAGAAGCTCAATGAGAAGAAAGCTGTGATTGTTAGAGGTAAAAAGAGTTGGTAATTATGACATTTGCAACACCATATATACTGTGGCTACTATTGGTAATTCTACCGATGGTAGCTTGGTATATCTATCAAAATCGCAAGGGTGGAGCCACCATTCGCATCTCATCGATTGAGGCTGCGGCCAAGACTCCACGCACTTTGCGCTACTATCTACGACATGTGCCTTTTGTGGTGCGCACGCTAGCCATAGCGCTGATGATTATCGCCTTGGCACGCCCCCAAAGGATTGATCGTGACAGCTACACAACAAGCGAGGGTATCGACATAGTTCTAGCAATGGATATTTCGAGCTCGATGCTCGCACGTGATTTCAAACCCGACCGCATCACCGCAGCGAAAGAGGTGGCTGCACAGTTCGTTGCCGATCGCCCCACCGATCGCATAGGCGTGGTCGCTTTTGCGGGTGAGGCATTCACTCAGAGCCCTCTCACAAATGACAAGAACACCCTCCAGACAATGATCTCACGCCTCGAAAGCGGAATTATTGAGGATGGAACAGCCATCGGAAATGGACTTGCCACAGCAACCAATAGACTCAGAGAGAGCGATGCGAAGAGTAAGGTCATAATTCTGCTCACAGACGGTGTCAACAACAGAGGTGAGGTTGCCCCCATGACAGCAGCTCAAATCGCTATGGATCAGGGGGTGAGAGTCTATACTATCGGAGTGGGTAGTCAAGGCACAGCGCCCTACCCCACTATGGATCTCTACGGCAATATCACGTTCCAAAACGCAAAGGTCGAAATCGATGAAAAGACACTTCAGGAGATCGCCGAGGCGACTGGAGGTCAATATTTCCGCGCCACCGACAAGGATAAACTGCAAGAGGTCTACGACCAGATTAACCAGCTCGAAAAGAGCAAGGTCGAGCTATTCGAGAACATAACATTTAGTGAGGAGTATTGGATTTTACTCATAGCTGCGCTTTTGCTACTGAGCATGGAGTTTGTAGCTAAACATCTATTACTGAACAGAATACCATAAAAACAGGCACCATGTTTCGTTATGCACACCCAACATACTTGTGGCTTTTGCTGCTGATTCCAGTATTTATCCTAACATTCTGGATTCTTGCTCAGTTGCGCCGCAAGAGACTACAAAAATTCGGATCTTTACATCTGATTAACTCCCTAATGCCCGATGTCTCATATGGGCGAATTATCCTCAAATTTATCCTCTTCATATTCGCCTATGCACTTGTGGTAGTGGCTCTTGCACGTCCACAATTTGGTTCTAAGCTTCGAGAGCAGCAGAGCCAAGGGATAGAGATGATGCTCGTTGTCGACATCTCGAATTCGATGCTTGCCGAGGATTTCGAGCCAAACCGCCTTGAGAGGACAAAATATGCAGTTAATCAGCTATTTAGCGGAATGGATCAAGAGCGTGTCGGAATGATCGTCTTCGCTGGCGAGCCAATGGTTCAGCTACCGATCACATCCGATATGCGAATGGCACAAGCATTCACAAAACGAATTGACACTCACATGGTTGGCGTGCAGGGCACTGCCATTGGGCAAGCTCTATCTCAGGCGCTACTCACCTTCTCTTCGGACACAAACAAGAAGCAAAATCGTGCGATTATCCTAATCACCGATGGTGAGGATCACGACGGTGACGCAATTGCAGCTGCCGAGAGAGCGGCGCAGATGGGCATTCGTATCTACACGATCGGAATTGGTACTCCAGAGGGTGCTCCGATCAACATTGGAGGCGATTTTATAAAGGACGAGCAGGGGAACATGGTTGTTTCGAAGCTCAACGAACCGATGTTGGAGCAGATCGCTCAGATCACCAACGGAATATACGTGAGAGCATCAAAGCAATCGATAGGTCTATCCGAGATTGTGCAGAGCATCAACGATCTGGAGAAGGGCGACATCTCAACGACACAGTTCGAGGAGTACAACGAGCAGTTTCAGTACATTCTAGCCATAGCACTCCTAGCTCTACTGCTAGAGTTCTGCATCATGAGTCGTCGCAATCCGCTACTCGCACGCTTCTCGATATTTAGACGAGAGAACACCCCACAATAGCGCAAAAGCAACAAGCGCAAAGTAATAACACTTCACACAAAATCGCTATGAAGAAATTTTTATTTTTGCAATGCTTTACACTACTTTTATGCTCCAGTGCACTGGCACAAATTGCTAACACATGGAGCGGAGAGCTATCATTTGGGGCGAACAAACTCGCCCTGTCATTCACCATCTCACAAACCGATGGCAACTACTCTAGCACCATGAGCGTACCTGCACAGGGCGTAAAGGATTTTCAGATGGACACCACTCGCGTCGATGGCGAGTCGCTCAGGATTGTCAGCAACAGATTGGGGATAAAATATGACGCGAAGTATGACTCCAACAGCAACTCTATAGATGGCGTTTTTCGACAATCGGGACTCGAGCTTAAACTCACGCTCACAGCCCAGAGGCTAGAGGCACCCTTGCGTCCTCAGGAGCCCAAAGCGCCTTTCCCATACAGCGAGGAGCAGGTCACGTTCACAAACCCTAAGCATGGTAATAAACTATCGGGGACATTGACCTCTCCTACCGATGGAGCAAAGTGCCCTGCAGTTGTTCTAGTGAGCGGTTCGGGACCACAAAATAGAGATTCAGAGATATTTAATCACAAGATTTTTCTCGTACTTGCGGACTATCTCACTCGCAACGGCATAGCTGTCCTGCGCTACGATGACAGAGGGGTCGGACAGAGCGAGGTAGTTACCGCACCAAGCACAACTGCAGATTTAGCATACGACGCTCAGGCAGCGATGGATTACCTGCGCCGGAGTAATAAATTCAGCAGTGTCGGTGTCATTGGACACAGCGAGGGCGGATTGATAGCCTTCATGTTGGCTGGCTCAAAACAATACACCTCGCCCGATTTCATAGTTACACTTGGAGCACCAGGAGTGAAGGGCTCTCAGATTCTGCTTTCGCAGAGCAGGAAGATACAAACCCTCTCAGGCATACCTCCCGCAATAGTAGAGCAAAATATCGAACAGAGCAAGAGTTTGTATGAGTTGATTGAAAACTCTGAGAGGATAACGCCACAATTGCGAGAGGCAATAATTAAAACAACCGAAGAGCAGGGCGAGACATCGCAAGCTCAAGGCACGCCCGAAGATGTAGCGAATATGCTACTCGCACCTTGGTTCTACCACTTCATTAAGTACAACCCTCAGCCTGAGATCTCGAATACGAAGATTCCAACACTATCTATCAACGGTTCGTTGGATGTTCAGGTGCTTGCCGAAGAGAATCTCTCTGCAATCGAATCGGCACTAAAAACGGCAGGTAACAAGGATTTCACCTGCAAAGAGCTCGAGGGGCTGAATCACCTTCTACAAAGTGCCAAAACGGGGCATATCTCAGAGTACGCTCAGATCGAGCAGACCATTTCGCCCACTGCGATGAAGTGCATTGGCGACTGGATAAACCAGAGATTCTAAC
>CAYJIY010000050.1:0-10904 GCA_964370415.1 uncultured Alistipes sp.
AGCTCATCACCGTCGTACCACGAGGCGAATTGACCTGCGGTGATACCTCGCTGTGGTTCGTCGAAGAGGATGTATGCGCCATCTTCACGTATGATTAGTGTGCCATCTTGCAGAGGTTGGCGGTAGCGAATGCGCATCTTGAAGCGGCGAGATTCTCCCACCTCTAGCTTATATGTTGGATCGATCCAGTGCACCTCCTCTGGAGTGATGTGTAGAGCCTTTCGGTATAGCCCTGGGTGAGAGTCGCCCTCACCGACATAGACCACATTCTCATTCACATCGATGCCCAATACGAACATCGACTCCTTGCGGCCACCGATTCCGAGCCCCTTGCGCTGACCAATCGTGTAGAAGTGTGCGCCTTGGTGCTCTCCGATCTTCTTGCCATCACGCACAGTGTAGCGCCATGGCTGAGCTAGATCACGAAGCTCATCATCTCCAATCTTACGCTCAAGAGTTGGCGAAGAGGGTAGTATCTCGTGGATATTCCCTCGTTTGGCTGATAGCTTCTGCTGAAGGAAAACAGGAAGATCCACCTTGCCCACAAAGCAGATACCTTGCGAGTCCTTGCGCTTTGCTGTGGCTAGGTTGTGCTCCTCGGCGATGCGGCGCACCTCAGGCTTTAGCAGGTCTCCCACAGGGAAGAGCGCATACTTAAGCTGTTCTTGCGATAGCTGACACAGGAAGTAGCTCTGATCCTTGTTAGGGTCGCTACCTGCAAGAAGTTTGTGCACTGTTGTGCCATCTGCTGCCTGCTCCTCCACCTTGCGGCAGTAGTGCCCCGTCGCAACGTAGTCCGCTCCGAGCTTTAGCGCCTCTTTTAGGAATACATCGAACTTAATCTCACGGTTGCACAGCACATCGGGATTCGGTGTGCGCCCCTTTTCGTACTCCGAGAACATGTAGTCCACAACTCTGGTGCGATAGTGCTCCGAGAGATCGACCACACGAAGTGGAATGTCAAGTTTCTTGGCAACAAGCTCCGCAAAGACACGATCGTCGTGCCATGCACAATCCCCCTCAAGGGTTCCTGTCGTGTCGTGCCAGTTTATCATAAATAGTCCTATAACCTCATAGCCCTGCTCCTTGAGCAGATATGCGGCAACCGATGAGTCAACACCGCCCGAAAGACCTATAACAACTCTTTTCAAAATATTATAATATTACTTTTTACCCTCTGTTTGAAGCTCCACAAGCCCCTCTGGAGGTATGATCTTGATGATAGCCTTCTTGAAATCGATTCCTGCGATGAACTCCTCAGCCGCAGGGATTAGAACCTCCACGCCATCGATCGTCACCCCAAATAGTGGATTGGCATCGCTATCATAGTAGTTCGATAGGGTACCCTCACGCTCGTCGACAATGGCAGTAAATCCAACTAAATCCTCCATGAAGAACTCATCGCTGTCATCCTCCACATACTCGAACTCCATGCTAAACTCCTTGCCCAAAAGCTCCGAGGCTCTGCGCTCCGAGTCAAAATCGGCAAATGATGCCGTAGCACCGCTGTGCCCTCGCTTTTCGAGTCTATCGCAATAGACAGGCACCGTGAGTCCATCTATCTCAAATAGAAATGGCTGCGACTTGTCGAAATCATCGGGGAATGTGGTGTAGAGCGAGACCATCACGCCCCCCTCAGTACCAAAAATCTTATTTACTCTACCAACAATGGTTATCATCTTTTCTCTAGTTCAAACTTTGATACAAAAGTACGCAAACTTTTCTGATAAACGAGAAATTTTAATAAAAAAGTGAGGCGATCACTTTTGAAATGATCGCCTCAGCTTTTTAGTGCTCCTATATTGTGGTTACGCCTCCTGCTCGACAGGTTGGTTGATCGCGAATAGCTCCTCACACTTCTTGATAACATCGTATGCCTCCACCGAGAGACCAAACACGTGGTGTGGCTCCAAGTACCAAAGCTTGCGCTCGCTCTTGAAGAGTTGCTCACCGCCACCCGTGATGTTGAGCATTATGACTGCATCCTTCTCAACTGTACCATCCGCAACCGCCTTGATGAGCGACGCCGTGGCGATACCCGATGCCGAGTAGATGTCAACACCCTCGTGCTCTAGGAAGAGATCCTGAGCCTTGCGTGCGTGGTTGTTTGTTGCAACCACCACATCTCCGCCTGTAGCTTTGAGTGCATCGTAGAGACCACCCGCAATTCCGTAAGGTGGGCGGCGATTAGAGAGAACCTTAGCGTTGATGATTCCTGCATCACGACGTGCCTTATCATCCTCGTATGGTAGCATCTCACGAGAATCTACTCTCCAAGCGTTGTACATAGGCACAAACGGAGCATTCTGCGAGACGATGAGCTTCATTAGTTTGTCGCCAAAGCGTCCATCTTCGATAAGGCGCATATTTGCCTCCCACGCTGCAATGGCACCTGTACCACTACCCACAGCTTGGAAGTAGTAGTCTGGAATCTGACCAATTGTTGTTACTGCCGACAGAACCGTAGTTGCCATACCATCACGACGAGCCACGTTCTTAGCACCACCCTCAGCGTAGAAGCTCTTACCGTGTAGGGCAAGGTTGCTCAGGTGGATAGCATCGAAATAGTCTCCGCCCTTTTCGCAACAGATGAGCTTAACACATGGGTTCAAAGGCTCCTCGAACCAAAGAGCGTCGATATTGTCATAAGGCACTGCAAGGAGTAGCTTGATACGGTTGTCAGAACAAACCTTCGCAAAGGCACGTGCTGTGTTTCCTGCCGAAGCAACAACCAAGATACGCTCCTCGTTCTCATCGGCACGACCACAAACGCTATACGCCTCGGTCTCCTTGAATGAGCAAGTCGTCATATTTGCACCAATCGCTGGGTTGTATCCGTTGAACGTGATGTAGAGATTCTCCAAACCTAGATAGTTTGCTAGACCCTTACTCTTATATGTAACTGGTGGGTGAGAGCCCTGAAGCATGTGTGAGATCGGCAACCAGTCGTGGAATTTGTATAGACCAAACTCATCGCCCTTAACCTCAATCTGCTTTTTTGCGTACTTTGCACGCACTAGTGATGGACTCTTGCACTGTCTGTCCTCCAAAGTCCAACCCTCATCGGCAAACTCTCTGCCCGTTGCAACACACTCCAAAGTGTACTCTGTTGCAGTAAAATCTTTCATACTTTATATATTTCTGTTATTTTGTTTTATGACATTCTATTTTTGAAGTCCTCGTAGCCAAACTCACGGACAATCTCAACATTGCCATCGCAGTGCGCTATCGCAATCGATGGATGGGCAACGCCATTGAACATTGTTGTTTTGACCATCGTGTAGTGGATCATATCCTCGAAGACGATACGATCGCCAACCTCAGGCTCTTTGCTCAGAACCCAATCGCCAAAATAGTCCCCCGCAAGGCAGCTATTTCCCCCCAAGCGCCATCCGCTCTCGCCTTTTTCAGGATCACGAGCACCAACTACGGCTGGTTTGTAGGGCATCTCCAAGCAGTCGGGCATGTGGCACGCAAACGACACATCGAGCATCGCTGTCCTAACGCCTGCATTCTGCACAACGTCCTCCACTGTCGAGACAAGGTAGCCCGTTCTCCATGTGAAGGCGCTCCCTGGCTCTAGGATAAGGCGCAGGTGTGGGTGGCGACTTTTGAAATCGCACAGTACCTCTATCAACTCATCGCAATCATATTCGGCGTGAGTCATCAGGTGTCCTCCCCCCATATTCAGCCACTTGAGCTTTGGGAGGTGCTCCCCAAAGTTGCGCTCCACCGCCTCTAGGGCTAGGCGCAGGTGCTCTGGGCGGGATTCGCACAGAACGTGGAAGTGTAGACCCTCGATCCCTTCGGGTAGCTCTTTTAGATCCTCAGGCGTGATGCCAAGGCGTGAGCCTGCAACGCATGGGTTATAGAGGTCAGTCTCTACGGGTGAGTAGCGTGGGTTGATGCGCAATCCGCACGAGATGCCACGCAAGAGAGCCTGAGCACCGAAGCGCTTGTATTGGCTCAAGGAGTTGAACGTGATGTGATCGCTGCACTGCATGATCTGCTCAAATCCAGCATCGGTGTATGTTGGGGCGTAGGTGTGCGAAGGTTTGCCGTACTCCTCGAATACGAGTCTAGCCTCTGCAACCGAAGATGCCGTAGCACCATCCGAATGCTTCGCAAGGAGTGGAAAAATACTCCACATAGCGCACGCCTTCAGCGCAACAATTATCTCTGCACCTGTCGCTGTGCGCACTCTGTCGATCGTCTCAAGGTTCTTGAGTAGAGCCTTCTCATCGAGCAGGTAGCAGGGCGACGGTATGTTCTTAAAATCAATCATTCTCTTTTCAATAGATCACGCAAAAATAGCATAAACATTCCAATTAGCAATATACTATATATATAAGGGGCATAAATTAGGTATTTATACCCATCTATGCCCCTCGTAGTTAAATTGGTGATTATTACAACTCTAGGTCGATATCGAACTTCTCAACCCAAGGTAGACCCTGCTCGCCAAGCTCAGCGAGGAATGGATCTGGGTTAAACTCCTCGACATTGAAGACACCAGCGCCTCTCCAGTGACCCTTTGCCCACATTGCAGCACCAAGTGCAGCTGGCACACCAGTAGTGTAGCTCACCGCCTGAGTTCCTGTCTCCTCGAATGCAGCCTCGTGGTCGCAGTTGTTGTAGATATAGTATGTGCGCTCCTTGCCATCCTTGATACCCTTAATACGGCAACCGATCGAAGTTTGACCTTGGTAGTTTGCACCTAGACCCTTTGGATCTGGAAGAACTGCCTTAAGGAACTGGATAGGCACGATCTCAACACCATTATACATAATAGGGTCGATTCTCGACATACCGATATTCTGAATCACACGTAGGTGCGTTAGGTACTCCTGACCGAAAGTCATCCAGAAGCGAGCACGCTTGATCGTAGGGTAGTTCTTAACCAATGACTCTAGCTCCTCGTGGTAGATAACATAAGACTCACGTGGTCCGATCTCAGGGTAGTTGAGCGGCTGGTGGATCTCGTGTGGCTCGGTAGTCACCCACTGGCCATTCTCGTAGTAGCGACCCTTCTGAGTAACCTCACGGATGTTGATCTCAGGGTTGAAGTTCGTTGCGAATGCCATACCGTGGTTTCCTGCGTTGCAGTCTACGATATCTAGGTAGTGAATCTCATCGAAGTGGTGCTTTGCAGCGTGTGCTGTAAATATAGATGTAACTCCTGGGTCGAAACCGCAACCTAGAATAGCAGTAAGCCCCGCCTCCTTGAAGCGATCCTGGTATGCCCACTGCCACGAGTACTCGAACTTAGCCTCGTCCTTCGGCTCGTAGTTTGCCGTGTCGAGGTAGTTGCAGCCACACTCTAGGCAGGCATCCATTATTGTTAGGTCTTGGTAAGGCAGCGCCACATTGATGACGATGTCTGGACCGAATGCGCGGAATAGTTCGCACAACTCAGGCACAGAGTCAGCATCGACTTGGGCAGTCTTAACTCTATTACCACCTATTGTTGCTGCGATGGCATCACACTTAGATTTTGTGCGGCTCGCAAGCATAATGTCTGTGAAGATCGGATTAGCAGCAATTTTTTGTGCCACTACCGTTCCGACGCCTCCCGCGCCGATAATCAGGGCTTTACACATAGTTTATACTCTTTTTTGTAAATGTATTGTTAACTTTTCAGTGCAAAAATATTTAAAAAAATTTGGTATTACAAAAATTCTTCCCTATATTTGCATCGCCAATGAGAAATAAACCTCTCTTTTAGTGTTGGACTTTCGGGTTCGAGTTTGTGGTTTTGTGAGGTTTGTTTTTCTTGGCGAGAGGATGATTCTGTAGCTCAGCTGGTAGAGCACAACACTTTTAATGTTGGGGTCCTGGGTTCGAACCCCAGCGGAATCACAGATGAGAGATCATCAAACCAAAGTCAGTGCACTAGTGCTGGTTTTTTTATCAAATTTAGGAGGATTCTGTAGCTCAGCTGGTAGAGCACAACACTTTTAATGTTGGGGTCCTGGGTTCGAACCCCAGCGGAATCACCAAGGTGGAAAGACGAAAGTTTTTTCACCTTTTTGATTTTTAGCCACTAAGCAACCACTGGGAGTATCACCACAAATAACACTATCACAAAATGATCATATTTCTCTCATACGCCATCTTAATCTCTATTTCCCTGGGCTATTACTCTGCAAAGAAGTTTTGGGTATTGGCAATATCATTTATTCTGGCAACGAGCGTAGGGTGTGCTCTCTCATTCCTTCTTTGGTTCAATTCGTTTGGCAACAGCGCAACCGCTCTCAGCTTGATCTCAAAGTGGGTGGGGCTCTACTCAATGGTTATTTTGCCATATCTATTCTTTAGAACAATTCTAAAGAACAAGAAGGACAGCACGGCAATAAAATCGGGTTTGTGCTCATGTTTTGGTCTCTTGTATGTTGTGGCATCGATAATGCTCTGCACACACTCCTATGTGGAGTATGAGTACACCCCACAAGGAGTTGAGGTTGTGCAGACCGACGAGGTTAGGGGCGACAACTATCTCGTTGTGAGAGATGGCAACCCCTATAGTGGCTTCTTAGAGGTCGATCGCGCAGAGGGATATCTATTCATCGAGACAGAAAATGAGTACAAGGGGTTAGCATACACAATCGATGGAAAGGTCTATTCAACGTGCAAGCACGCCTTTAGTCAATTTTATGATGTAATAACATGGGGTGTTGAGGATCGCAAAAGTGGCATGGAGTTGCCAATACATAAAGAGTATCAATCTCAAATTGTCGATGCGATAGACCCCCACAGGGTGAAGTACTACCACTTTAGAGCTGATGAAGATGAGGTTATAGCCAACCACACGAGTTATCGCTATGATTATGGATATGTTACCCTGATCGAGCAACGAGAGGACGGCAAGTACGTTGCGCACTACGTTCAAGTAGGGAAAAATGGTCTCGTGCGACAGATAATCTCGTGGGAGCAAGGCGCAAACCACTGCCAAAAACGTAGCTTTTGCTACTTCGGCGAGCCAGAGACAAGCGACACCGCCACATGGAGCAACAGCTATCTCAGTCAAAGAGATCTTGTGCTCAGCGACTTCTCGTTCATGGATTACGTCGCACCAGCCTCAAAGATCGACAACAGCGAATTTGACGAGGAGCTAAGAGCCGAAATTCTCACAGAGCTTGATCGATTTGTCAATTAATAGTTGATTTGGTATAAAATTAGTAGCACCCTAAAATTTAGTTTATGATAGCACTCATATCACCAGCAAAGACGATGAGAGGGTCGGCACACATGGCTACGCTACAGAGCGAGCCGAGATTTCCCGCTCAAACCAAGCAGATACTTAGCTCCATGATCTCCTATTCGACTCATGAGCTGGAGTCGATATTTCGTATTAGCGCACCTCTTGCACGAGATCTAAAATCGAAGTTTGCGAATTTTTATAGCTCAGATAGCACCACATTGGCGGCGGTAGATAGCTACGATGGGGTGGTGTATAAGCACTTCAAGGGCGAGGAGCACTTTAGCGATTTGCAGGCGGCGTATCTGCAACGAAGAGTGAGGATCAGCTCGCTGATGTATGGCGTGCTTAGGCCGTTCGATAGCGTGCGACCATATAGAATGGAGGGCTTCGTGAGAATGGCCGACAGTGACGAGAGGGTAGATCGATTTTGGCGAGATCATCAGACCCAAACGCTCATCGATGATGTGACGGCTGAGGGTGGTGCCTTGCTCTATCTCGCCTCGAAGGAGGAGCAAAACGCCTTTCATTGGCGCGAGGTGAAGAGTCGAGTGAAGGTGATCGACATTCAGTTTTTGCAACGCAAGGGCGATAAGCTCCGCCAAGTAGTCATATACACGAAGATGGCACGTGGCGAGATGATACGCTATATGATAGATAACGACATTAACAATCCAGAGCACCTGAAGAGTTTTGAGTGGGGCGGCTATCGCTATGATGAGCTGCTCTCCTCGGGTGATGTGTGGGTTTGGGTGATGGAGTAGTTGAAAAAATGGCGACCAACGGATAATTGGTCGCCATTTTTTTATTAAAGCTCCTCAAACGAAAACTCCCTCTTGTCGAGCGGCATGGTGTGCTCCTCGCTCTTGTTGCTAAGAATCTTGCTTAGATCGATACAGCGCACCGTGGAGTTGTACATGCTCTTGAAGAAGAACCTAGCGCCACTCAGATCGCTCACAGCGGTCCACTGCGTAGCGCTCGGCAGGTCGGGCATCTTATCTCTATCGTCGGGCGAGAACTCTGTGCCTAGCGGAATGTCGAAATTATTGAGGATATGGAACGCTAAAGAGACCGCATCGTTTGTCGTGGCGCTCTTTGGCGATGTTGTGACAAAGAATGCAGCTCTCACAAAGCGTGAGGGCGATGTGATGTCGCCAGGCAATCCAAGGGTCGCTGTGCCTGTGCCGAATGTATTGGCTGTGTAATCGCCAAACTCAGCGCTATTGATCGTCCCAGGCTCTAGATTGATGTAGTTGCTCAGATTGGTTTTGTGCCACTCAAAATCGGGCGAGTTGGTCAAAACGCCAATGTTGTTTTCGTGGATTTTGATGTTTTTACCCTCTTGTGTGATCTCAACAACGATATTACGCCCCGTTTTATCCGCCACTCGCCAATGCCCCGTTGGGACTGGTGTGCCGTCGGGGTTGAGAAAGACAGGGACAAGCGTAATCCCCTTGAAGGCTTCAAGCATCTCGTCTACCGTTGCGAAGTTGCCCAACATCCAGCGCACAAAATCCATATCGGTCAGCGCTCGTGTTCTGTTTGCCTTCGTGAGAGGCTCTAGCGACCCGTAGCCCCTGAAGTAGAAGACCCCAGCGTTGAGCCCCGCCTCATTGACACCCTCACCAATGAATTTATCGCTGCTGACCGATATTCCCACAAAACCATACTTCTGTCGCCACGACATGCCCTTTGTGCTGTCGTTGAGCATGGTTGTGTAGTCTGCGCCAGCGGGAGCGACTACGATCTTGCTGTTTAGGTCAAATTCGCCCCATTCAATAGTGCGAGCTTGGATCCAACTGTTTTCTCCTCCGAGGAGCGAAATGCCTGTGCACGCTAGTGATATTGAGACGCTCAGGCAGATAAGTAGTGATGCGATGATTAACCTCTTCATAGTGATGTGATTTATTATTTTTGACTGCAAATACCCCTCCATAATTGATATATTTACGGCTCGTGTAGCTAAAGTACAATATTATTACTATTTTTGTGCTTATTACAGATAAAAATGATGAGAAAAATCGTATTAACAGCGCTATTTGCTATTATAGGCTACGCATCATCCGCTCAAGATCTTCATCGAGCGATTCTAAATGCTGACTCCGTGGTGTTTCAAACATGTATCTCTGAGGGTGCTGATCTCGACTCGGTCGATCGCATGAATTACTCACCCCTTATGTACGCATCGGCAACGAGGCAGAGGTGGATGGTCGAAGAGCTCATCTCAAATGGTGCAAATCCAAACATATCAAATAAATATGGGCAGACAGCCCTGATGTACGCCTCAAAGAGTGGCGATGTCGAGATCATTGAACGCCTTATTGATAGTGGTGCCAAAATTAATGCGGAGGATGACGTGCAGCTCACGCCACTTTTCTACGCTGTGGCATCTGACGCACTCGATGCGGTGAGCTACCTCCTTGAAAAGGGTGCTAGCGCCAAAAATCTCTCTAGTATGGTGGCGCTGGAATTCACAGACGATGTAGAGCTGCGTGCCGAGATTCTAAGACTGCTCGTGGATAGAGGTTTCAATCTCAATACGATAGATGATATGGGCAATACTCCTCTCAACAAAGCGTGCCTATATGGAGGTAGGGCCTCGTCAGCAATTTCGCTAATCAAGGCAGGTGCGAAACTTAATATCAGGAACGTGAACGGTTCGACACCTCTAATCAGTGCATCGGGAGCGACTCGAAATGTGAAGATCATAGAGGAGCTAATCCGAGCTGGCGCAGATCTAAATATTGCAGACAATAATGACTTCACGCCCCTAATCGAGGCTACATATTTCAACAATCCAGAGATTGTACAGCTACTCGTAGACGCTGGCGCAAATCTAAATAAGCAAAGCGCAACAGGGCACACAGCCCTAATTTTCGCAGCAGAAGAGGGTCGTTTAGGGATTGTTAAGTCGCTCATAGAGTCAGGAGCAAATCCCAACCTCAAAACACGCTATGGCATAAGCGCACTCTCAGCAGCGTACACTAACAAGCACAACGAGATTGTCGACTACCTAAGAGCTAATGGAGCGAGGTAGGGTGGGGATGACTGATGTTTAAATATATTTTAAGGCTGTGAGGCTTTAATTTATAACTCTCGATAGCAAATTAGAAAAGCAAAACACCAAATTGAGACTACGAGCAAGGGTGTTGTTACTATCACTCAAGACAGGGAAATGCAGTGTTTCAATATCCTTACTCTCCATTGTTACATCAGGTTTCTCGGGTGATATAGCAACCATATTTACATCACTATTCTCAGGGAGCGAGAGTAGGCGGTTATAGTAATTAATCTCAAGGTTGCAATAAGGGCACCACGAGCCTCGATAGAAACTTATTATCGTCTTTTTGCCCTTCACAATACTCTCTAATGCTACATCCTCATTTCGATGATTAAGCAGAGTGCTATCCATTGGGAATACCTTGGTAGTAGTTTTCCTCCGCAGTTCGATAGGTTTTGGTCACGTGAGTCTAATACATGCCTACTTTTTGTGCAATAAGGTTACAAAAAACATACAAGAAAGAATTTTTTAATTATATTTGTACAAACCCAACAAAACAATAGCAAAATGAACTCGTATAGAATTATCCTAATATGTGTCGCATTATTGACACTTTCGGCTTGTGATAAAAACTCTTCAGACGATATTCTCCCGAATCCAGAGCAAGCAGAGCAACTTGAACAATTTGAGCTCGCTATCGCCAGC
>CAYJIY010000051.1:0-9927 GCA_964370415.1 uncultured Alistipes sp.
ACCCTTCGTCCGTCAGGATACACCATCACTGGAGCGATAAGAGCTGGTCGCTCTAGCACCTGATAGCGCTCAATGAGCCTCTCGAAGCAGTCGTGAGGCAATATAACATCATTATTCAGGATCGTTACATACTCTGGCTTTACATGCTCATCGAGATACTCTAGACCAAAGTTATTGCCTCGAGCATAGCCCTCATTTCGCTCTGTTGTGATCACTACTGTATTCTCGAATCGTTGCTCTAGAGGTTTTAGCATCTCATACGACTCGTTGGGCGAAGAGTTATCCACAACCAATATCATGATCTGATCAGCTATGGTTTGACTCTGCAACTGCGCCACAAGTTCGATGGTATCGCTATACGTGGCGTAGTTCAGAATCACTACACCTATCTTATAATTTCTCTCATTTTCGCCCATAACACAACCTAATTTATACAATCAAATCACCAACGAGAATAGGTTCTACCTATCCTTGTACATCTCTGCGTAGTACTTCTCGTAGTCTCCCGAGAGGATGTTATTCATCCACTCTTCGTTCTCGAGGTACCAGCGTACAGTGTGCTCAATGCCCTCTTCAAACTGAAGTGAAGGCTCCCAGCCAAGCTCATTTTTCAGCTTAGTTGAGTCGATAGCGTATCTAAGATCGTGACCCGCACGGTCTGTGACGTAGGTAATCAAACCTAGAGAGTGACCCTCAGGGTTACCGAGCAACCTATCAACAGTTGCGATCATAACCTTAATGAGGTCGATGTTTGCCCACTCGTTAAATCCGCCAATGTTGTATGTATCGCCATTCTTGCCCGAATGGTAGATCACATCAATCGCGCGTGCATGGTCGACAACATATAGCCAGTCGCGCACGTTCTCGCCCTTACCATATACGGGCAGAGATTTACCCTTGCGGATGTTATTTATAAATAGAGGGATCAGCTTCTCTGGAAACTGATATGGCCCATAGTTATTCGAACAGTTTGTCACCACACACGGCATACCATACGTATCTTGGAACGCTCGCACGAAGTGATCCGACGAGGCTTTAGACGCTGAGTATGGGCTATGTGGATCGTATGGCGTATCCTCGGTAAAGAATCCACCTCCAAACTCAAGAGTTCCGTACACCTCGTCTGTCGAGATGTGGTAGAAGCGCTTGCCCTCGTACTCACCATTCCAGTGGTGCTTAGCTGCTTGCAGTAGAGAGAGTGTTCCCATCACGTTTGTCTGCGCAAATGTGAATGGATCTTTGATCGAGCGATCAACATGGCTCTCCGCTGCGAGGTGAATCACACCGTCGAAGTCATACTTTGCGAAGAGCTCCTGCATACGCTCAAAGTCGCAGATATCTGCGCGCTCGAAAGTGTAGTTCGGCTTATCTTCAATATCCTTTAAATTCGCAAGATTTCCTGCGTATGTCAGCTTATCAAGATTCACAATCGTGTAATCTGGATATTTATTCACGAATAGACGCACAACATGGCTACCAATGAAGCCTGCTCCTCCTGTTATAAGTATCTTTTTCATCTCTATCTACTACTTCAAATTATCAATACACTCCTTTAAGCTATCTCTCCAGTATGGCACCGAGAGGTTATATATCTGTTTGATTTTTGTCTTATCTAGCACCGAATAGCTAGGGCGAGTAACCTTTGATGGGAACTCATCGCTATAACAAGGTGCAATCTCGCACTCATGACCCGATAGCAGAACGATCTCACGAGCAAAGTCAAACCACGAGCAGACACCCTCGTTGCTATAGTGATACACACCCTGCACAAACTCCTTAGTCTCTACAATTGTGCATATCGCCTGAGCTAGATCCTTGGCGTGGGTTGGTGTTCCTACCTGATCGAAGACAACCTTTAGGCTATCTCTCTGCGCTGATAGGCTGCGTATAGTTTTAACAAAGTTGTGACCATACTGAGAGTACAACCACGATGTGCGCACAATCATGTACTCACAACCACTAGCCATAACACTCTGCTCGCCAACAAGTTTACTTTGACCATACACTCCAATAGGCTCAGTTTGCTGCTCCTCGTTCAGAGGTGTATTTCCCTTGCCACTAAAGACATAGTCGGTCGACACATGAACGAGCTTCACGCCACACTCTTTGCTCACTATCGCTAGCGATTCAACCGCCTTATGGTTTACGAGGTATGCAAGATCTTGATCATCTTCGGCTTTGTCCACAGCTGTATATGCAGCGCAGTTTATGATATAGCCAACTTCTAACTTGGTGACCATATCCCTTACGGCATCAACATTCGTAATATCTAACTCCGCTAGATCCGTAAAGATATACTTGCAGTCGCTAGACTCTGCCCATTGGCGAATCTCGCTACCGAGTTGACCGTTAGATCCTGTAACTAGAACACTCTTACTCATAGTAATTATCTGCGTAATTAAATGGAGACTCCATATCCTTGAGACATGGCGAGACTGTATCCTTCTCCGAAAGAGTCGCCTTTGTCACATCTATACCCCAGTCAATACCAATCTCTGGGTCGTTCCACAGAAGCGATCCCTCGCTCTGTTTGTTGTAGTAGTTGTCGCACTTGTACTGAAACACTGCCTCATCGCTAATAACGACAAATCCGTGTGCAAAACCTCGTGGCACGAACAACTGTCGCTGGTTCTGCTCCGATAGCTCCACCGCTACATATTGTCCATATGTTGGTGATCCCTTTCGAATATCAACGGCAACGTCAAGCACCGCCCCCTTCACTACACGCACCAACTTGCTCTGTGCAAATGGTGGTGCTTGAAAGTGCAAGCCTCTGAGGACACCATAGCTGGATTTGCTCTGATTATCCTGCACAAACACTGTTTTGCATACCTTCTCCTCGAACTCTCGCTGAGAGAACGATTCGTAGAAGTAGCCTCTATCATCGCTGAAAATGCGTGGTTCAATGATCACAACACCTTCAATTTTTGTCTTTATAACCTCCATGGGAAATCCTATTTTTCACTCATTACTTTGAGCAAGTACTGCCCATATTGATTTTTAATCATCGATTGCGCAAGCTCCGTCATTTTCTCGTCAGAGATCCACCCCTTACGATAGGCGATCGCCTCCAGACAAGCTACTTTTAGCCCTTGGCGCTTCTCGATCACCTCCACAAAAGTAGATGCCTCCGACAAAGAGTCGTGCGTTCCCGTATCGAGCCACACAAAACCACGACCTAGAGGTTGCACCTTGAGTTTCTCCTCACTCAAATACTGCTGATTCACCGTCGTTATCTCTAGCTCCCCACGTGCAGATGGCTTGATATTTTTTGCAACATTCACCACGCTGTTTGGATAGAAGTATAGCCCCACCACTGCGTAGTTAGATTTTGGTTCTAGTGGCTTCTCCTCGATAGATAGACACTTGCCATCACTATCGAACTCGGCAACACCATAGCGTTCTGGATCGTTTACCATATAACCAAATACTGTCGCTTTATCCTCATTTTCCGCTGTGTTGACAGCATCAATGAGCTTCGAAGTGAATCCTGAGCCGTAGAAGATATTATCGCCCAAAACAAGGCATGCAGAGTCATCACCAATGAACTCTTCGCCAATGATAAAGGCCTGTGCTAGTCCGTCTGGCGACGGTTGCTCAGCATAGCTGAACGTAACGCCATAACTTGAGCCATCGCCCAGCAGGCGCTTAAATCCTGGTAGATCTTCAGGTGTTGATATTATGAGAATCTCATTTATACCAGCCAACATCAATACTGAAATTGGGTAGTATATCATAGGTTTATCATAGATCGGCAACATCTGTTTGCTTACACCTCTAGTTATTGGGTATAGGCGTGTTCCTGATCCTCCTGCAAGCACAATTCCTTTCATGGGTCAATAGGTGTTATTAATATCTTATTTACATTTTAGTACTATTGCTATTTCGATGATTTCTGCTCTCCATAGCCGTAACCATAACCATAGCCGTAACCATAGCCTCTACGCTTCGAAGTTTGCTTTACATCATTAAGTAACAAGCACATATTATTGAATTTACCTACACTATTTGCATCTGCAACTAGGTGTAAATTTCGTTTATCAAATTTCCCTGCTCTGATAACCATGATCGATGCAGTACAATGCTTACCTATAATTGAGCTATCTGGTACAATCTCAACAGGAGGGCAATCAAAGAAGATGTAATCGTACTGAGTCTTTAGTGACTCTATTAGATCACCAAAACGCTTAGAGAGCAATAGCTCTGAAGGGTTTGGAGGAAGAGACCCAACTGGAATAATATCCAAATTTTCAGCTAGGACATTCTTTACAACTATCTCTTTCACATCATCTAATCGACCTCCAAGATAATCAGCAAGACCCTTAGCAGGACTATCAATGTACTTACTCAGAACTCGCATTCTCATGTCCGAGTCAATAAGGAGCACCTTTGCGCCTTTTATCGCAAACGACGCAGCAAGATTCGAAGTGATAACACTCTTTCCACTTCCAGGTAGAATCGATATAGTCTGAAATACGTGACAACCACCTTTTTGCCCTACGATGAAGTCTAGGTTTGTTCTCACGACACGGAATGACTCATTTGCAATATCACGGCTCGACTTCTCCACCAAAATTTCATACTTCTGATCCACTTTGCCTCGCTTCAGGAACTTGCGCTTCATTTTAGCTTCAAGATCTACAATGTGAGGAAGGTGTCCAACGATAGGAATATTCAATGACTCTATATCACCTCTTGTCTTAACAAATGTGTCGAACGATGCTTTCAGAATCAGAATAACTATGGGTAGGAATCCTCCTATTGCTATCGCTAGGAACAGTATCACCATCTTCTGTGGTTCCACGGGAGCCTTACTTCCACTTGCCATGCTTAGCACCTTTGTGTTGTATGCTGTAAAGGCTTGGTTAAGTTCGTTCTCTTCACGCTTCTGAAGAAGATATAGATACAACCCCTCTTTGATCTCTTGTTCACGTCCCGAAGACGTAAGATACAGCTCCTGAGATGGGTTACTCGATAGTTTGCGCTGGGCTGCAATCTCCTCATAACGAGCATTTTCAATCTGAATATCAAGAGTTGTGATCAGATCTTTTACCGAGAGGATCAACACCTCTTTTTGAGAGTTTAGCTCAGTAATCATATCTGCGATAATCGGGTTACTACGACTACTATTAACGAGAAGGTTGTTCTTCTTTAGTTGCAGTTCGTTATAGCTTGTTATCTGATTGTTGATCGACTCTGTTTTTATACCAGCGTTTACTGGCAGTAGTTTATCATTTTGTGATCCATCCTCAATGTACTCCAACAGATACTTCGCCATCGAGAGCTCGTTATTGAGATCTATCTGCTTCTTTAGTATCTCATTTGATGACTGCAGGTTCATCGCAGCAACAGCCGAAACATCAGGGAGTAGATTATCACTCTTGTAGTTTGAGATCTCCTTATCTACGTTTCCTAGCTCTCTTTCGATGATTGCCAAACGATCATTAATAAAGTTAGAGGCGCTATGCATCGCCATGTTCTTATCCTTTATCCAGTACTCATTATATACTGAGACTAGCGTGTTGAGAATATCATCCGCCTTCTGAATCGACTCTAGAGTAATGCTAATATCAATAATCGATGCATCTTCACTCTTCAGTGCTACATTCAGCGCCGCAGCATAGCCACGAGCAGTACTGTTGACATCACTCTTTGAATATGAATACTCATTATTGATCACATTTGATGATACGTATAGCCCTTTATTAATCATAAATTTACCGATACCGACATTCACCGAATCAGCAAACTTACCACTTAGCTCCTCGTCAATCAAGACACCATTTACAAACAAATCTGTTAGTGTGTAACTCTCTTCGTCATCAATAGTAAAATCGAAAGATATATTACTATTATGCAACAAACTATCAGTCACAACAACAAAAGGCGCGTTTTTGTAGAGATCGACCCATCGCAAACCCTTATACTTTACTCTGTATAGGTTATTAAGTGACAATCTCTTCACCACCTCCTCCATAAGCATCGGTGTGGCAAAGACGTGTATTTCGTTGTTGATATCTGTATTTGTCGGAACGATACCGAGGTCCGAAAACGCCTCCATACCATTTATTGTGCCGCCCTTACCATCTGTCTTTATCAATATTGATGCGGTACGCTCATACTTAGGAGGCGTGATGCTAATATAGCCCACCGCCAACGTCACACACAACGCTACTGAGATGACAAACAGCCAAATGTTGTCAAGAAAAATCTCCCAACAATCCCTTAGCGTAAGGTATGAATTTTTACTATTACTATTCATCGATACAATTAATTAATAAACACTAGTGTTAATGTAGTCAGCAAAGATGTGAGAGACATCCAGAAAGTAACTGACTGGAATGTATTTGCGTTGACCGTTGATTGATTTGATCTTACCTTGTTTGGCTCGACGTATATCACATCATTTTGTTGAATGAAGTATGCAGGCGACTGATACACATCCTTTGATCTAAGATCAAGTTTGTAAGTCACAAGCCTATTATCGACTCTACGAGTAAGGTAGACACGATCTCTAAGTCCATAGATCGTAAGGTCTCCTGAGAGGCTCAAGGCATCAAAAATTGTTGTTTGATCCTTTGTAATTCTATAGTTACCAGGGCGAGTCACCTCACCAATTGTCGAGAAAGTCAAATTCTCTAGCTCTACGGTAACGATAGGGTCCTTAATGTGGTTGCTAGAGATAATCATACCACGAATTTTATCTGCTAGCTCAATTTTTGTCAACCCTTCTGCCTCGATCTCACCTAGAATTGGGAAATCAATATTTCCATCTGGCGCTATCGTGTAACCTATAACTCCATTAGCAGAACCTATTGACGTTGTATTACCACCTATCGTCTGCTGAATTCGTGGAAGGTTGAATATCGACGCTAACTCTGGGTTTCTACTAGACACATAGATTGACACGATGTCATTTGGCTGGAGCCTAATCTCACCTCCAGCTATTGTCTCTATCTGCGTATCAATAACATTATTCTGCAGATAGACGATTTTCTCTTGTGTTGCACATGAAGATAGTGCGAAGATGAAAATCAAAAACGAAAGTACTCTTCTAATCATTATTTACTTTTAGTATTAATCTTTTTTGTAATATATAGGTGCATAGTTGTCCACACTACAACATCAACAATCACGATGAATGTGATGTTCAACAGATAAGACAGAGCAATATTTAGCGCTAGAAAGCTAAAGTTAATTGCTACGATAAACATAAGAGCTTGACGAGGAGAGTATCCCAACGCCATAAATTTATGATGAATGTGGTTTTTATCTGGCTTGAATAGTGGTTTTTTTATTCTATATCGGTGAAGAATGATTCTCACAACGTCCAAACAAGGAACAAGCAACATCGTAAAGGCGAGGATATAGTAGAGCTGATCGATCGCATCAGAGGAGCTAGCACCCGTCATATTCCACAACTTCACAGAGCTAAATCCGAGAATTGCACCAATTACTAGCGCGCCCGTATCACCCATAAATATCTTACTTTTAATACCTCGCTTTACGCCAAAGATATTATTGTAGCAGAAGGGAGCTAGAGCGCCAACTGTTGTGAGCGACATCATACTTTCGCTGATTGCGCCACGATTATAGAACACAATTGAATAGACCACTAGAGCCATTATTGAGAGTAGCGATGCCAATCCGTCAATTCCATCAATCAGGTTGATTGCATTCGTAACGAACACGAAGAAGAGCATCGTAAGTGGAACACCAATATATGCAGGTATCTCATATATTCCAAACAAACCGTGTAGTGTCTGTATGTATATTCCACCCCATACTAAAAGGGCTGCAGCGAGTATCTGCACGGCAAACTTGTACTTATAGTTCACGCCTAGAATATCGTCATAAACACCAACAAGGAAGAGAAGTATCAAAGACAGCACCTCCAGAATCAACTGTGGAGTGAGCTCGATAGTCGGAATAAAACTTATCGATTCTTGATTGGTTAAACATATGCCTATCAAGAATGAAAAGGCTATTGCTGGGAAGAATGCTAACCCGCCCAAACGAGATGCTGGCACTGCGTGCACTTTCCGCACATTAATTGCATCAACCAAACGCTTTCTCAGTGAGAGCAATAAGATCTTTGGTAGCATGTATGCCACCATCACAAAACTTAATAAAAAAGAAAATAAAATTATCTCCATAAACCTCCCTATTACAATTACCTCACGGTAATTCATTTTATATCTGACGCCTAGCCTACACACACCATAGCGATACAAAACACCCTCTTGATTGCATGTAAACTTACATCCTTCACGACAAAGATATATAAAAGGCGTAAATTTAACAAGCATATTTAGCTAAATTTATAAATTCTTTTTTAATCTTCACTTAGTCAATTTGACTTAAGACACTACAACCCCTCTCATTTCTAGCACAATTCACAACGAAAGGCACTATTTTTTAAATAAATGGCTTAAAAAATTAAAACCACTACTAATATTTACACACAAAATTAATAAAACAGAATATCGCTCTTTACTTTGGAGAATTAAATAATATTTCATTATATTTGCGACTAAATATTTCTCACAAAAAATTAGACTATAAGACCTATGGTAAAAGCTGTAAACATCGAACGCTCTAGCCGCCTAGACGGCATCGGCGAGTACTACTTTTCACGTCGCCTACGTGAAATTTCTGAAATAGAGGCCGCTACAGGTCGTCAGATCATTCGACTTGCAATGGGAAGTCCCGATCTCCCACCGCATCAATCGGTTATCGATCGCCTATCGGCTGAAGCTCAGCGCCCAGATGTACACAAGTACATGTCATATCAGGGTGAGCCAATCCTTAGAAAAGCATTTGCCGACTGGTACGAGCGCTGGTACGATGTGAAGGTTGATTTCAAATCTGAAGTTCTTCCGCTTATCGGATCAAAGGAGGGTATCATGCACATCTGCATGACATTCCTAAACGAAGGAGACAAGGTGTTGGTTCCAGACCCTGGCTACCCAACATATAGCGCTGCTGTTCGTCTTGCAGGTGGCGAAATGGTGACTTACGCCCTCAACAAAGATAATGACTTCACGCCTGATTTCGAGGCGATGGAAGCTGCAGGTCTTGAGGGTGTTAAGATGATGCTCATCAACTACCCTAACATGCCAACAGGACAGCAACCAACCGAGGAGCTCTTCAAGAAGATCATCGAGTTTGGTGCAAAGCACAACATACTTATCGTTCACGACAACCCATACAGTTTCATCCGCAACGGCAAGCCTATGAGCCTCTTCTCTATCGAGGGAGCTAAGGACGTAGCACTTGAGATGAACTCGCTATCTAAGGGTCACTCTATGGCTGGATGGCGTGTAGGTGTCGTTATCGGCAAGAAGCAGTGGATCGACGATATCTTGACATTCAAGAGCAACATGGACTCAGGTATGTTCTACCCTATCCAAGCGGCATCGGAGACTGCTCTAGCACTTGGTGAGGAGTGGTTCACCGAACTGAACTCAATCTACCGCGAGCGTGAGAAGAAAGGAAACGAGATCCTAGACATCCTAGGCTGTAAATATCGCCCAAATCAGGCTGGTCTATTCATTTGGGCTGAGCTTCCTGAGGACTACGAGGGTGATTGCTTCCAGTTCTCTGATGAGGTGATGGAGAAGTGCGATGTGTTCCTAACACCTGGAGGTATCTTCGGTGAGGAGGGTCGACGCTACATCCGCATCACGCTTTGCTGCCCTGCTGAGCTTCTCGAGAAGGCTAAAAACAGCATTGCTGCGAAGTACCAGAAGTAGATCTTAATAGGCTATATCACAGGCGACTAACATTTGTTGGTCGCCTGTTTTTTGTCATAACACCCCCAAGATTCTTCTCTGAAATAAATCTACTGGTTGCTTCTAAAATTAATATCTGCCCGTGCGGCTCGCACTGCCTGCTCGGCATGAGAGCAGTTGTGTTAAACTATTT
>CAYJIY010000052.1:0-9002 GCA_964370415.1 uncultured Alistipes sp.
AATTTACATACAACAGTTATTTAACTTAGTAAACAACTAACCGTAATGCTGAAAAAAATAGTACTAACACTTTGTATTGTAGCTTTGTGCTCAGGGGTGAGTGCTCAACTCGTTGGCGGAAAGCTGAGTTTGGAGCAGGCTATTGCGCTGGCTCACAGCAACTCTCCATCTGCGCAGATGGCGCAATTAAGCTTCATGTCTAAGTACTGGAGCTTCCGTTCCTATAAGGCGCAACTGCTCCCATCAATAAATCTAAACGGCAATATCGGCAACTACAACCGTTCGACCGTTGAGGTACGAGATCCTCAGACGGGAGAGATAAGCTACGTGGCCAATAATACGCTCAACAACTCTCTCTCATTGTCGGTAGATCAGCAAATTGCACTGACGGGAGGTACGATTTCGGTGAATACATCACTCGCTAGATTGGATCAGTTCACCTATGAAAATGAGCTATACAACTCTACACCTATTAGTATTAGCTATAATCAACCTATCAGGTCTTTTAACTCCTTAAAATGGCAAAAAAAGAGCGCCCCACTAGAGTACGAGAGGGCTAAGCGAGTATTTCTGGAGACTATGGAGGGGATCACAATCACCACTACACAGTACTTCTTTGCAGTTCTTTCGGCACAGACAAACCTTAGAAATAACCTCAATAACTATGAGGACACCAAGCGCATGTATGAGATCGCCCAGAAGCGATTCGAGATCTCGACAATCACTAAGAGCGAACTTCTCCAGCTAGAGCTGGCGATGCTGAACTCGAATCTGGCGATCAACGAGAGTAGCATAGCTATGGAGCAGGCAATCTTCAACCTAAAGCTATATTTGGGAATTGGTAATAGCTCCATTGTGGAGCTTATTGCCCCAAGTTCAATTCCTGATATTCTGCTCGATTACGACTTTGTATTGAATCGTGCTCTTGTGAACTCTAGCCACCAAAGAGATATGGATCTGCAGAAAATCTATGCCGACCAAAGTGTCGCTCAGGCTAAAGGTGATAGAGGAGTGCAGCTGCAACTCAGTGCCAATTTGGGTCTATCGCAAACAGCGTATTCGCTTTCGGGCGCATACAATAATCCTCTAGATCGTGAGGTTGTGGGGCTCTCGGTATCGATGCCAATATTCGACTGGGGAATGAGTCGCGGAAAGATTAAGATGGCCGAGGCGGAGAGGGATGTCATCGCCACGGAGATCGAGCAAGAGCAGATCAAATTTAGACAAAATCTAGCGATCAAGGTGATGGAGTTTAATAGTCAAACTCAACAGTGTGAAGTCTCTCAGAAGGCAATGCAGATCGCCGCTGAGCGATACGAAATAATGGTCAACCGCTTTGAGAATGGAGGGGTGAATGTTATTGACATGAACACAGCACAGGAGGAATTGGAAGCTGCAAATAATGAGTATGTGGCTCAACTCAGCACTTTTTGGAGTATCTACTACGACCTACAGAAAACCTCGCTATATGACTACATAAAACAGAGAGATATAAGTACAGAATTTGACAACATAATAGACAGCCAACTATGAGAATACTTCTATACACACTAACCATATCACTGCTTGCGGGGTCATGCGCGTCAAAAGAGCCAGAGAACCAGAGCAATGAGCAGAAGAGCCAAAAGAGCGAGAGTGTGATCTATGTAGATACCCTTGCGCTAATAAAGCAGACATTCAACAAACAGATTATCTGCAATGGAAAGCTAAGAGCTGTCAAGCGTAGCGAGATTGTGATTCCTGTTGCTGGGGTCTTCTCCAAGATCGATATTTCAAACGGGAAGTGGGTACAGAAGGGGCAGCAGCTCGCCGTAATCGACACAGAAGATGCTCAAATCGAACTCTCGAAAAGTATGCGCGCGATGGAGAAAGCACATATCGATCTCATGGATAAACTCATCGGGCAGGGATACGATGGCATAGATACCGTTGGAATCCCCAAAATCGTAATGGATAACGCTAAACACTCGTCGGGATATAGCTCAGCGCAGGATAACCTACTTCAGGCTCAGCGCAAACTCAAGGCGTGCTACATCAAAGCACCATTCTCAGGACGTGTGGCGAATGTTGAGTCTAAGGTCTATGAGATGAGCAAGGAGTCGTTGTGTATGCTGATCGATGATAGCTCCTTCGATGTTGAGTTTAGTGTACTGGAGGCAGAGCTTGGCGAGGTGCAGCAGGGACAGAAAGTTTTGGTTGTGCCATTTGTAGATGAGCAACGTCAATTCGAGGGACAGATCACGGAGATCAACCCACTAGTTGATGACAAAGGACAGATAGCTGTCAGAGCGAGGGTCAACAATAAGCAGGGCTATCTTCTGGAGGGTATGAACGTAAAACTCACGATTAATCGTGAAATTAAGGATCAGTTCGTTGTGCCGAAGCAGGCGGTTGTTCTGCGCGATGGTTTCAATGTGGTGTTCCGCTACGAAGATGGTGAGGCGGTGTGGACCTACGTAGATGTTGTGATGTCTAACATAGACTCGCACCTTATCACGGGTCATGAGCAGAAGCAAACCACGATCTCAGAGGATGATATAATCATCACATCGGGCAATAGTAACCTCGCTGATGGTGTGAGTGTCAACATCAAATAGATTCAACTATGATTAAGCGACTAATAGAACGCCCCATAGCTGTCACTATGTGTGTGATTGCTGTGGTGGTTCTGGGGATTATATCTATGAGGTATCTGCCAATATCTCTGATGCCAAATGTTGATATTCCTCAGATCACGATCCACGTCTCGGGACCTGGAATGTCGGTTCGTGAGGTTAACGATCAGCTATTGCGCCCACTGAGAAGTCAGCTATCACAGGTAGTGGGTTTGAGCGGGATCAACTCTCAGGCTCGTAGCGATGCTGGGGTCATCAATCTCGATTTTGAACCCGATACCGATATGGATGTCGCATTTATAGAGGTCAATGAGAAGATGGATCGTGCAGCCAGAGAGCTTCCCGAGGATATTGACCGCCCAAAGATCATAAAGGCAAATATCACCGATATTCCAGCCTTCTATCTCAATGTGAGTCTCAATGAGTTGGTTGATGATCAGCTCCAAGAGGCTGATATTCGGTTTGTGCAGTTGGGCGGCTTTGTGAGGGATGTTGTGGCGAAGCGTATCGAGCAGCTCCCACAGACCGCAATGGCGGATATAAGTGGAGTGATCACCCCAGAACTGCTTTGTATTCCCGACTATAAGAAACTAACATCTATGGGTGTGGATGTTGATTTATTAGCGCAACAGATCGATAAAAACAACCTCTCTCTGTCGTCTCTTAGTATTCGAGATGGAGAGTTCCGCTACAACATTCAGTTCGATGCACAAATCACCACTAAGGAGGAGATCGAGAACATATACATCAACCACGAAGGGCGCTTATACCAGTTCAAGGAGCTATGCCAGGTTATCGAACGTCCAACTCAGCGCACAGGATTGGTGCGTAGTGGGCGTAGCAATGCCGTCTCGGTGGCGATCATCAAGCAGAGCGATGCTAGAATGGATGATCTGCAGGAGCAGATCGATATTCTTATGACGGATCTTAAGAAGGAGTATCCCAATTTGACGTTTGAACTAACACGTGATCAAACAAAGCTGCTGAGTTACTCGATTGATAGTCTTGGCAAGAATCTTATTTTGGGGGCAATCCTAGCTAGTTTTGTAATCTTTGTGTTCATGGGTGATGTTCGCTCTCCAGTGCTCATTATCATCACAATACCCCTATCACTAATTCTGACTCTACTGGCATTCTATGGTTTTGGAATCTCGATAAATATCATATCCCTATCAGGGCTTATTTTGGGTGTGGGTATGATGGTCGATAACTCCATCATTGTAATCGACAATATACTCCAGCGATGGGATTCGCAAACCGAGCTCAAGCAGGCGATCGCATCGGCTGTAAGCGAGGTATTCACCCCTATGCTCAGTAGCATTCTGACAACATGCTCGATCTTTTTACCGCTAATTTTCCTTAGTGGAGTGGCAGGTGCACTCTTCTATGATCAGGCGATGGCGGTGAGCATTGCACTGATCTGTTCGCTCATGGTTTCGGTTTTAGTCTTACCAGTCTACTTCTATGTGATGTATCGAAAACGAAATCGAATCCAATCGATGTTCAATAGCAGAATAAACCTATATCGCCCATACGAGGTGGCGTTGGGCTGGACACTTCGCAACGCAAAACTCGTGCTGGGGATATTCCTGCTGACAATACCCGCAAGCTACCTTATGTATCGAGTGGTGGATAAGAGCGATCTTCCTGCCATATCGTATGACGACACAATAGTGCAGGTGGACTGGAACTCGCAGATATCGCTCGAGGAGAGTGATAGACGTATTGATGAACTTCTCTCTTTTGTCGCTGGTGAGTGCGAGCAGAGCACCTCAATGATAGGAACACAGCAGTTCATGATGTCACACACGCCTAATATCACGAGTTCAGAGGCGGTGGTCTACATAAAGGCTCATGACAGTGAATCGCTGAAAAGGCTAAAAGAGGTATTCCTCTCAACTATCAAGGCGAGCTATCCTCAGAGCGTTGTCGAGTTCTCAACATCGGGAAACATCTTCGATATGATATTTACAGATAATCAGAGCGATCTGATTGTAAATCTAAAACCTCAGCAGAGCAGCGCTCCAAAGGTTGAGGATGTGGTGCGAGTGATCAATCTAATTCAGGAGACGATCCCGCAGGTCTATATCCCATCTCCAGTGCTGGAGGAGAATATAATCTATGCGACCAATGCCGAGGCTGTGGCGCTATATAAGTTGAGCTACGATCAGATCTACGCCAAGATGCGAAATATAGTGAGCCAAAATTCGCTATTTCGCATCAATCAAGGGAGCTACTCTGTGCCCGTAATAACGGGAGATTCACGTGCTGAGGTCGAGGATGTGCTCTCCAGCAAGGTGCGTAATTCCGATGGTGTTGATGTGCCACTCTCGCTGGTTGTTGAGCAGCGCCGTGGCGAGGATTTCAAACAGTTGCACTCCGATAATGGAGGCGACTACTACCCTATCTATATTAGCGCCAACGACTCTCAGATCCAGCAGATAATCCAGCAGGTAGATAGCGCCGTGGAGAGAGACGGTAGTTTTTTTGCGACATATAGCGGAGAGTATTTTTCTAGTAGAGAGCTAGTTGGGGAGCTAGCCATAATCCTTTTGGTAGCTATCGCACTGCTATACTTTATTCTAGCAGCTCAATTCGAGAGTATTATTCAGCCACTGATTATTCTGCTGGAGATAGTCGTCGATATATTCTTCGTGTTGCTCGGATTGTGGGCATTTGGGCAGAGCCTGAACCTAATGTCCCTGATCGGTATTGTCGTGATGAGCGGAATTATTATCAATGACTCAATCCTAAAGGTTGACACCATAAATCGCCTGCGTAAAGAGGGCTACTCGCTCCTGCGTGCAATATATATGGGGGGACACAAGCGACTAAAACCAATCGTAATGACCTCCCTTACGACCATCCTTGCAATTGTGCCACTACTCAATCACAGAGATATGGGCTCGGATCTGCAGTATCCTCTATCGTTAGCGATAGTTATCGGAATGAGTTTTGGTACGCTGGTGAGTCTACTGTTTATCCCTCTTGTTTACCACGCAATCTATAAAAAGAGATAGCCAATGCAGAGGGGATTTTTAGATAGGATATCGAGTTTTTCACTAATTCTCATAATGGTGGTGCTTATGCTGATAGGCGCTGCGCTAATCCCATCCCTGCGCCTATCGTATGATCCATCACCCAAGCTAGGGAAGCAACTCACGATAAGTTGTGCGTGGAGCGGCGCTTCGGCTCAAGTCATAGAGCAGGAGGTCATCAGTCGAATAGAGGGGAGTATAGCCACAGTTGTTGGTATTGAGAGTATCTCCTCGCGCTCGGAGAAGGGGCGTGGAAGCGTAAACATCACCCTAAAGGAGGGGGTGGGTGTCGCCTCGACTCGCTTTGAGATAGCCTCCCTGCTAAAACAAGTGGCAGAGAAGCTGCCTGAGGGAGTTACTCCGCCAGAACTCTCGGGAGGAGATACCAACGTGGGGAAGATGCAGGATAAACATCTGCTCTCCTACATCGTGAACTCCGACATGGAGCCCGATCAGATTACGGAGTACATAGACAACTATCTAAAACCGCATCTCGAGCAGATCGAGGGTGTGGCGTATGTCTGGACTGCAGGCGCACAACCAACCTACTTCGATATAGTCTATAATCCCGAACTCATGGAGATCTATGGGCTCGACACGAGGGCTATTAATCGTGGTATAAGTGATTTTCTGGGGCGTACCAACATCATTGGCGATGTCGATCGAGTATCGGCATCTGGCACTAATGAGCGAATAACTCTCTTGCTCAAGGTCGAGCAGGGACATGACCTCGGAGCTGCCGTTATTGGCGAGGTTGAGGGGCGCTTAATCTATCTTCGAGATGTGGCGCAGGTTAATAGCCGAGTGCGCAGGGCTGATCGCTACTTTAGGGTGAATGGTATGAATACCATCAATATGAATGTCTACTCGAAGAGTGATGCCAATATCATAACCACCTCGGATCGTGTCGTAGAGCGCATGCAGGAGCTAGATGGTGGACTTCGGGAGGGTGTACACATCACAATGAACTACGATGCTGCCGAGAGGATCAGAGCTGAGCTACACAAACTGCTCAGTCGAACGCTTTTATCTCTGTTGATTCTATTCGCATTTGTTTGGCTCACGAGTCGCAGTGCCAAGTATGTCAATACGCTTGCTTTGACGCTATTTGCAAATATTTTGATCTCTGTTATTCTGTTCTATATATTGGATATTGAGCTACATATATTCTCACTCGCAGGAATCGTCGTATCGTTTGGTATCATCATCGACACCTCCATAGTGATGGTCGACCACTATAGCTACTACCGTAATCGTTCCGTTTTCATCGCCATTCTTGCAGCTTTGCTCACAACCATCGGTTCGCTTATTGTAATCTTCTTCATGCCAGAGTATATCAAGGGCGATTTGATTGACTTTGTTGTGGTTATTATCATCAATCTTTCGGTTTCGCTGCTAGTATCACTACTTTTTGTCCCTGCGATAATCGATCGTTGGGGGGTGGCTAAGGTCAAGGAGTTCAAGAGCAGCAAACGCCGTGTTGTTAGGTGGAATAGACTCTATGAGGCGTACATCAGGCTCGTATCTCGTAGAAAATGGATAAGCATAACTCTGCTCATACTCGCCTTTGGAGTGCCGTTGCATCTGCTGCCATCTAAATTGGGCGAGCCCCAAGGAGGATACCATGCACAGAGGAAGGAGGAGCAGTCTAAAAAGTGGTATATTGAGCTATATAATAATACAATCGGCAGTAGTTTTTATCAGCAAACATTAAAAGAACCATTAGAAAAAAGTCTCGGTGGGTCGATGCGCCTATTCTCGCAGTCGCTATCGTCCCGCACATTCTCTCGCTTTGACAGAGAGGTCATGCTGACAATCACAGCTCAACTAACCGAGAGCAACGATGGCGAGGGCAATGGTGCGCTACTTAATGAAAAAATGCGCGAGATGGATGCCTTCCTCGCAACATTTGATAAGATCAAACGCTTTGAGACCAATGTCAATGGCGATAGTGGACGCATAGTTGTGGAGTTTTCTAAAGACGATCAGAAGGGCAGCTTTCCGTTTGTTCTCGAATCGGAGGTCATAAGCAAAGCGCTAGGCATTGGAGGGGTTGATTGGTCAACATTGGGGGTCTCTGAGCGTGGCTTTAGTAACTCTCTAGGCTTAGGTCGCAAGAGCTACTCTCTGGAGCTAACGGGCTATAATTATGAGGCGCTAAGAGGCTATGCAGAGGGCGTTCTTGAGTCCATTCAAGGTAATAAGCGTGTGGCAGATGCTAGCATCGAAGATGGGAGATTCTACTACCAAAGCAACTCAGAAAAAGGGCTAGCGATGAACTATGACAACGAGCTAGTTGCTGGCTACAATATCGATTTGCAACACACTCACGCTATATTCTCAGAGCTTTTAAATCGTGAGAGCTTGGGACAGTATCGTGATGGGGAGCGTAGCTATGATATAGATCTACGTTCATCAAAGAGGGATGAATTTGATCTATGGAGCCTATTTAACAGCTACATTACGGTTGGTGATCGCCAGGTGAGGTTATCGCACATCGCCTCGATAGAGGAGCGCAACGCAAATCAAGTCATCGATAAGCGAAATCAAGAGTACCTCATATCTGTAGCTTTCAACTTCTTGGGTTCATACACTCTTGCAGATAAGTTCACAAAAGAGATCATTACAGACGTAAATGAGGAGTTGCCAATTGGCTACAAAATTGAGAACCGCAGTTGGGGATGGTATCAGGATACGGGGGTGCAGTATTGGCTCATACTGCTAATTGTGGTGATAATCTTCTTCATCAGCTCCATTTTATTCGAATCACTAAGACTACCACTTGTGATCATATCGCTCATTCCAATCTCGTTTATTGGAACGTTCCTAACATACTACTTCACTGGAATAAACTTCGGAACGGGGGGCTTTGCATCGCTCGTCCTACTCTGTGGTTTGGTTGTAAATTCGGCGATATATCTAATAAATGAGTACCGCTCATATGGCAGTTGGTTGGGCAGCAGAGACCTAATTCGCCTCTATGTAAAGGCGTATAACCACAAGATCACACCGATCATTTTGACTGTGATTTCGACCGTGCTAGGGCTCGTGCCATTCTTGCTCGACAGCGATGGTGGAAGTGAATTTTGGCTCTCTTTTGCCTTGGGTTCAATCAGCGGATTGCTATTCTCACTCATCGCTCTGGTACTCTTCATGCCAATTCTGATGCGCTTTAAGCCAAAAGCATAATATTATAATGGTGTTATACTCAAAATAAATAGATCATTTCTTTTTAGATTTGTAGTATAAGCAATCCTACAAACGGCTACCTAAAGGCATTGTGTTATTTAGGTATCACGACTTCGGAGTGATACCAGTTCTCTGCATAGAGCAAGGTTGTGGTGTGTGG
>CAYJIY010000053.1:0-8859 GCA_964370415.1 uncultured Alistipes sp.
ACTTTTGCTATCTCGATTGGCTCGTAATCGGTGAACCAGAATGTCCAGCACCACAAGATCTTACCTGCGCCATCCCTCACAGCAACCAACATATTACCGTAGTTCTGCATTCTGGCAGGAACTACAACAGAGATTCGCTCTTCGCCAGTTATCTCATTAGGTGTATCGCGTCTAAATTCGAGATTAGCGTCATAGATTCGCTGCGAGTCATACCACACAACATCGCAGTACCAATCCTCAGGCAGATTAAAGACACCATCAACGCCATTTGTGTACTCTTTTATTTCGTCCTCTGATGCATAATTCTCCCACACATCCTTTATGCGTGACGAGATAGGGAAGTAGTACTTTCGTGCTTTATTCTCATCGGAGTTAATCATATAGGTATTTGAGAGATACTCTTTTGTGAGCTCAGTTGCGGATGTATTATTCATCGAGCCACCTATATACGCCTTGACAGTGCTAATATCGCTAAAGTCAACAATCTCGTAGTCCTCTTGAATAAAAAGCACACGAGTACTAGTACCATTAATGTTATAGATGTATACTGGACACTCAAAATTATCACGTGATCCATCCTCAAGGATAGAGAGCGAGAGAGGGATTCCACCGCCCGTGTGAGCACTATACTCCAGCACGCTATTACCTCCCAACATTATCCACTGCTGATAATACTCTGGAGACTCAAAATCTAGGTAGGCAAAGATGTACTCATCGTGTTCATATCTGTCAACATCTGTTGCTTGGTTATCAAATGGCACATACTCCACCTCAACATTCTGAACAAGGTCGCCAATACGGATCTTTAGATCTACCTTGTTATTTGATGCTGCAAGCTTCTCAAAATCTGTGACTTTGAGCTTAACATTATACTTTTCGCCCTCGACAACCTTCGCATCAAATAGACTTTGATCTATGATTTCAATCCCCTCACCGCTTATTATTTCGATTCTTTTTATTGGATCGATCATCTCACCTACCTCTGAGTTTTTAGCATAGAAGACTGACAGAGCATCAAACTCAACTTCGAGAAGGTTGTTCTGTGTTGCATAGATGTGGGTGTGCGTATTGCTCAGAGCCATATAGAGAGTACCGTTTGTCACCACGAACTCATTTCCTTTTGATGCATCGATCTTGATATCATACTTCACGTTTGAAGGCTCACCATCTAGCGCCTCCTCGAATGAGTAGTATCCATTCCCCTCGAACTGACTAATCACCAAGCGATAGCGAGTGTCTCGTTCTAGAGCATAGTTCGTTATGGTCTCTCCTGCTGCGTTTGTCTCATCGTATTGGATTGATATTTTGTAGTACTCGACCAATCCTCCAGAGTGCTCAGTCTTAGCACCTACAATTGCGTAGGATCTTGCCTCATCGTTCACATCCCCTCTTGAGTTAGAGACAATTACGGGGTAACTATAAATACCTTGAATAATGTGGGGGCTACCCGCTGTCTCGCCCTGCTCTACGGAGTATTGATTCCACTCGCTTGTCTGTCGTCTTGTATAGCCGACATACTCCACTGGCTCCGTTGTCGGTATATAGGCAGGTGTTGTAGGCACATTCATCAGACACGCCTCAATGAGTTCAACCTCATCGGTATTTGTCGCTACTGGCTCATAGATCACATCGATGCGAGTGTATCCAAACTTTGAGTTGAAGCTCACTCCATCGACAGTCTCCTGAGTTAGCTCACTAAGTTGCACTGGGTCGATACTTATTGGCAGTAGTCCATCATCCTTGAACGATAGGGTCTTCTCATCATCAGCAATAGTTGATTTGCCAGCTACCCCCTCTACTGTCTCAAGTTTCACCATGTATTTTGTTGCAAACTCTGAGTATGTCAAATAATCTGCGCTGTGAAAGTCGACATCATCATACTCCGCCTGCAGGTCAACGAGTATCTGGTCTGGCAGATTGGCAATTCCCACGATTGTTATTGGGGTCTCTGGCATTGGGAGGACATTACCATTATACACATCGTCAATTTTCTCAATTTCGGTATATACAAGCAACCTACCATCGGGATCAGGATAGCCATCTTGCGGGCTCTTGTTCTCGAAGATAAGCACCCTTGCATTCTTAATCGTCGCCTCTCTAGCTGTGGCTATTGGGTCGCCTGGAGCTCGTGTTGTGATGCTCGAAGAGCCAAACTCCGCATTCAGATCGAATGTAAGTCGAACCATCTGCTCATCGGGTATGATGGTGTCAATACTATCTTTCACGCATGAACTAAAGAGCGTGAAGGAGAGTATTACTACAAAAAACTTATATATTAACGACTTAATCATTGTAATGTTTTGGTGTTACTGTTTAAACTGGAATATCGATCGAATACTAGCTCCATATGTCGTTGGAGCTGTCATGTCATGCGATACATCTTCGGTGGTTGCTGTTGCGGTATAAGCCCCAAACTTCAGCGCACCAGCTCCCGTTGTGTAGCTACTATTCGTCCATAAAAGGAAAGAGGAGACAACCACAAGGTTTGTCCTTCCTGTCGTTGGGTCGATATTAATTGTTGAGTTGAAGGTGTTACCTGAACTCATCGTGTATGTCTGTCCATAATCGGTTGTTGTCCATCCACTCACTGAGACTTCATCCAACGGAGGCACCATATAACCCAATGGAGATGGATCGTATATTGATTTCGCATATTTGGTTGTCCCATAACTCTTATCATTCCACAAACCTCCCCTTGAGATATCGCTACACCAGTCCGCCCCCGTTGCACTATAGTACACGGTGTTGGGGTTCTGAATAGATGTGCGCTGAGTTACAGCCCCATCGGCATCAACATTATGGAAGTTTGTTACGAATATCGAGCCATCTGCAAACTTCGCCGTGTGACCCAAAATTGGGGCTAGGCGACCATACTGGTATGCAAGCCAACCACGACCGCCGAGACCTCCATGGCCTAGGAAATCGGTGGACGTTGCTCCAATATTGCGATCGAGGATATAGCTATAATCTAGCGTTGTGTGTCTATACACAGATCCGCCATAGGTCTCATTATGATATACAACAGTCTGACCACTCGTAGTAGGTGTTGTGTAGTGATCATTGAATACTCGATAAGGGTCATAATCTGTCACCCACAGGTGCCATGTCCACAGAATTAAGCTCTCACCATCGCTCCCAACCTGCGATGGATCGACCACACTTACGATGACATTGCCGTAGTTATTATAGCTCTGAGGAATCGTCACAGAGAAGCAGTCAAAGCCATTTCTATCCTCTTCGGGTTGGATTGTCAGCTGGTTGACTGGCCCCGCATTATCATAGGCATAGATCACAACATCCCAAGAGTTATCATCGAGAACCGTAGAGCTTGGATACATGTGTTCAATCTGCCTAGTTATCGGGATGATGTATCGTCTTGCGTGGGTCGGAATCGAGTTTATAATATAGCAATTCGAGTGCGGCACAGTGCCTATTTCCTGATTCAGATACAGAGATAGATGGTACAGATCTGTTAGATCGTACTCCTCTTGGGGTATAAACAACACCTTTACCTCTACGGATATTATACCCGCCTTAATCTCGATACTCTCTTCCGAGTAGTCTGTACTTGGATAGAAAACACACTCAACACGACTCTGTTCGGTGTTGACTGTCACAGTATTATTGAGCTGAGAATCTAGATCGGTGTTGTCTCTTATCAGTTTTGCTGAGATCGACTCCTTTTCGGCATTTGTCGAGAAGTAGATCTCCAACGATATTGGCGCTCCGTCGGTATAAACGAGCGAAATTTCAGGTTTCTCGACATATAGGAACGTATAGATAACCGAAGTGAGCACATCAAATGTCGAACCCCAGTCCGTAAGTTCGGCCTTAACCTTAATATCTGGTTCGTAATCATCCACAGTAAACTCTAGAGCGTAGTGATACGAGGTTCCGATCTCCCACTCATCGTCCAGCACAACTTGTTTGTCAATGGTTTGGTGGTAGAATCGATACTCATCATCGGGGCGAATCTCATAGCCTAGGCTATAGTTGATCGTCACTGTAACCTCGCCACCATCAGGGATGTGGGGTATCACCAACAGCGCATCCGAAGCATCTTCGCCACCGATAAGCATACCTGGCGTCTGATCCAACACGATGCCTGGCTTCTGCTCCGTGCCCTCCGTTCTATTTAATGTAATCGTCTGGTTAGTTGGCGCAGCATGCTCGCTCCACGACGCACCCTTTGCCGAGTCATCGTGTTTGAGGGTAGCACTATTTGGGGTTGAGATTGTTATTGAGTTAACCCTCACAATGTTCTTATACTTTGCTGTTGGGTCCTCGATAACCTTTCCCGATATTCTAATCTTCGAGAGAGCGTGATTGAACTCAAGGTCAACCCCTCCGCTCGTAGGCTTCATAACTTCAGGGGTTTGGGCATACATAAAGTCCACCTGCTCGTCATAGGTCATAGATGGTGCACCTGTGAAGTTGTATGATGGATAGCCCGCATCTGCATTTGAGGTTGCGAGCTCGATCCCGTCGCCTTGGTGTGGGTAGTAGGCAAAGAATTTATATCTATCAGCTAAGTCATTAGACCAATACTTTAGCGGTGAGTAGCTCCACACGTCACTAGAGCCTTTCACGACCGCTTGGTCATACATGAAATCGGGATTCTCGTCAGTCGATGCCGCAGATGGTGTACTATCCCAACTACCGTCGTCGAGAAAATAGCCCAAGACGCTAACCTTATCGCCCTGCGCAAAATCATCAACTAGCGCACGTGTTGTAGTTGTACCCTCCTCTTGTAGAACGCTAAACGCAATAGAGTTGTCATTTTCAGGTGAGGGTTCACCTATGTTATCTTTATCACACGAGCAAAAAAAGATGAACGCTGATAATATATATATAATTTTATTCAAGTACTAAATATTTTTGTTTCACTCTGGTATCTACACGAAAAACTGCACCCTCAAAGTCATCTATTTGCAACTAATAGGGATACAATCTCGCTAAATATCAATACATAAAGCCATTCACTCTAACTTTATAACGACAAAAATATATAAAAATTACGTAAAACACAAGACAAAAGGCACTAATTAGGCACACAAACCACACTATTTGGTGTATTTACATATAAAAAATATGGCGATCACCTCTCGACAATCGCCATATTTAGTTTTTAAAATCTCCCCACCCCCTCTTTGTTAAGAGTGGGCTTTGTCGCAGTTTTAATAACTACTCCCCTGCGGTACGTGAGTTCGATTTTAATTTTCGAACTCACGTTATTAATCTCTCAAGTGGGCTACTTTATAACCCAAGTTTCGTTATCTACACCAACCCCTTTCAAAGTTATACTCTTCCAGTGTTTTGGCAACGAGGGCTCGCCTCGCACCACTCCATCTTCGGTGATTTGAAGAGCTGCAAAGCCAAACAACACAGCCTGAAGAAGTCCCCCCGCACCTGTTGCGAAGTATGGGTTCGAGGAGTATGGACTCTCTGAGAGCACCCCAAACGGAGGTCGCTTATTAGGGAGGTATGAGCGTTGGAATAGTCTATACGCCTCATCTGAATCACCCAAGCGGCTATATATCACCGAGAAGACGCTCTGCGACATTGCTGGACCATCGGCATAGAGCTTAGGCTCATAGTACTTTAGGTTCTTCACTATGGTCTCCTTATCCTTCACCAAACCAAGAGGATAGGTCAGCAGATTCACATCTGCCTGCTTGATCTCCTCGCCTGCGTATTTGGAGTGCTCCAGGATGTGCCCCTGCTCCGAGTAGTGAATCTTTATCTTTGCAGCTAGCTCTGCCCACCTAAGGTTGGATGTCTCTTTTAGAGCCTTAGCGGCCTTTGTGGCGTTATTTAGGCAGACGATAGCCGAACCATTTGTAAAGGCGTTATCGTCTACGTTGTGCGCAAACTCGTTGGCACCCACCACATTGATGATCGAGTAGCTACCATCCTCATTGCGTGAGGCACGGCTAACCCAAAAATCTGCTACATCACGAATAATTGGGTATCCCACATCTTTGAGCCACTGCTTATCGCCCGTAACGAGGTAGTAGTTCCACGCTGCAATACCCACATCGGCGGTTATGTGGTGCTCAAAGGTGCCCGTGAGTGCCCACGTTGGAGTTGCCTCCTCGCCCGTGTCGTCGGACTCCCAAGGGAACATTGCCCCATCGTATCCGTGGTTAGTCGCCTTTTTACGTGCCTGCTCTAGGCGATCGAAGCGGTAGTCCACCATGCTCTTGGCTATCCCCTGCTCAAAAAGTAGAATTGGAGGGTACATCCACAGCTCTGCATCCCAAAAGATGTGTCCATTATAGCTCGACGATGTCGACAGACCCATAGGCGCAATGCTCAGGCGTGTCCCCTCGGCAGCAAACGCAAAGAGGTGGTAGAGCGCAAGGCGAACATCTAGCTGTGCTTGGTCGTCACCCTCGATTATGATGTCGTTCTCCCACAAACGCTCCCAGTGAGCATAGTGCTGAGAGCGAAGAATATCCATATCATTGCGCTGAGCATAGACCGCAAATCGCTCAGATTCGCTCTTCGCATCGGAGAAGTCACCCTCGGTGCAGAACGATGTCACAAGGGCAAACTCATAGGTCTCGCCCGCCTTTATTTCACGCTCAAAGCCCCACATGTGGCGAGAGCCTGGGTGCTCATACGTTATGAAATGCGGTTGCTTGTGGTCGAACATGAATGTAGATGTCGACGCCACGCTCTTAGAGCTGTACCTTGACTTAGCTGTCGCCTGAAAAAGCGGCATTTTAATCTCAGTATCTTGCAGCGTGAACGAACGCACCACGGGATCTGAGAATCGTTGTTTATTCCAGTTCACCACGTTGCGAACATCGATCTCAATATCGCTCTTTGGTGTTATTCTCACGACCATCATCCCTGCATACGGCAGGTTGCGAAGCGCTAGAATATCGTACTCGATGTGTGCTTTCTCCTTATAATCGAATGCGGTGGTGAATGTCGCTTTGCGCATATCGAGGGTCTGGCTCAAGTTGCTCACATCGCCATTATCAACCATATCTTGGTCGATAAACATCAGCAAGTTCAACATATTCAACCCCTCCATCACTCGGCTAACGCCCGATGCAGTCTCCTTGTCGTAGACCCCAGCGAGGACTATCTCTCTGGTTGAAAATAGGTAGTCGGAGCTCACGATTCCAATGCGCCCGTTAGACAGCGTGACACCAGCGTAGTTCTCTGATCGCTCGTGTGTGGTGATCTGCCAGCCCTCTTGCGCTGTGACACCTTGGCATAGGCTTACGGCGAAGATCGCTGATAGTGCTAGTTTGGTTAGTAGTTTACCTCTCATGGTATATTTTATTTTCTCTGCTTAGCGTAGTACTCTGGGCGATCAGTTGCGATCACATCGATACCTAGCTCCACCGCCTTTGCATAGCCCAGCGTGTCAGGATCTTCACCCTTTAGCGACAGACCCAAAACCTTGATATTGTCTCTATGGAGTCTATCCACGAGAGGCTTGTTGAGCGAATCCATCCAAACAACAGCTACATCGGGATTCCACTTCTCGATGTCAGCCTCAACGGTCGAGAGTCCACTCACATACGCCTGAAGAGTCTTAACCTCTGGGGCAATCTCACGAAATGCGAAATATGGCTCCTCACGCATCACGAAAGTACAGTTCTCAAGCATCTGCTCCTGCTTAATTAGCTCATAGAGTTTATGTAGATCACCATTGCGGTAGTCGAGCGTAATCATCAACCCGCCCTGCTTAGCACGTTTTAGAACATCACGGAAACGAGGAACTCTCAACCCTGCAAACTCCTCACCGAACCACGATCCAGCATCTAGCGTGTCGATATAAGATGAGTGAAGCTCCGTGATCTTGCCCACGCCGTTCGTTGTGCGATCAACCGTAGAGTCGTGCATGATATAGAAAACACTATCAACGCTCATGCACACATCGCACTCAGCGTACTCAATGCCATAGAGAATAGATGAATCGATTGCAGCCATCGTGTTCTCAGGCGCTATTGTTGGAGTGCCTCTGTGACCACTCAGAGCGGGATATTTAGTTGGATTTGTGCTGCCCTGCGAGCTACATGAGCCGAGCATCAGGGCCGAAATTGCGACAAGAATTGCCGAAGAGAATAGTGTTTTTTTCATAAAAATTATTGCTTAAACTTAAGTACGACAAAAATAGAGTAAAATACAACAATACATTGCCAGCCCATTGTTAACAAAATGTTACCATTGGCTAAAATTACAAAAAATAATAGTATTATATTGCAATTACTGAAAATTATTACTATATTGCAAAAACGATAACTATTCGAGCAAAATGACTATAATTCAACTACATCATAGCGCACATTATCATCACCATACACAGCCTATGGAGATATGTCTCGCTATTGTGTAATGTTTGGAAGTTTTATCAGTTTTTTTTAGAGCCAGACAATAATCATCAACACATAATAGCTTAAAGGAGCTTATCTCGCAATGGAGGTAAGCTCCTTTTTTCTATTCTAACACACAGATAAAGATATGATAAGAATTGCACTACAAGCAAAAGGCCGACTGAACGAAGACAGCATGGATATCCTCAAAGAGTCGGGAGTTAAGATCGAGACGAGCAAACGCAAGCTACTGAGCTATGCCGAAAATTTCCCTCTGGAGGTGCTCTATCTTCGTGATGACGACATCCCCTCGGCGGTCGCAAATGGGATTGCCGACATTGGCATCGTGGGCGAGAACGAACTCGCAGAGAAGGGGGCGAAGGTGCAGATTGCACACCGCCTGGGCAAAGGGCGCTGTCGCATATCTCTCGCCATCCCCAAGGCGGAGCAGTACGAGTCACTAGAGTACTTCAACGGCAAGCGCATCGCCACATCCTACCCCAACATTCTGAGTAAATTTTTC
>CAYJIY010000054.1:0-8750 GCA_964370415.1 uncultured Alistipes sp.
CTACCTCTTCGCTAGGTGTCTATACCTGAGCCATGCCGCTATGAACGTCACGGGAACCATCAACCATAGGGTGTAGAACTGCTCCTTGGCGTACTCCAGCCCTGCTCCCATAGTCTCCAGTGTCGCAAAACCCTCTATGGCGCTTGTGCTAGGGATGAGCCTTGCGAAGATAGTCCAAAAGGCAGGCATGCCATCCATCGGCCACGATATGCCCGAAAGAAATAGGAATGGTATCGAACTGAAGAATATGTATAGGATCGACGACTCTCTCTGTTTGAGTAGCGTAGAGATGAATATCCCCAGAAATGCCGAAGAGAGGATGTATGGCAGTACGAATAGCATCGTCTCGAATACATTTCCATTGTCGATAAGCCCAAATGTAGGGTAGATCAGCGCAAGTACGATACTCCACGTCAGCAGGTTGCTCAGCGTGTAGTATATCGAGCGCCCAAGCACAATCGCCGCTGAGTTTAGCGGTCGCCCATCTTTGCCAAATAGGAGTTTGGGGAGAGCTCCGTGCTCTCTTGCTTTACCGAAGACCATTCCGCAAGCGATGAGTATTGTCTGCTGGATGATCAGCATTAGGATCGCTGGCATGAGGAATGAACCGTAGCCCTGCGACTTGTTGTAGAGGAATCGTGCCGAAAAATCGACTGGCTGACTCAGGAACTGAGCGTCGTGATAGCTCGCCCCTCCCATCATGTAGCGGTGCTGCTTTATATCCTTGTTGAATTGGAGCATCACCTCGTTTGTCGCCATGAAAAACTGTTTGTAGGCGAGGAAATAGCTCGCATCGCTATACGAAGAGAAGTATGCCGTCTCGTTGCTTAGGATGCGCTCCCCGAAATCTCGCTCAAGGTATAGTATGGCATACGCCTCACGATCGAGAACCAGCTCTTTGGCCTGCTCTAGGTTCTGCACCTCGGCGCAGACATCGATGCTAGGTGAGCTGGAGACTGCCTCAACAAACCTCTGGCTAAGCTCGCTTTGGTCTAGATCGACAATGACCGTTGGCACACGATGCAACACCTCAGGTGAGTAGGCGTAGGAGTAGATGAATCCATAGATAATGATCGCTGCGGAAGCCACCAATAGGATTCCGAAATCAGCGAAGATTATCTTTGCCTCATTTACAAAGCTAGTATATGTATCTCTTAAAAAACTCTTCATCTTGTCGTCTGTGTTTATTCTATTCCAAGTCTCTCCTTCTCCTCGCTGAGCAGTAGCTTACAAAGAGCAGGGATGACCAAAATAGCGATTAGCCAATAGATCAGCAATATCGCAAGGTATGGCAAGCAAGCGTACCACGATGCACCACGCATCACGTCGACAAAACCCTCCAAGTAGTGTGTGTATGGGAATAGCTGAGCGATGTAGTATATCGGTTTTGCCATCGCCATCTGAGGGAATGTGAGTCCTCCCATCGTGAACGACATGGTGGCGATAGCTGCTGTGACAGACATCGACTCCATGAGGTTTTTGAGGATCAATAACAGCAACAGCGCAAGCGCTTGATACGAGACCATAACCACCAAATTCAGTAGCGTCAGAATCACCACACTACCATTGAATGGATACTCAAACACGCCAGCCATCACGAAACTCGAAATGCTGAGCCACAACCCAAAGTAGAGCGAGTAGGGTAGCAACTTGCCGATCACCGCAACGTATGGCGAACCCCCTGCCGATTTGAGCCACTGCTCCGCTGTGCGCTCCTTGCGCTCCATCCCGAGGGTGTAGAGCGTGGCGAGGACAACAAAAATCAGAGTCATAATCATATTAAATGGAGAGACCAGATAGTAGGGATATGACGTGTAGGGGTTGAAGAGTATGTGCTTTTCGTAGTAGATCGGCAGTGCGAGTGTCATCGCCTGGTCGGGTGTTTTGCCCTTGCTCTCAAGTAGTTGGATCTCGATACCTGTGGATAGCATCTGAGCGACCATCGCCACATCCTTGTAGACGAGCGATGCGTTCAAAATACGTGATGTGTTTATAAATAGCTGAGGCTCAACCGTCGTGGTGCTGTATATATCATTCTGCATGTTGTGCGGAATGGTCACTATGGCGTAGACTTCGTTGCGTTTGAGTAGCTCTTCGGCCTCTCTAATGCTCCCAGCCTCGTAGTCCACCTGAACCCCTGCCGCAGCATCGAGCATACGAGTGAATCGACGAGACATTGCCGATTTGTCGTAGTCTACCACAGCGATGGGCATATCGTGGAGCTCTCCTCCACCGAAGAGGGTGAGCAGGAACACAAAGCTCAGAATGGGGAGCAAAATCATGCTCCACATAAATCGCTTGCGCCCCCTGAGGAGTTTTAGCTCTCTATATATTACGTTGCTTAGCATGGGGCTACATCTCGTAAACGACAGTCATACCAACTCTTAGATCAGAGTTCTGCTCCGTAGGGTATGCCTTCACCTCAAATGTGCGAATGTCAAAGCCACCCTTGCTGCGTGTCGAACTCCACGTTGCGTAGTCCGCTTGCACGGCAATGCTCTGAATTTGAAGCTCTATATCCCTGCCCAAACCTGGCACAAAGACGTTGATTTTTTGTCCCTTGCTCAGTTGTGGGAGTAGATCCTCCTTGACATTGAAAGTAACCCAAGCGTTCTTCATGTCGATCACCGTGACAACAGGGTAGCCCGTAGCCACAAGCTCACCTGGCTCAGCTATGATGCCTGAGATCTCGCCATCGATTGGCGAGTATTGCGATGCGTCTGCTAGGTACGACTTCACCTCCTTGACAGCACCCTCAGCCCCTTGTACAAGAGCACCTGCAGCTGTTTTATCCTCAGAGCGAGCACCCTCAACAGCTAGGTTGTACTGCTGTTTTGCTATTTCTAGCTTCTGCTTAACGATGTCGAGTTCTACTTTCACCTCGTCACGCTTTTGCAGAGGCACAACGCCATCCTCATATAGAGCCTGAACCCTATCGTAGCTCTTTTGTGCATAGTCAACAAGTAGTGTAACCTCTTGAACCACTGCCTTTGCGCTCTCGATAGTCTGCTCTCTAGCGCCCTTGTCTACTTTATTCTTTTGCGCCTGAGCAGCCGTTTGTGCCGCCTCAGCTTGCTGAAGTTTTGCATCAACCTCTGGGGTCTCCATAACGAAGATTAGATCGCCCTTGCTCACAGTTTGCCCCTCACGCACAGCGATTTGGTCGATGCGCCCTGGAAGCTTCGATGATATTTTATGCTCTGAGGCATCCACCTCGCCTTGAAGAATCAGACTTTGATTGCTTCTCATAACGTGTGTCGTGATTACCAAGCCTGCAATCACAGCAAGCACCACAATAATAGCTATTGAAATAGTTAATTTTTTACTCATCGTTTTATCTCTATTTATATGAAATCTCTATTGCTTTGTCACTCTGCATGTAGTCTACATATCGATTTGACAGTCCACAAACCGCTAGGAATTCTGCTAGTGCAATGTCGTACTCGTATGCCTTTTGTACCTGCTCGATCTTCGATTTTGCGAGGTTGAGTTGCGCATCGACAACATCTGCCGAAGTCGCTACTCCTTGGTTAAACGCCTTGGTTTTGATGGCGAGGTACTCCTGCGCAAATGCTATTGTCGTGTTGTAGCTCTGAATCAAAGATGAGAGTGATTGCAGATCGTTGAAACTCTTTATGATGAGAGTCTCTACATCCATTCTCGCCTTCTCTTGCAGAAGTTCGACGCGCTTTATTGTCTCGACCGACGATTTGTAGTTATTGCGACTCTTAGCCCCTGCAAATAGCTTGTAGCTGAGGTTTACGCCCACAATAGCGTCTGGAACTACGTGTGAGACTTGATGATCGACAATGCTAACCCCTCCAATGGCTGTGAGGTGGGGAAGTAGATCTGCCTTTGTTGCACGCTGCTTCTCCTCCGCAAGCGCTTTTGTTAGCTCCACATCCTTTAGTAGAGGGCTATTCGTCAGCGCATAGTCCACATAAAAATCTACGTTGTCGAGCTCCCTCATCACGAACATGTTTGATGTTGGCTTGTAGTTGTCCTGCATGTTGAGAGTGCTCCCCAGCGCTCGATTCACAGAGACCACATCGCTGGTCGATTTGCTATGCTCAGCCTTTGCTCTGTCGAGGAACATCTCAGCATAGAGGCGCTCGCCTTTCGAGATTTGACCGTTGCGCTCCAGTGAGAGGGCGTTGTTGTAGTGGTGCTCCATTCCTGCGACCACCTCGTTGCGAACGTCCAATACCTCTAGTGCTAGAAGAAGACCGAAGTAGCGTTGGGCGAGCTCCGTGTTGAGCGCTCCCTTTTGTTGCTCTAGGCGGTTCTCACCCTTCTCGATGTTGATATTTGCAGCGTTGTTCGCAGCGTTGATCTTTCCACCCATGTATATCGGCATCGCCATCTCAGCGCCCACAAAACCAAAATTATTCTGCTGAAGAGTCAAAGCTCCCCACGAAAAACTAGTCAAAGCGTCAGCTATGCCCGTGATAACTGGTTGGAAATCTGGCGAGACAGGAATCCCCGATATTGCACCCTTTATAGGATCTTTCAGGTCGTTGAGATCTAGTGCTATATCGTGACTCATGTAGGTGTAGTTGGCCATCAGATTGATCTGAGGCATGCGAAGTGCGGAGGCTGCACGCTTCTCATAGAAGAGAGCCTGCATCTCGTGCTCGTGCGCCTTTAGCGTAAGACTCTCGCCATTGGCAAGAGCATAGGCATCCGAATATGTCAGATGCTGCCCCTCTGCGCTCTGAGCAAGAGCGCTCTGTCCCACTGCAAGGAGCAGCAGTGTCGCTACAATAGGTTTTATCGATATCATAGTCTATGTTAGTTTAATAGCAAGAAAACGGCTGCACCTGCAATATAACCACAGAATGCGATCAGCGAAAAGCGCTTTAGGTAGTATCCAAATGTGACCTTCTCCATCCCCATGACTGTGACCCCCGTTGCCGAACCAATTATCAGTGTCGATCCTCCCGTCACGGCGCAGTATGCTAGGAATGTCCAAAAATCGGAGCTAACGGCGTAGATGCCACTCTCAGCGACTGGGTACATCCCTTGGGTTGCAGCAACCAAAGCAACATTATCAACGAGCGAGCTCATCACACCGATCACAAAACTTATGCCCAACGGCTCCGAAATTGAGGATTCAAGCTGCTTGCCCATCTCGGCAAGTACCCCCGATGCGTTCATCGCACCAACAGACATAAGGACACCAAGGAAAAAGAAGATTGTGCTAATGTCGAGGCGCTTTAGAATGTCCGCCACAGAGAGCGATACCTGGTTTTCTCCTACGTTTTGCCCCTGTGCTTGCTGTTTTCCACGACGATTGTACATAAGGTCGGTGTAGACCCACAGTAGCGCCAAACCGAAGATGATGTGTGCGAATGGTGGGAGTTGTGCAATCTCATTGAACAGAGGCACCGTAGCCATCGTAATGACAGTCACGACAAGGAGCATGAGTCTCGATTTCTTTGAGACCTCAGGCAGCTGTTCATTCTCGACACGAATCTGTGACCTCACCTCTAGGCAATCGCCCTTTTTGAAGAAGCGAGAGACTAGAATTAGTGGAATAATTAGGCACGTTAAAGAGGGTAGTAGTACGCTCGTCACTTGGTGCGCTGGTGTTAGATTGCCACCAGTCCACAATAGGATTGTTGTCACGTCTCCAATCGGAGAGAATGCGCCACCCGCATTTGCCGCAATGACAATCATCGATGCAAATATCCAACGATCCTCTTTGGAGTCAACCATCTTGCGCAGGATCGATATGATGATCACCGCAGTGGCGATGTTGTCGAGGATAGCAGACAGGATAAATGTGCAGAACGAGAGTATCCACAGCAACTTGCGTTTGTTTGTTGTGCGGATAATGTTGGTCAGGGCACGAAATCCTCCGTGAGTATCCGTAAGCTCTACCATAGCGAGGGCTCCCATGATAAAGAAGATAGTCTCACTTGTGCTGCTGAGCTGTGTCATGAATAACTCGTGGACATCGTTAAGTCCTCCGAACAGAGAGACGATAACCCACATGACAACCGACACGGCGAGTGCTGTGGCGGCTTTGTTGACGTGGATCTTGTCCTCTAGGGCAATTAGGCATATCCCGACAAGGAATATGGCGATTAGAATGATAGACATAGTTTGTGTTTTTTATTTATTTCTATATGTATGTTAGCGTGTAGAACCACTCCTGTCCGAGGTTGTTGGTCACGACAATTTGTGAGACGTAATCCCCTCGCATGACGTACTCGATGTAGTAGATCGTATCCTCATATAGGATGCCGTTCTCCTCGATCGAAATAACGACTCTAGATGGGAGGTATGTTGAAGGTACGCCCGCTCTACCGATGCGTGTTGCGTGATCTGACTCCATGTGGAAACCCATGATCGAGATTAGATCGATGTTGTAGCTGTTTAGGATGTTGCTAAAGTTTGAGAATGTAATGCGAGTATCCTTGTAGTATATGTTGTCATCGTAATAGTGGATGTACTCAACCAAACTTCCTGCGCTATTATAGTTGAAATCATGCTCCTCGTAGTAGAGGTGTGTTCCAAAAGTGTTGTATGTGTCGCTCCTAACGAAAGAGAGTCTGTCATTCCAATACGAATAGTCGGACTCTTTGACCACCACGTTGCTCTGATATGTGATCTCGCTTGCCGTGTAGTACAGACCATCAACGTGCAGATCTCTGTCCAGTCCGTTTGAGTTGCGCACATTGATTATGTTGCCATTTTGATCGTAGCCATAAGTGAGTTGATCGTAGGTGTTGCTGTATGTATCCTCGATGCCGAGCATGTATCCCGATGTGTCGTAATAGTAGTTGGTCTCGTAGTTCTGACTATTGTTGTAGCTGACATGTACACTCGCAATCGTGCGATATGCATACTCTGTGTAAGGGTCATTAGTTCCGATCTCACAGCTGCTGAAAATAGATAGTGTAAATGCTAAAAATAGAAGTTTTTTTATCATAGTAATTAAAATTTATAGTCCTAAAAATCTGTCACGAGCGAGCATGCATCCGCCAATTAACCCAGCCTCAAGCTTGAGTTGTGAGAGGACAATCTCAGTGTCTTTACTCACTAGGGTTAGCGCATACTTGTTGCTGCTCATCTTTATTGGGTTTAGTATGTAGTCTCCCGTGTTGGCTAGTAGCCCCGTTATTATAATCTTGTCGGGGTTGAATATGTTGATGAGGTTGGCGATTTGTCTCCCGATCAGCATCCCTATCTCCTCCAGAATCTCGATGCAGAGCATATCTTCGGATTTCGTGATTGCGTTTATGATCTCATATATGGAGACTGTCCCCCTCTTCTTGTAGGTCTTTGTTAGTATCGACTCTGAGCCTTCGCTGAGCTTTTTGAGCACTTTGCGACAGAGCGCATCACCCGAAGCCTCGGTCTCCAAACACCCCGTCTTGCCACATCTGCATAGTGCCTGATTGTCGAAGACCGACGTGTGGCCAAACTCGCCAGCATAGCCCGACTTGCCATTGTAGGGCTTGCCCTCTGTGATGATCCCCATACCAACCCCATAGCCGATGTTGATACATATAATGTTATTGGCGCTCTGGTTCTTGAGGTGGGTGTACTCGCCATAGGTCATGGCGCGCGTGTCGTTATCAATCGTTACGTTGAGATCGATGTTGCGACTAATCACCTCACTTAGGGGCTCTTCACCCATATTGAAGTAGCTGTAACTATATCCCGTGTGTGGGTTAACTCGCCCTGCAATATTGACATTGGTGTTGGTTATCTTACTGCGAGTTACGTTGTTGTTCTCGGCGCAAATTGTGCTGACAAAACGCTTGACCTTTGTGCATATTTTTTCGAGAGTCTCAGGCGTGTTCTCAAAGACGAAGCTCTTGTCTTGATCGCACTTGACAATATCGCCCACGAGGTTCATAATGCCTATGTTGAGCGAGTATTTATGGATGTCAACGCCCAGAAAGAAGCACGAATTTGCATTCACGCCATAGATGTTAGGCGGTCGTCCCTCCTTTGCCTCTACCTTGCCATGGTCGATGAAGTAACCCATTTGGCATAGATCAACTATGTGCTTGGTGACGGCTGGTACGCTATATTTTAATGCGTGAGCAATATCTGGAATAGTTGAGTCTCCATTCGTAAGGCAATATTTAAATATTTGACGACGTAACTCGTTTCCTCTGCCACTCTGATTCAGTATGTTGGTAATAGCTGTCATCTGTGATTTTTTTTAGTGACACAAATATAATATATTAATTTTAGCTTACAAACTCTTTCTTTGTTGATTTACATAATGATGAGATAATATTTTAAATTATACTCTTCCCTATTCGAGATTTGCTCTTAATTTTTGCTGCGATACAGAGTGGTATATTTTTTGAGTTGAGTTGGCGGGTGAGTTGCAAATCTAGGATTTTATAACTTACTTTGCACGAATTAACTTTTTTTTAAAGCGGATTATGATACCCAAAGACCCAATGATACTATACAGTTTTATAAACATGAAACTGCGTGACCAGTATCGCTCCCTAGAGGAGTTGTGCGATGATTTAGCTCTGAACCAAGAGGAGCTGGAGTCGAAGCTGCGCACAGTGGGTTTTGAGTATAGCCGCGAGAACAATAAATTTTGGTAGAGATGGCAGATATACACGCACACGAGATCCTCAGAATGATGGAGGGTAATAACTACTCAGAGCAGTCGCTAAAGGCGGCTATTGAGCAGACTTTTGGGGAGCAAGCACGCTTCCATACATGCTCGGCAAGTGGAATGAACGCAGAGCAAATCATCGAATTCCTGA
>CAYJIY010000055.1:0-5338 GCA_964370415.1 uncultured Alistipes sp.
GTTGTAGCGTGGTTTGCTGTCTCTATCGCCATAAGATCTGCCCTCGCCACGTGGACGGTCGCCATCTTGATTGAATCGAGGTTTAGAACCGTAAGATGAGTCTGAGCGTCTAGAGTCAGAGTCGCGGTTGTATGGTTTACGATCGCCGTAAGATGATGAGCCGCTGCGTGAGTAGCTACCTCTCTCTCCACGGTCGTTGTCTCGTCTGTCAGAGTTGTTGTCTCGTCCTTGGTATGGACGGCGTTGTGTCTCTCCATCACCATGAAGTCTGTTGTCGCTCGTGAAGTTTGGATTGTACGAGCGTCTTGGCGCAGATTCAGATGATCTCTCATAATCGGCAGCATCACGCTGTGGATTAGAGCTTCGCTCGACACGCTCACTTGATGAGGTTCTCACACGTGTACGTTTGTCACGTCCAAAGCGCTCGAGAACATGTGTCGATTCGTTTTCTAATTTTTTCATAATTCTTTTATAAGTAATATAATGTACTTGGGGGACAAAGTTAGCGTTTTTTTCTGATAATCATGCACATCGTTGTGATATTTATTCTGTTAGATGCTTTTTGCACATAAATCATGCCTTAGTAGCACAGACTATAAAAGAGATAGGGGTGACTCTATGAGAAGTCACCCCTATTTGGTAGTATGTCGGAGAGTCGATTATAGACCGTTAACCTCTTTGTGAAGTTCGTTGTAAACGTTGTACTTATCCATCATACCTGGCTCGTTGCGAAGGCGGAATGTCAAAGACTTAAGGAACTCAACCGCATCTTTGTGCTTAGGAGTGATCTCCAAAGATTGCTCAAAGTATGGGATAGCCGCTGTGTAGATTGCGTTTACTTTAGCTAGCTCCTCATCGTACTCTGCGTTACTGCTGAACTGCTTGCTGTTAAGCTCCTCGTTTGCAGCGTCACCCTTGAGTGTGTAGAAAAGACCAGTGTAGTAGTGACCGTCAAATAGATCAGGCTTAAGTTCGATAACCTTCTTGAATGACTCGATACTGTTGTCATAGTCCTTCATAGCGAAGAAGATACGACCACGACCAAACCAAAGGTCAGCGTTTGTTGGGTCAGCAGCCAAAGATGCGTCAACCTTCTCAACAAGCTCCGATGGATCACCTACGTTGTCCTCAGAAGTGTAGAGTTGCATCAAACCATCAAGGATTAGGCTGTTCTTAGGGAACTTTTCGTTACCATCCAATAGAGCCTGCTTAGCGTTCATTAGCATAGCTGAATCGTTAGCCTTCTGACCATAGTAGCAGTGGAATAGGTAGTAGTAGATACTTCCCTCTTCGTCGGTGTAGCCCTTCTCGATAGACTCCTTAAGGTACTTCGCACCATTAACATAAGATGCTGGGTTGTTTGCGCCATCGATCGTTAGAAGGTATCCAGCGAAGTATAGCAACTCAGGGTTTGCAGGCTCGCTAGATGCAGGGCTGCTCTGTGCTGCGTATGCGCTTGCGAATGCCTCAGCTGCGTCAGCGTTGTAACCTAGAGTGTTGTCAAGGTTACCCTCCTGAGAACAGAAGTCAACGATAGCCTTAACACCCTCGCTTGACTTGCTGCTTTTTCCTCCATCAAGCTCATACGCTTTGTTGAATGACTCAAGAGCAATCTCGATAGCGTTAGGGTAGATCTCCTTGGTTTGTTTCCATGCTACGAGCTTACCATCTTTTAGGTATGCAGTGAAGAATGGGAATACAAATGTATTGTATGTCTCACCGTTTATTTTCTCTGTTCCACGGCTCTCAAGTGTCTTGTCGCCGATTGTTAGGAGTACCATCTGCTCGTCCATACCAACAAATAGTTTGTCAGTGGCAGCAGTCGCAGCGTCAAGGTGTGCCTTAGCGTTAACGATCCATGTTACAGCCTTTGTGTTCTTTTTAGGGTTCTTTGTAGCCTCTACAGCTCTTGTGATTCTAGCCTCGATATCGGCAGTGTTGATCTCTTGAGCTTGAGTTGCGTGTGCGGTGAACAGCATCGCTGCCATAGCCGCTAAAACAAGTTTTTTCATGATGATTTGAATTTTTTTAATTATTCAGTTAATACTTATTATTCGTTGTTTTCTGATGTTGTATCCGTTGTTGTCTCTACATCTTGATCGATGATCTCCTCAGTTTCGTCTGCCGCTGGTACTGCAATCACCGATGCGATAGAGTCACCGTCACGAAGGTTGATGATTCGAACTCCCTGAGTTGCACGTCCCGCAAGGCGGATCTGTGAAACTGCGGTGCGGATCGTAAGACCAGAGCGGTTGATAATCATCAAGTCGTTCTCATCGGTTACGGCTTGGATGGAGATTAGCTTACCCGTCTTTTCGGTTACGTTGATAGTCTTGACTCCCTTACCACCACGGTTTGTGATGCGGTACTCTTCAAGATCAGTACGCTTACCATAGCCATTCTCGCTGAGTACAAGGACATCCTGCGTAGACTCTGGCTCGATGCAGATCATGCCGATCACCTCGTCATCCTCTTGGATCGAGATACCTCTAACACCAGCACCTACACGGCCAATAGAGCGAACGATCTGCTCGTTGAAGCGGATAGCCTTGCCATCCTTAGCTGCGATCATAACCTCAGCGTTTCCGCTCGTGAGTTTAGCCTCGATAAGTTGGTCGCCCTCGCGGATAACGATAGCGTTGACACCATTCTGACGTGGGCGAGAGTAAGCCTCTAGCTTGGTCTTCTTGATGGTTCCGTCCTTAGTACACATGATGATGTAGTTGTTGTTGATATACTCCTCATCAGTGAGTTTCTTGACGTTGATATATGCTCTAACCTTATCGCCTGGTTCGATCTGAATAACGTTCTGGATGGCACGACCCTTCGATGTACGAGTTCCCTCAGGAATTTCGTAGACCTTGAGCCAGAAACAGCGACCCTTCTCAGTGAAGAAGAGCATCGTGTTGTGCATCGTTGCGAAGTAGATGTGCTCGATGAAGTCCTCGTCACGAGTTGCGCTACCCTTAGCTCCCACACCACCACGGTTCTGTGTGCGGTACTCAGCAAGTGGCGTACGCTTGATGTAGCCCAAGTGAGAGATGGTGATCACCATATCGTCATCGGCGTAGAAATCCTCTGGGTTGAACTCCTCCGAAGAGTAGATGATCTCAGAGCGGCGCTCGTCACCATACTTATCCTTCATTGCGATCAACTCATCCTTGATGATGCCCATCTGAAGCTCCTTGCTACCTAGTACATCGTTGAAGTATGTGATCTGCTTCTCCAGCTCGTTGTGTTCTGCCATGAGCTTATCTCTTTCGAGTCCTGTGAGGGCACGAAGACGCATCTCGATGATCGCTGATGCTTGGATCTCAGAGAGTCCAAAGCGCTCGATCATTGACTGCTTTGCTAGGTCTGGCGTGCTAGATCCACGGATAATGCTGATGATCTCGTCGATGTTGTCCTGAGCGATAAGCAATCCCTTGACGATGTGCATTCTCTCCTCTGCCTTGCGAAGATCGAACTTCGTGCGACGAACAACCACATCGTGGCGGTGCTCAACAAAGTTGCGAACAAGATCGAGAAGGTTTAGCATCATTGGGCGACCCTTCACAAGTGCGATGTTATTCACCGCAAATGATGTCTGAAGTGCCGTGTGCTTGTATAGTGTGTTGAGAACTACGCTCGCAACTGCATCGTGCTTGAGGATGATAACGATACGCATACCGTTACGATCCGACTCGTCATTGATGTACGATACGCCCTCGATCTTCTTATCGTTGATTAGGTCGGCGATACGCTTGATCATATCCGCCTTGTTAACCTGATAAGGAATCTCGTTTACGATGATACACTCACGTCCCGACTTTGTAAGCTCGATCTCGGTGCGTGCGCGCATCACTACACGTCCACGACCCGTTAGAAGAGCCTCTTTAACCCCCTCGTAGCCATAGATAATACCTCCCGTTGGGAAGTCAGGACCCTTGACATAGTGTAGGAGCTCCTCGCACTCTACCTCCGTGTTGTCGATATAGGCGCAACAAGCGTCGATAACCTCCGAGAGGTTGTGTGGTGCCATGTTTGTAGCCATACCCACAGCGATACCACTAGCACCATTGACTAGCAGGAGTGGAATCTTTGTTGGTAGGACCGTTGGCTCCTTCATCGTGTCGTCGAAGTTGTTAGTCCAGTCGACAGTATCTTTGTCGATGTCGGCTAGCACCTCGTCGGCGATCTTCTCCATCTTAGCCTCGGTGTAACGCATAGCGGCTGGTGAGTCACCATCCATCGAACCGAAGTTACCTTGACCCTTAACTAGGGTGTAACGCATAGACCAGTCCTGTGCTAGACGCACCATTGCATCGTAGACCGAAATATCACCGTGTGGGTGGAACTTACCGAGTACGTCTCCGACGATACGGGCTGATTTACGTGGTTGTTTGTCTGAGTGTAGATTCAGCTCAGCGCTCATATCATAAAGAATGCGTCGATGCACGGGCTTTAGTCCGTCACGTACATCGGGCAGGGCACGAGAGACGATCACGGACATCGAATAGTCGATGTATGCCGCTTTCATCTGATCCTCGATATTAACAGGGACAATTCTACCTGTTAATGCTTCGTTTTTTTCCTCTTCAATCTGCATTGTATAAATGTTTCTAAAAATTGCTCTTTTTAACAAGCAAATATAGCCCTTATTTTTGATTTAAGCAATTTTAAGTCCAAAAATCGACTTTTTCGAGATTATATTTTTTCAAAACACGCCATCTTTGGCTCTTTTTAGGCGATTTGAGCGCATATAAAAAATCCCTCGACAGGTGGGCGAGGGATTTTGATGTGTATGTAGGGTCTGTGTCTTTTTTTGATGTGTTGTTGCTCCCTGCCAAATCAACTATAGAGGAACAACCCTTGTGATAATTACTTCAGATTTATATGGTACCTTCAAGATGCACTGGTCGGAACCTTTGCTGAGCTCTAATGTATATGAGATGGATTCGGATGATTTATATCCCACAAAAGGCCCATCATACTCTTCGGGAAAGATTGTTAATGTGTATTTACGACCTCTCTGTCCTCTTTTCGATTCACTATGCAACTCTACTGCCCCTGATGTAATAGTGGGCTGCGTGTATCTATTCTTTGTATCCATGCCTGAATTCATCTCATATTGCCCCCTGTTAACAGTGAGATGAGCCCCATCGTGTACCTCTCTTATGCGGTTTTTGTCTATCTCGTGGCGAGCTTCAAATACAAGCGAGAATCGCCCACTCTCGATAGCTTGAACCGCTGCACTGTACTGAGCTAGGTTCGATGCGTTCTTTGCCATGCGGCGTTGCGTGGAGCAACCGCAAAGCACGATGGCAATAAGTATTAGAATTGGTGTCCTCATAATGTT
>CAYJIY010000055.1:5438-8247 GCA_964370415.1 uncultured Alistipes sp.
AGCGGCTACCTGCGGAGGCTTTGCGAGAGCAGCGCTTGCCCCCTTGGGTGGTGGCTTGGCACTGATTAGATGTGCTGTCGCTCGCTTTTGACTCAGATAGCTGGGTTAGGGTAGAGGTTTGTGACTCTAGCTCCCTCTCCAGCTTATCGTCAAGCTGTGGGAAGAGGTCGATGCCCGTTGTCGTCTCTAGTGAATCGATGCTGACGATGTAGCCCTCGGTTGGCTTCGTGAGCTTTTGGTTCGGCATCATAAAGCCGATCATAATGCCACTTCGTGGGGCGTAGATCGCCTTGTAGTAGTAGCCAGGGATTGTGACCTCGTTTGCGCCTATTGTGCCTATGTTATCTTTGAAAATAGGGCCCGTGACAACGTGCAGTTCGCCATGAATTGCGACCCACTCTCTCACCTGCTCTTCGAGTTGTTTCCACCCACCACGATTAAACGATGGGGTTTGTGGCGACATGTTCGACATGAAGAAGCTCTCCGACATTGAGGTGTGATTCTTCGACATCGACCCAGCAGGGCAGAGGTGCCCACGGTCGTAGCCCGAACCCTTGTAGTCGTTCAGAGTAGCCGATCCTGTGCGAATTGATTTGTCCTCCCTAAAGTCGTCAGTGCGATCTGCTGCACCGCTCGTGAGCTCAGGTGTAAGGTGATAGTAGACCCATTCGGGCTGCTCGTGCTCCTCGATATAGGAGAGCGAGTAGAAAGTGTGCTCCACGACCTGACCACGTGCGGTCGGGGCGAGGTTTTGGGCTTGTAGTCCACACGCTATCAGAAGCAGGGACAGCAGCAGTATGTGTCTAATATTTTTAAGCATCTATCTAAAAGATAAGCTATCCATATAGGATTGCAGGATGATTGTGGCGGAGATTTTATCTACGAGAGCCTTGTCACGTCGTGCCATCTTGCCGATGCCGCTCTCTAGCATGGTTTGGTGAGCGATCTTCGATGTGAAGCGCTCATCATAGAAGGTCACCTCCTTGTCGGGGAAGCTCTTTCTAAGGCGTGTTGCGAGAGGTTCGATAAAGCGCCATGTCTCGGAGGGTGAGCCGTTCATTTGGAGCGGTTTGCCTAGAACTATGGTGCTGACATCGTTCTTTGAGAAGTACTCCGCAAGCCACCTCTCGAGGCTCTTGGTTTCGACTGTTTCAAGCCCTCCCGCAATTATACGAAGGGGATCGCTAACTGCAATCCCCGTTCGTTTTCTGCCGTAATCTATAGCTAGGATGCGTCCCAAATCTACTTCAATTTAGCGAATAGATCTTTGAACGAGCAAACCTCGCTAACTAGTGCTGGAAGTGCGTCGATAGCCACACGCTCCTGAGTCATCGTATCACGATAGCGCACAGTGACTGTTCTATCTTCGAGAGTCTGCCCATCAACTGTAACACAAAGCGGAGTTCCGATTGCGTCTTGACGGCGGTAGCGCTTACCCACAGAGTCCTTCTCGTCGTATGCTACGTTGTAGTCAAACTTGAGCATTGTTGCGATCTCACGAGCAACCTCTGGCATGCCGTCCTTCTTCACAAGTGGAAGAATCGCAACCTTTGTAGGCGAAAGTGCTGCAGGGAGCTTAAGGACGATGCGTGAATCGCCACCCTCGAGCTTCTCCTCGCAGTATGATGCCGACATGATCTGAAGGAACATGCGGTCAACACCGATCGAAGTCTCAACAACGTATGGTACGTAGCTCTCACCACTCTCTGGGTCGAAGTATTGGATCTTCTTACCTGAGAATTTCTGGTGGTTGCTAAGGTCGAAATCTGTACGTGAGTGGATACCCTCCACCTCTTTGAATCCGAATGGGAAGTTATACTCGATATCTGCCGCAGCGTTTGCGTAGTGTGCTAGTTTGTCGTGGTCGTGGAAACGGTAGTTGTTGTCACCAAAGCCAAGGGCACGGTGCCATGACATACGTGTCTCTTTCCACTTGTTGTACCACTGCATCTCGTCGCCTGGGCGAACAAAGAACTGCATCTCCATCTGTTCGAACTCACGCACACGGAAGATGAACTGGCGAGCAACGATCTCGTTACGGAACGCCTTACCGATCTGAGCGATACCGAAAGGTAGCTTCATGCGGCCAGTCTTCTGAACGTTAAGGAAGTTTACGAAGATACCCTGAGCGGTCTCTGGACGAAGGTATACAGTGTTTGCACCCTCAGAGGTTGCACCCATTTGAGTCGAGAACATAAGGTTGAACTGACGAACCTCAGTCCAGTTGCGAGTACCTGAGATAGGACACACGATCTCGCAATCTACGATCACCTGACGAAGCTCCTCAAGGTTTGAGTCGTTGAGCGCCGCAGCGAAACGAGTGTGAACCTCGGCGCGCTTAGCTGCGATGTCGAGTACTCGAGGCGATGTTGCACGATACTGCTCCTCGTCGAAGCTCTCGCCAAAGCGCTTGCGAGCCTTGTCTACCTCCTTTTGGATCTTGTCATCCTGCTTAGCTAGCCAATCCTCCACAAGAACATCGGCACGGTATCTCTTCTTTGAATCTTTGTTGTCGATGAGTGGGTCGTTGAACGCTCCAACGTGTCCCGATGCCTCCCATGTGCGTGGGTGCATGAAGATGGCTGCATCTAGACCCACGATATTTTCGTGAAGACGAACCATCGAGTCCCACCAATAACGCTTGATGTTGTTCTTTAGCTCAACACCATTTTGACCATAATCATAGACAGCACCAAGACCGTCATAAATCTCGCTAGAAGGGAATACGAATCCATACTCCTTGCAGTGTGCGACCAGTTTCTTAAAGAGTTCCTCTTGTGTCATTTTATCTTGATTTTTAATATTTGTC
>CAYJIY010000056.1:0-6792 GCA_964370415.1 uncultured Alistipes sp.
CACAACTAGACTACACAGTCACTGCCGATGATGGGCGATTCTCGTTCAACACCCCAGCCATGGGGCAACTGCTCCACGTCTCATACGTGGGCTACGAGCCGCAATACCTTACAGCGAGCCACAACATGACTATCACCCTAGAGCAGGACGCTGTAGCCATTGGCGAGGTAATGGTTAAGGGCCGTAGGGCACAGGTGGTTCAGCAACACGGAAAACTCACGGTCAATGTCGACCGTACAATTCTTGCCGATGCTGGCTCTATGTTCGACCTGCTCAAGCTCAGCCCTGGGCTAATTGTCGATGCCGATGATGAGATCGAGGTCTTTGGCAAAGGCTCACCTACGATATATATCGACAACAAGGAGGTGCACTCCAAAACGGAGCTAGAAGCACTTCGCTCTAGTGATATTGATAAAATTGAGATCGACAGAAACCCCTCGGCGGAGTACTCCGCAGCGAGCAAGGCGATCGTTAGGATCACCACAAAGCGAAGCCGAATAGATAATACATCGGTCGAGTTCTCCGACTACCTGCGCATAGGTAGAAAGGTGGGCAACACGGCGGGGGTGCAGATCAACAACAAGAGCGGACGATGGGCAAATCTACTGAGCTACTCATTCTCGAACTTCGACAATGTCGATTATAGCGATAGCTACGAGACGAATATCCAGCCCACCTACACAATCCAAAACGATGGAACACTCACCCACGAGTACGCCACAGATAGGCACGTCATCTTCTCTGGCAACGACTATCAGCTCAGCGAGAAGAGTAAACTAGGGGTACAGCTATCGGCAAATATTGGTTCGCAAACCGAAGAGAAGTTCAACGATCAGATATTCTCGAAATCAAACCAAGAGGCGCAACTTCGCAAGATCAATAACTACGCTCACAAGACCTCGGAGTTGTATAGTGCCAATCTAAACTACAAACTACAGATCGACTCTCTGAGCTCACTTAACGTAAACACAAACTACGTGTATATGGATAACGGCTCCTCAGAGCAGATCGTGGAGTCCAACATCAATAACCAGAGCTCGTCAAGCTCGAATATCAACAATAGCAGCCACTACAATATCTACTCCGCTGAGCTAACGTATAACAACGAGGATCTATTTGGGTGGCTTGGCTTTCGTTCGGGACTGAAGTACTCTCAGATCCAAAACAGCGGCAAAAGCGTGATGACAGCGGTGCAGACTGCACAACATACGCTCGGACAGAGCAACAACATCGACGATAGGATAGCGGCAGGGTATATCAACCTAGAGAAGCAGGTGGGCGATCTTAACCTCTCGGCAGGAGCTCGCTATGAGAGTACGTCATCACACATTATCGCCAATGGTGAGCAGGTCGACTTCTCGCAAAACTCGCTGTTCCCAAGCGCAATGATCGACTACACCTCAGAGAAGATCTCTTCGTCGCTATCGTACTCTAGGCGTGTTAGCAGACCTTCGTTCTCGCAACTCAACCCCAACATTACATATTTCGATTCGCTATCCTATGCGATGGGAAATCCTCTGCTAAAGCCCGTCATGATAGACAACATCGAGCTCTACACCTCAGCCTATAACCTGGGGTTGATCCTTGGCTATAGCCTCCGCCAGAACTACATAATAAACACAGCGATCAACGACCCACTGAACCCCGACATCACGCAGTGGACATATCTCAATATCGACCGCACATCAACCATCTCCGCTGGGCTCACATACTCGAATAGGTGGCGATGGTACAGTGGGAACTATGAGCTATACGTGGATAAGCCAAATACGAAAATCACCTTTGTGGATGAGATTCTTGAGATCAAGAAGCCCTCTTTCTATCTATCGCTAGGCAACACATTTCAGCTACTCGACAACCTGCAACTAAGTGTCAATTTCAACTACGAAAGCGCAGGTGAAAGTGGCATCACATACTACGCCCCATCCTACAACCTCTCGGCATCGGTGATGTATAAGCTCCTCGATGAGAAGCTCACGCTATATCTCTCGGCACAGGATATTCTCAGGCGTGCAAACACAGGCTCTTGGGAGGATCGCTATGGCAATATAATCACGGGGATGAAGGCGAACAAAGATTATAGACACATAAGGTTGGGCGTGAGGATCAACTTCAACAAAATACGCTCAAATGTAGATCGTGTGAACATAGACGAAATTGATAGAATAAGATAATATTTACCAGTAATAAAGATGAAAAGAAACCTACTATTTTTACTATTTGTATGCCTATGCGCTACAAGTACAGCTCAAACGATCAAGGGCATCGTAAACGATGGCGAAGGAGCACCTATTGGCTATGCGACAGTGGTGCTGTGTAGCCCCTCCGACACCACACAACTAGACTACACAGTCACTGCCGATGATGGGCGATTCTCGTTCAACACCCCTGCCGTGGGGCAACTGCTCCACGTCTCGTTTGTGGGTTACACGCCACAGTACGTCACAGCTAGTCACAACATGATTATCATCCTAGAGCAGGATGCCGTTGCCATTGGCGAGGTGGTGGTGAAGGGCTCTCGCCCGATCTCGAAGATCACGACTCAGGGTGTGCAGACAACCGTAGCCAATACCGTGCTCAGCGATATGGGGACAGGTAACGATGTGCTCAAACGTATTCCGATGGTCGAGGGTGACGATGGGGCATTCAAGGTCTTTGGGCGTGGAGATGCTACGATATACATCAATAATCGTGAGGTGCGTGACCCCTCGGAGCTGGACAATCTCAACTCCTCGGATATTCAGAGCATTGAGGTTGTGTCGAACCCTGGTGCGAGATACGACGCTTCGGTGAAGGCGGTGATCAACATCAAAACCATAAAAAAGCAGGGCGATGGATTCAGCTTCAACGCTCGATCGAGCCTCCACGCAGGTGAGAATGAGGACTACATAAACCAAATAAACACCAACTATCGCAAAGGTGGGCTCGATATTTTTGCCAACTTCCACCACTCTGACATAACATCAATTCAGAGGGGCGATATATACCAAACAACAACTGTCGACACCCTATGGCAGCAGAACAGCTATCTGTATGGTGATCGTCACAATATCGGACTAAACGCCACTCTGGGCGCAAACTTCGAGATCAGCGAGGAGCACCTAGTGGGCTTTAGGTACGATCACAGCACTACACCAAAAAATGGCACTAGTGTACTTGAACTTCAGAGCGATGTCTACGCCGATGGTGTTCTATTCGACAAGTGGGACAATTCGGTCCTCACAGACTCTTGGAAAAATATTGACTCTGAGGCGAATCTATATTATAGCGGTAAAGTGGAGGATCTGTCGATAGATTTTAATGCCGACTACACACAGCTAGGCTACGAGTCTAACGATATAAATACGGAGTATAGCAGCGCTGATGGCGAGAGGGTGCTCAACAGCTATAGCCGTGTTGAGAACGAGTTGTGGGCAACAAAACTGCTACTCTCACATCCGCTCTTTGGGGGTAATCTATCGTTTGGCGGTGAGTATGTCGATATCACCCGAGGCGATGAGTACACGAACGAGGATTTGGCTGGCTTCTCGTCTAATGTGGATATTGCAGAGCAGAACGCAGCGCTATTTTCGCAGTATAGCATAGAGTCAAAGGTGGGTAGCTTCGCGGCTGGCTTGCGTTTCGAGAGCGCAAAATATAGCTACCTAGTGGATAATGTGGAGGATAGCAACAAGAGCCGTGAGTATGCTCAGTGGTTCCCAAATTTCTCATACTCAAACGAATTTGGCGAGCTAAACCTAAAGCTAAACTACGACTCGAAGGTCACACGCCCATCCTACCGTGCACTGAGCAACAACCTCACATACGGCAATAGATTGACCCTAGAGACTGGTAATCCATATCTTAAGCCATCAATTAGTCAGAGTCTATCGCTGGTCGGGGTGTGGAAATATCTGCAAACCTACGTGAGCTATACACATGAAAAAGATGCTATTGAGCAGTGGATAGATCGCTATGAACTAGACCCTAAGGTCTCGATCATCAACTACCGAAACATCGATGAAGTGCCATCCCTGGCAGCCTTCATTACCGCATCGCCTGTGTTTGGGTGGTATAAACCAAGTGCGCGCTTGGGTCTTAGTAAATATTGGATCGACCACAGCGCCTACGGTGTCGAGATGGACTCTAACGACCCATTTTTGCAGGCATCGCTAGACAATATCTTCGAGCTTCCACACGATATAACTATCAACCTCGATGCGAGCTTTAGGAGCAAGGGGCACTACCTATTTACATACCTCTACCAAAACTCGTTTAAACTCAATTTTGGGGTGGCGAAGAGCTTCTTCGACAAATCGTTGCAGGTGAGAGTCAACCTCTACAACATCACCAATCAGAGCGAGGCAAATATGTTTATCACTCCTCAAAACACGCTCAAGAACCTCTATCATTTCGACAATCGAGAGGTTGCCATAACCGTTCGCTACTACTTCAACGCCGCACGTAGTAAGTACAAGGGCAGCGGAGCAGGACAGAGCGCTAAGAGTCGATTCTAGCGCTTAAAAAAGGGTGGGTGACAACTGTTAGTCGCTCCCGAAGGTTGATCAGCAAGAGCAGTTTTGGTGCTTCTCACAGGCTATCAAACCGCAGTTTACTATGCGTAAATGAGGTTTTGAGAGACAAGGAAAGTGCCGAAGATGACTTGCTGATCAGCCTTTTTTTATCTAAAGAAAGTCCCTTTTATTGTTGTCGAGTTACCCAGTCCGTCCGTGGCGGTGAACTCGTAGGTGTGGCTCGTGCCCGTAGGCGCAGCCAATCGATGGTAGAACTCACCGAGGATAGGGTAGTATTCGCAGATCGCCCACTGGCCATCGATCAGTAGCTTGTAGCTTGCTATGCCCGAGAAGTTATCCTTTGCGGTGAGCGTGAGGGTCTTTTGGGCGCTGAGATCTGCCCCCTCAGCGAACCTTGCAGCCGCCGTGGGTGCTTGCACATCGGCAACCACCACCAACGCTCCCGAAGTTCTTGTGGAGGTAGCAGCGTAGCCATCCTTATACTCATCGCCAAGATTGCTCAGCGATCCATTCGCACGCAGAGCCGCAATCGCCACCTTGCTCTGAAGCTCAGGTGCTACCTCGCACTGAATCGATATATCGACACTCTTTTGTAGCGGCACATCGGCGCTGAAAAGTGTATATGCAGGCGAAAGGATCTTCACACCCTTTGTCGTTGTCGTAACATTCTCTTTGGTCGTCGGTTGCCAAAAAATAGGCTCTAGGAGCGCTCTTGACGAAAGATTAACCCTCACACGATCGCCGTGTTGGAGTTTTGACGAGCGATCGTGCCTAATGACAATCGCCGTAGAGTCGACCTCTGGCGCTGGTGATGCATCCTTGCCCTCGACCCAGAATTTTAGGGTCGTGATGTTGTTGCAATCATCCTCCACCTCGATCTGCACGGGCACAATCTGCCCCTGCGCAATGTCTACATACCCTCGATTAACCATCTTTGGATATAGAGTGCGAGGTGCCGACTCAACCTGAGCAAGGCGGATCGCTTCGGTGCGACTTTGTCGCTGGATGGGGTAGTAGGAGATAGCGTTGCTGAGCCCAAACTCCGAGTATTTAAACCCATCGATTTGGTATTCGAACAGACGTTGAGAGTCCACATCCATCGATGCACGATATATCCCAAAGGTATTTGTGACGTTGTTTTTACGATCAGAGGCTTCGATCACGAAGTGCCCACCACGCTCTAGGGCTATCGTATCGCCAGCCGTGAGCGAATACTTCCCACGAGAATCAGTCGTGAGCGCAAAGCTCTTCAACGGGCGCTTTTGCGCAACACCCCTTATCGTGTCGATCTTCACATAGTGGAGCTTCATCATGAGCGGATGCACCGTATCGGTTGGGCGAATAACCCCATATTTAAAGATGTTCAAGCGGCGATCGTCAACCGTATCTCGCAATTCGAGGTGTAGGTGAGGACCAAACGAAGAGCCGCTATTTCCCGCATAGCCGACAAGCTCGCCACGCTTCACAGTCCAAGTTTTTGCGCCATACCACTGATCTATGGTGTTGCTCTTCTTCGATGTCCTGATCTTATTTATCGACTGCTCAATATCGTCTCTAAATCGCACCATGTGGCCATAAACCACAACCTGCCCATTGTCGAGCGTGATATACATCGCACGTCCATAGCCACCAGGGGCGATCACGATGCGAGAGATGTATCCATCGCCCATCGACACGAGAGGTTTGCCCTCCACGCCATCGGTCTTGATGTCCACGCCACCATGGTATCTTCCCGAGCGGAACTCCCCAAAATTGGCAGAGTAGTAGCCTGGAACATCGAGAACAGGGTAGGCATAATTATATTTATCGTTTTCTTGTGCGTGAGAGTCTGCACCGCCCAAGAGCGCAAATGCAGTTACTATCAACGTCTTAAAGGTGGCGAAGGGGGTGTGCTTATACATATCGGATTAATATTTGTTCATATATTTTGTGCAAATTTACATTTTTGAGATTGAAATATAAAATAATTTACTATCTTTGCACTGAATTTTTGGGGAATACCTCAATAATTGTGTTGGTCTCGTAGCTCAGCTGGATAGAGCAACAGCCTTCTAAGCTGTGGGTCACAGGTTCGAATCCTGTCGGGATCACCAAAAAAAAGCCTTGTATCGATAATAAGATACGAGGCTTTTTTGTATTTATAACGTTTATAGTTGCAAACCCCACGCATAAGGGCTTGTCGCTCTAATGGCTGTAGAGATCAACGAACTGCTGGCTCAAAATTAACAATCTCAGGGAGCAACCTATTTTTTATCTTTTTTGGAAGCTATCATATATA
>CAYJIY010000057.1:0-6594 GCA_964370415.1 uncultured Alistipes sp.
ATTTTTTTTGCTAAAAATGCTAATAAATTAAAATTTGTTTACTACCTTTGTTAGCTGAATAACAGTAGCAGGGTTGGTGACTGAGTGAATCTGGTTGAAATCAGGATGTTAAATGAAGTTTTAGGGCTCTGTGTATTGTCGATGCAAAAGAGAATTAGTTAGGACAATATTTAATAAGAACAGAAAATTATATCAAACATTATGGCACAAAAACTTAAAATTCGCGATTTGACTCTAAGAGATGGTCAACAATCTTCGTTTGCTACACGTATGAACCAAGCGCAGATTGACAAGTGTTTGCCTTACTACAAGGAGGCAAATTTCTATGCAATGGAGGTTTGGGGCGGTGCAGTGCCTGACTCGGTAATGCGCTACCTAAACGAAGATCCTTGGACTCGTCTTGAGACTATCCACAAAGCAGTGGGTGGTGTTTCAAAACTTACAGCCCTTTCACGTGGTCGTAACCTATTTGGTTATGCTCCATACACTGACGAGATCATCGACGGTTTCTGCCGCAACTCTATCGAGAGCGGTTTGGGCATCATGCGTATCTTCGATGCGCTGAACGATGTGAACAACGTTAAATCTACAATCAAATATGTAAAGCAGTACGGCGGTATCGCTGACTGTGCGGTTTGCTACACGGTAGACCCTAAGTACCCACAGCCATCATTCTTCCAGAAGCTAATGGGCAAGAAGGCACAGCAGCCAGTATTTACTGACGCTTACTTCGTTGATAAGGCTAAGCAGATGGCAGCTCTTGGTGCTGATATGATCACGATCAAGGATATGTCGGGTCTTATTCCACCTAAGCGTGTGAGCGCTCTTATCAAGCAGTTGAAGAAGAATATCTCTATTCCTGTGGATTTCCACACACACTGTACTCCAGGTTTTGGTCTTGCGTCGGTTCTTTCGGCAATCGTTGCAGGTGTTGACGTGGTAGATACAAACTGCTGGTACTTCGCAGGTGGTACGGGAGCTCCAGCAATCGAGCTTATCCACGTATTCTGCCAGAAGATGGGCATCGACACAGGTGTCAACATGGAGGCAGTAGCGAAGATCAACGTTCAACTTCGTGAGATCCGCAAGGAGCTTAACATGTCGGTATTTGGTGCTGATAAAGCAGAGCCAAAGCCGTTCAACCCACTTACAGATACTCTTCCAGCAGAGATCGACGCTCTATTCGACAAGGCGATCGAGGCTGCAAAGGTTGAGAACGAAGAGCTTACAACAGATCTTTGCCGCAAGATCGAGGCGCACTTCGGTTTCCCAGCACCAGACGAACTAGTTCAGAAGGCTGAGATCCCAGGTGGTATGTACTCTAACATGGTGGCACAGCTCAAGCAGCTTAAGTCGGAGGAGATCCTTCCACGTGCGATGGAGCTTATCCCAACAGTGCGTCTAGCAGCAGGTCTACCTCCATTGGTGACTCCTACATCTCAGATCGTGGGTGCTCAGGCGGTAAACTGTGCAATGGACGAGAAGGCAGGACGTGCGATGTACACAAACAAGAGTACTCAGTTCATCTCGCTCGTTAAGGGTGAGTATGGTAACACTCCAGTGAAGATCGACCCAGAGTTCCGTTTCAAGATCTGTGGTGTGCGCGAGGAGGTTCAGTACGACACGTCGAAGAACCAACTTCAACCAAACCCAGAGATTCCTGAGGCAGGAGGCGTTAAGCTAGCTGAGAACGAGAAGGAGTTCCTACTTTTGGAGCTATTCCCACTTGTTGCTAAGAACTTCCTACACGATCGCAAGGTGAAGGCTTATGAGGCAGCTAAACCAGTAGAGACAGCTACGCCAGAGGTTGCAGCAGCAGAGACTGCTGAGGCAGGTGAGCCAATCACAGGCGAGACAGTTAACGCACCACTTCCAGGTCGTGTAATTGAGATCATGGTTAAGGTTGGCGACAAAGTAGCCGTAGATCAAGAGGTTTTGGTTCTCGAGGCGATGAAGATGGAGAACTCTATCACGTCGGACTACGCAGGTACAGTTAAGCGTATTCTTGTAGAGTCGGGCGATATCGTTCCAACGGACGCTCCACTTATCGAGCTAGAGTAATCTCTAAAATAGATAGCAAAATAGGGTGTTTCGATCTAATTCGAGACACCCTATTTTTTATTTCACAAAAAAATTATATCTTTATCTCTCACAAATTTAAAAACATACGATATGAAGATAGCAATTTTTGGACTTGGGGGCGTGGGTGGCTACTTCGCAGCTCAGGCGACAGAATATTTCAAGGATAGGGCGGATATGGAGTTCTACTACATTGCACGTGGTGAGCACCTCGAAGCGATAAAACGCGATGGTTTGCGCCTTACACGAGATGGAGAGCTCAGCGTGACGGCGCACCCTCATCTTGCCACCGACAGAGCCGAGCAGTGCGGTAAAGTGGATTATGTGATCTACGCAACGAAGAGTTACAGCGTGGAGTCGAGTATCGAGGCTCTAAGGGCGATCACGGATGAGAACTCTGTCATCATCACCTTTATGAATGGGGTAGATGGGGCCGAAAAACTAAGGCAAGCACTGCCCCATGTCACTATTTGCGAGGGATGTGTCTATGTCTTTAGCATGATCGATTCGCCAGGTGTGATTGCCGAGAGTGGCGGACGTGCGAGCTATCAAGTTGGCTTTGATCCTATCAATGGCGATAGGGTAAAGTCGTTCTGTGAACTGGTCTCCCCTGCGATTGATAAGATAGAGTACTTCGATGATGTGGAGGCGAAGATATGGCGAAAATTTAGCTTCATTTCGCCCTATGCAACTATCACCTCGCAGTTCAACATCTCCAGCGATCAGGTTGTCTCTAGTGACGAGTACCGCACGATATTCAGGGGTTTGTGCGAGGAGTTTGCCGCTGTTGCTAAGGCGCTTGGCAAGGAGCGTGAGCCAGACTATTGCGACAAGTGTTTGGAGCTGTTGGCTAGTTTCCCTGCGGGGACAACCTCCTCTATGCAGCGAGATTTCCACTCCTCGAAGATGTGTGAGGTGGGCTCTCTAACTAGCTATGTATCAGAGATGGGAGCGAAACATGGCATCCCAACACCACACTATGACAGAGCGGTGGAGCGAATCACACAAAACTAAAAAACGAGGGCGACTAACTTATGGTTAATCGCCCTCGCTGCTTTTATCAACTAATTATTTTACGTGAGTTCAATAATTAAAATCGAACTCACGTTATTTACTTCTCGAATGAGAATCCTGCTTTCATCCCCTCGTAAGCAGATAGAGTGCTCGAGAGAGATGAGATTGTGCTGTTTGAACTCTTGCTAGAGATTGTCTTCACAAAATTGAGCAAAGCATCCGTCTTAAAGAGTATTGCGAAGCTCGATGCAAGCACCTTAACCTCCGCTTTGACTGGAATTTTCGAGATCTTCATCTCCAGTTCCGAAGTCTCAGCGTTGTAGGTGTACGTACCGTCAAATGTGCGACCTGCGAGCGTAACACTCATGTTTCCATCGTTTGTGAAGGTGAATCCCATAGCGCCAGGCTTGATTCCCACCTTTGCTAGGTACTCGTCAACCTTCGCCTCGGCAGTTCCCGATGCTAGGCTTGAGCCCACCTCTGCGAGTTTGCTGTCTGAGGTTAGCTCAACTGCCGAGCCCTCATATTGCCACGATCCCACGATCGAAAAATCGATATAGTCCGACGCTACATCCTCGATTACGTCCATAATGCTACCACCTCCAAATATATCTTTGAGGCTTTGAGCCTTTGCGCTATTCATGCTCACTAGAGCTACAACTAAAAGCGCAATAAATTTAAATCTTTGTTTCATTACATTCTGTTTTTAAAGCCGGCAAATATAGTAAAAAATCCACACCTAAACACACTTCATGATTAAAAAGTGTAATTGTATTTATTGTATGTTGTATATTAACAAATTGTTAACTACAAAAAATTGATTATTAAAATATTTTGTTATATCTTTAGTCACCAAACAAATAAACTACACAACTATGAGATTAAAGAGCCTAATATTAACTACTGCCACAGCTCTGTTGGCAACATTTAGCTCCCACGCAAATGTGGAGCTTCCGAAAGTATTTCCACAACCCCAATCGATCAAAGCGGGCGAAAAGACGCTGCAAATCGACTACGGCTATAGCATTGTAGGTGCCAAGAGCGCCGACAAAGATGCCCTAAGGGCGCTTGAGGATCTTCCTCTCAATGAGCAGGGTTTCCCTATCATCATTGGCGAGAGGGGCGACAAACAAGTTAAAAAGTACGCAAAAAGCATACCGCAAAAAGCTGAGGGCTACTACCTGAAGATTGACGACAAGCAGATCGTCATAGCAGGAAACGACCCACAGGGTACATTTTATGGTGTGCAGACACTGCTCCAGATAATCACGAGCGCAAATGTGCCACAACTCGAAATTGTGGACTACCCATCTGTCACTGAGCGTGGAATGATCGAGGGCTACTACGGCAATCCGCTCAGCTATGAGGATAGAGTGAGCCAGTTTGAGTTCTATGGACAGAACAAGATGAACACATATATCTATGGCCCAAAGGATGATCCATATCACGGATTTTCGGACAAGTGGCGTGAGTTCTACCCTCAAGAGCAAGCGGCAAAGCTACAAAAGCTCGTTGGCGAGGCAGCAAAGAACAAGGTGCAGTTCGTGTGGGCGGTGCACCCAGGAAATAACATCCACTGGAACGAGGAGGATCGCATCGCTACGGTCAAGAAACTAGAGTCGGTCTACGATCTTGGGGTGCGTGCATTTGCGGTGTTCTTTGACGACATTTCGGGCGAGGGGACAAACCCTAAGCGCCAAGTGGAGTATTTGAACTACATCCAGCGTGAATTTGTCAACAAAAAGGGGGATGTTGCACCCCTTATCTTCTGCCCAACGCAGTACAATCAGGCGTGGTCGTCGGGTGACTATCTCGATATTCTCGGCAGTGAGCTCATGCCCGAAATCCGTGTTATGTGGACTGGTAAGAGCGTTTGTCGCATGATCGACGAGGAGACGATGACGTGGATAAACTCTCGCCTAAAGCGCAACGCCTACATCTGGTTGAACTATCCCGTGACGGACTACGTGATCGATCACCTGCTGATGGGTCCATTTGTGGGTAATAGCCAAAATATTGCATCCGAGCTCAGCGGATTTGTATCGAACCCAATGGAGTATGGCGAAGCGTCGAAAGTGGCGCTATTCAGCATTGCGGACTATGCGTGGAATATGGAGCAGTACGATCCGCAGGCCTCATGGCTGGCGGCTCTAAGCGCAATTATGCCTGAGGAGACCGAGGCGTTCAAGATCTTCTGTGAGAACAACGTGGATATAGGTATCTCGTATCACGGTCTGCGCATGCCTAACGAATCGGAGGCTTTCGCTGGGGAGGCTGCTGCATATATGGATGGCTTCTCGATCGATAGCTACAACGCTCAGAAGAGCCAAGCGCTACTGGATAGATTGGCGAGTTTCCGCTCTGCGGCGGCAACGCTAAAGGCGAGCACCCACAACCCAAATCTCACGCAGGAGATCACCCCTTGGCTCGATGTCTTTGATCTGGTTGCGCAGCGTGGCGAGGTGCTCCTTGGCATGCAGAAGGCACTAAGCGAGGGCGATAGCGTGGCGTTCGTAGATGGTTATGTGAGAGTTCGAGAGCTCGAAGCTAAGCAGAAGGCTATCCGCTCACGTGATTTCGAGGGGTCGATAAAGAGCCCAAATCCAAAGGCGGCGAACGAGGTTGTAGCTCCATTCTTCGCAGAGCTTCAAAGCGATATGATAAGCAACTACCGTGAGAACTACGCCTACCGAGTGGATGAATTTCCCGTGGATGTTGTTCCTGAGGGTCGCTACTACATCATGATCGATGGCAAGTACCTAACCAATCAGAGGGGCTCGCAGAAGCCATCGCTCATTGCCGAGCAGGACAATATCAACCCACAGCGTCAGGAGTGGATCGTCACAAAGGACAACATGATCGGGCGCTATAAGATCACCAGTGCACAAGACGACCGCTTCCTTACGGAGCAGTTCGGCACAAGAGAGGGAGGTTTCAACACGGCATGGCACACATTTACAATCCATAAAAAGGATGGAGCCTACGCAATCCAAAATGGCGGTTTCTCAGGAAGTGGTTATATCGGCTTTGAGAGCGACGGCACCATCAAGCGCCAAAAGGAGCAGAACTTCGTCTTTGAATTTATACCAATATCTAAGTAACAAATATCTAAATTTATGAGGTTATACACAACACTACTTGCACTGTTTCTATGTGCTTCGACAACTGCTCAGACAATCAAGGGCATCGTAAACGATGGCGAAGGAGCACCTATTGACTATGCAACAGTAGTGTTGTGTAACGCCTCAGACACCACACAACTAGACTACACAGTCACCTCTGACGACGGGCGATTCTCGTTCAACACCCCTGCCGTGGGGCAACTGCTCCACGTCTCATACGTGGGCTACGAGCCGCAGTACCTCACAGCTAGCCACAACATGACTATCACCCTTGAGCAAGATGCCGTAGCCATTGGCGAGGTGGTGGTGAAGGGCCGTAGGGCGCAGGTGGTTCAGCAACACGGAAAACTCACGGTCAATGTCGACCGTACAATTCTTG
>CAYJIY010000058.1:0-6555 GCA_964370415.1 uncultured Alistipes sp.
CTTCAACGGCAAGCGCATCGCCACATCCTACCCCAACATTCTGAGTAAATTTTTCTCAGAGAAGGGCATTGAGGCGACCATCGAGCACATTGCAGGGAGCGTGGAGATCGCCCCAACGGTAGGCATGGCAGATGCAATTTTCGACATTGTGAGCAGTGGCGGAACACTCATAGCAAATGGTTTGAAGGAGGTCGAGAAGGTCTTTTCATCTGAGGCGGTGGTGATTGCCAATCCAAATCTCGACTGCGAAAAGCAGCAACTTCTATCACAACTTCTTTTCAGATTCGAGGCAGTGAAGCGTAGCTTGGGACAGAAATACGTAGTTCTAAACATTGAGAATAGCATGATCGAGAAGATGATCTCGGTGCTACCAGCGATGAAGAGCCCGACGCTACTCCCCCTTGCCGACTCTGAGTGGAGCGCTATACACGCCGTGGTGGGCGAGGATCTACTGTGGGATGTGATCGAAAGGGCTAAAGAGTTTGGTGCTAAGGATATACTTGTGATGTCGGCAGAGAAAATAATCCCATAGCTATGAAGATATATCAAGAGTTTAACAACTCCCTGCTAGAGCGCCCAAGCGACAACGCACCAAAGATCAAGGAGCGAGTTAAGCAGATCGTTGAAGCCATACGCCAAAAGGGTGATAGCGCCCTATTCGAGCTGACTGAGCAGATCGACGGCTACACTCTAAGCCCTGAGAGCGTACTTGTCACTCCTAGCGAGATCGAGAGCGCCACGGCAACGCTGTCCGATGAGTTCAAGCGTGCCATTGAGCAGGCACGCTCCAATATCGAGATATTCCACCGTGCACAACTTCGTCAAGATGTGCACGTATCGCCCATGGAGGGGGTCTCGCTCTCTCAGCGACGTGTTGCCATCCCCAGAGTCGGGCTCTATATTCCATCGGGTAGCGCACCTTTGTTCTCCACTGTGCTAATGTGTGCAGTGCCAGCGATGGTGGCTGGTTGTCAAGAGGTTGTGATGGCATCGCCTGCCAACTCTGAAGGGAAGATCGCACCAGAGATTCTATACACAGCCAGCGTGTGTGGCATCACCGAGATATACAAAATCGGGGGAGCAATGGCTATCGCCGCTATGGCGTGGGGCACTCAGAGCGTAGGAAAGGTCGACAAGATCTTCGGTCCTGGGAATCGATATGTTACCTACGCCAAGCAACTTGTCTCGGTCGACGCTGCCGCCATTGATATGCCAGCTGGGCCATCCGAGGTGATGGTCCTCGCAGATGATAGTTGCAACAGCAGTTTCGTAGCGGCAGACCTACTCTCACAGCTTGAGCATGGAGCAGATTCTCAGGCGATTGCTATCGTGGCGAGCGAGAGCATAGCGAAGCAGATCTACGACGACACTCTAAGCCAAATGGCACAACTCGACCGTCAAGAGATACTCAAAGAGTCGATCAAGAACTGCCTAATTATCGTTGAGCCAAACATAGATAGGATGATTCAAATAGCCAATGATTATGGCGCTGAGCACCTCATCATCTCGCTCCACGATGCCGACAATATCGCCCTAAAGATCACTAACGCAGGGTCGATATTCATAGGCAACTACTCCCCTGAGAGCGTTGGAGACTACGCCTCAGGCACGAATCACACCCTGCCAACGGGGGGATGGGCACGAAGTTATAGCGGGGTCAATGTCGATAGTTTCTCGAAATACATAACCTACCAAAAGCTATCGCGTGAAGGGCTCACAGCGCTCGAAAAAACTGTAACTACAATGGCGCAATGCGAGGGATTAGCCGCTCACGCAAAAGCTGTAACTATAAGAACACAAGCAAAATGACAGATATAAAGAGTTTAATACGCCCAAACATACTCGCCCTTTCGCCCTACTCAACAGCACGAGATGAGTGTGAGGATAGCAGCCTAATCTCCACATTTTTGGACGCTAACGAGAACCCCTACGACAATGGGCTGAACCGCTATCCCGACCCCCTGCAGCGAGAGCTTCGTGAGCGAATATCTGAGCTGACGGGCATAGCGCCACAGTGCATGTTTCTGGGCAATGGATCAGACGAGGCTATCGATGTGATACTAAGGGTGTTTTGCACCCCTGGCAGGGACAATATAATCACCATCACACCAAGCTATGGGATGTATCGAGTCACGGCATCGATCAACGATGTGGAGTGTCGTGAGGTTGCGCTTGACGAGAACTTCGAGCTCTCAGCCAAGGGGATACTCTCGGCGGCAGATTCCAACAGCAAGGTTGTGATGCTCTGCTCACCGAACAACCCTACGGGCAATCTGCTCGACCATGGAGAGATCACGCAGATACTCAATGAATTTAAAGGCGTGGTGGTTGTAGATCAAGCCTACGTAGAGTTTGCCGAGGGCGAGGGGTTAGCTCCCCTGCTAGAGCACTACCCCAACCTCATTATCCTACAAACACTCTCGAAGGCGTGGGGGATGGCGGGGCTTAGAATCGGGATGGCTTTCTCTTCGCAACTCATTGTAAGCTACATGAATATGGTGAAATACCCCTACAACATCAACTGCACAGCACAAAAAGCAGCACTCGAAGAGCTTACAGCGCATTTAGAGACTAAGAGAGAGCTGTGCCGTGAGATCATAGCCCAACGAGAGTGGCTTGCAGAGCAGTTGGAGGGGCTCCCTCCTATTATTAAAATCTACCCTAGCCAAGCAAACTTTCTACTCATCAAGTGCACAAATGCTGAGGAGCTCTACGACTATCTCATCGAGAGAGCAGGGGTAATTGTTCGCAATAGATCGAACCAAGCAGGATGTAGTAACACACTGAGAATCACCATCGGCACGCCACAACAAAACAGAGAATTAGTAACCCTTATAGAGCAATATCAGAATGAAAAAAGTACTATTTATAGATAGGGACGGAACCATAATCAAGGAGCCACCGATCGACTATCAGGTGGATAGCCTAGAGAAGTTGGAGTTCTGCAAATACGCCATAAGCTCGCTTAGAGAGATCTCAAAGCTTGATTTTGAGATGGCGATGGTGACAAATCAGGATGGTTTGGGCACAGAGTCGTTCCCGACAGAGGATTTCGAACTACCACACCAGAAGATGCTCGACACGCTCCTGAGCGAGGATATTGCATTCGATCACATCTACATCGACGACTCCTTCGAGAGCGAAAATTCACCAAATCGAAAGCCTAGAACGGGCATGCTAACCTCCTATATGGATGGCACGTACTCGCTCAGCGAATCGTATGTGATTGGTGACAGGCTAACCGATATTGAGCTAGCTAAAAACCTAGGAGCTAAGGCGATATACTATCGCACGGATGGAGTATTCGAGATGCCTGAGGAGCTGAAACCTTGGTGCATACTCACAACTGACAACTGGCGTAAGATCTATGAATTTCTACGCACAGGCGAGCGCACAGCCTGCATCGAGCGCAAGACACGAGAGACAGACATAAGGGTCGAGATAGATCTCGATGGCAGAGCGCCGAGCACGATCAGCAGTGGCGTTAAGTTCCTCGATCACATGCTGGAGCAGATAGTTCACCACGCAGGGGTCTCACTCAGTGTTGCCTGCAAGGGCGATCTGCACGTCGACGAGCACCACACAATCGAGGATATTGCCATAGTGTTTGGTGCGGCACTTCGCAAGGCTCTAGGCAGTAGCTTGGGCATTGGTCGCTATGGCTTTGTTCTGCCGATGGATGAGTGCGATGCTAGTGTTGTGATGGATCTTGGGGGGCGTATCGATTTTGTTTGGAGAGTCGATTTTCATCGTGAGATGATTGGCGACTGCCCAACGGAGATGTTCGAGCACTTCTTCAAAAGCTTCGCACACAGCGCACAACTCAACCTACACATCGAGGCGCACGGCAAGAACGAGCACCACAAGATTGAGGGCGTTTTCAAGGCGTTCGCACGTGCACTCAAAGCGGCAGTGCGACAAGATCCGTTTAACTACTCACTCCCTAGCAGCAAAGGCGTATTATGATAGCGATAGTTGACTATGGATCGGGCAATATTCTCTCGATAGAGAACGCCCTAAAGCGAGCAGGGGCGCAGTACACTCTGAGCAGTGATCCAAAAGAGATTCTCGGCGCCGAGAGGGTTATTCTCCCAGGTGTGGGCGATGCATCATACGCTATGGCGCAACTTCGGGAGCGTGAACTGGTGGAGGTTGTCCGCAGTGTGAGAGCGCCACTACTGGGTATTTGTCTGGGCATGCAACTCCTCTGTGAGAGCTCCTCTGAGGGCGATGTCTCGTGCCTTGGCATAATTCCCACAAAGGTTACAGCGCTGAGTGCCGACCCCCAAAATAAGGTGCCAAATATTGGATGGAGTGAGATCTATGAGCCTCAAACACCTCTATTTAAGGGTGTGGAGTCGGGCGATTTTGTCTACTTTGTGCATTCATTCAAGGCTGAAATAAGCGACTACACCATCGCCACAGCACACCACAGCGAGCCTTTCAGCGCCGCAATCGGGCGAGATAACTTTTATGGCTGTCAGTTTCACCCCGAGAAGAGCGGTGATGTAGGACAGCGAATAATAAACAATTTTTTAGAGCTATGATAGAGATAATTCCAGCAATAGATATAATAGAGGGTCGTGCCGTGCGCCTGTCTCAGGGCGATTATGAGCGAAAAAAGGTCTACAACGAGAACCCCGTAGAGGTTGCAAAATCATTCGAGGGGATAGGCATAACACGCCTACACGTTGTCGATTTGGATGGTGCAAAGGCGCACGAACCTCAGAATCTGAGGATAGTGGAGAGGATCGCCTCCTCCACGCAACTAACCATTCAATTTGGCGGTGGAATCAAATCCAGTGACTCGCTCACCAGTGCGTTTAACGCTGGTGTGAGCTACGCCATAGGGGGGAGCATCGCTGTGAGTGAGCCTCAGATATTTAGCGAGTGGATAAATAAGTATAGAGATCGCATAATTTTGGGCGCTGACATTCGTGATGGCGCACTAGCAACAAACGGCTGGATGCAAAGCTCATCAGTGACCATTGAGCAGACAATAGATCGCTTTCTCGCAGATGGGCTCCAGCGTGTGATCTGCACCGACATCTCAAAAGATGGAATGTTGCAGGGGGTTGACACGAAGCTCTACAAGGGGCTGCAAGATGGCTACACCGACCTTGAGATCGTCGTGAGCGGAGGGATAAGTTCGCTCCAAGACATCGAGCAACTCGACTCTCTATCGCTCAAAGCGGTGATTGTTGGCAAGGCGATCTACGAGGGGCGCATAACACTTAAAGAGCTAGAGAGATGGTTGCTAAGAGGATAATTCCGTGTCTCGACGTGAAGGATGGACGCACGGTCAAGGGGATAAATTTCACGAATCTTCAAGATGTTGGTTGCCCCGTTGAGTTGGGGCGAGCCTACGCTATGGAGCATGCCGATGAGTTGGTCTATCTCGACATTAGCGCCACGCTTCAAGGGCGCTCGACATTCGTAGAGCTGGTGAGCCGTGTGGCACGCGAGATCGATATTCCATTCACCGTTGGGGGTGGAATATCATCGCTTGGTGATGCTGAACGGCTATTTGCTGCTGGTGCCGACAAGGTGACAATCAACAGCGCCGCGGTACGCTCCCCTGAGCTTATCACGCAGATTGCATCGAAGTTTGGACAGCAAGCGATAGTTGTCGCTATCGATGCAAAGAGGGTCGACTCTCGCTGGATGGTAACGACACACGGAGGCCAGAGATCAACTGATCTTGAGCTGTTTGAGTGGGCCGCAAAAGTTGAGTCGCATGGTGCTGGCGAGCTTCTCTTCACATCGATGGACCACGATGGCACGAAGGATGGCTACGCTGTGCAGACATACAAAGAGCTCTCGCAGTGCGTCTCCATCCCCATAATTGCATCGGGTGGCGCAGGTAAAATGGAGCACATCAAGGAGGTGCTATCAGATGGCGGTGCCGATGCCGCATTGGCAGCTTCGATATTCCACTACTCACAGATAAAAATTGGCGAGCTGAAGGGCTACCTATCAGAAAATAACATTAAAGTAAGAGGATAAAATGGTTGAAAATCTAAATTTTGAAAAGTGCAGCGACGGTTTGATTCCTGCCATCATACAGGATAACAACACCCTAAAAGTGTTGATGTTAGGGTATATGAACTCAGAGGCACTACAAGCTACTATCGACAGCGGTAAGGTGACTTTCTTTAGTCGCACAAAGGGGCGAATGTGGTGTAAGGGTGAGACATCGGGCAACTTTCTGATCGTAAAATCCATGGAGGTTGATTGCGATCAAGATACGCTCCTTATTCGTGTCGAGCCAATCGGCCCAACTTGCCACACGGGGCAGGTGAGTTGCTTCAACGACAACGGCACAGAGGGATTCATCAGAGAGCTTCAGAGCGTGATTCAAAAGCGCCGAGAGCAGATGCCTGAGGGTTCGTACACAACTCGTCTGTTTAGCCAACCTATCGAAAAGATCGCCCAAAAAGTGGGCGAAGAGGCGGTGGAGACCGTCATCGAAGCGGTTGCAGGGAACGATCCACGCATGATATACGAGGCATCAGATCTGATCTACCACCTGCTGGTTCTGCTCACCGCAAAGGG
>CAYJIY010000059.1:0-6163 GCA_964370415.1 uncultured Alistipes sp.
GAGGAAGTAGAGGTAAGATATAGTTTTTATTTAATAGGCTAATACCACACTTTTTTTATACATACAAAAAAGGAAGCTCTATAAAAATCTCATTAAAACAAAATTCCGAATCGGGCTGGTCGCCTGATTCGGAATTTTTGCTTTAATTAACTCACCAAATATATTTTTCATACAGAGTAGAAACTCAGCCTCTTCACGAAGTATTGTCAATGAGGTTCTGAGTCTCTACTCCTGGTATCTAAAGAGCGAATATTATACCTGAGCTGTCGCTTTGCGAGCACGTGATCTTCTTGCTTTGCGTAGTCTAAAGTATAGATACGACCCATAGATCGATATGAGGATGAATATCTTAATCCAGCTCTTTATATTGCGTGGAATCTCAATATCTGCAAATGCAAAGCTACGAGATTTGCCGTGCCCAGCAGGAGCCGCTTGGGCTTGAGCTGCTCCGCCTTTGCCCTGCGGCTGTGTTGCTGCAACATTGTTCTGCACAGCGGCGGCACCTGCTCCCTGAGGTGCTGAGCTTACGATCTCTGTTTTTGCCTTTTGAGCCTGCTGTTCCATGCGTGCGTTGTATGTAATCAAACCACCTGTCTCAAGGCATAGCGAGTGGAGGAAAAGCATTGCATAGAGTCCATAAGACCATCGCTGTACACTCTTCCATTTTTTAGCACCGAGCTTGCGATGCACCGAATCAAATGACGTGATCCAAAGTACCAAGAACAGCACGGTCATAACAATTCCTAAAACAAAAGCAAAGCTCTGAATACCTGAACCCAACACGCTCACAACACGTGGATTTGACATGTACTCCTCATGGTTAAAGAAGAATGCCCACCCTTCGAGGAAGGTGCTAAACACTCGCTTCATACAGTGAGCCAGCACAGGAAATCCGACAATAATTGATAGCTCCTTACGAATAGACATCAAGCGTCCAACTGCTGGAATTTTAGGACTCAAAGCACCCATATACATAATAATAATTAGAATAGGGTGGATAAAGTTAGCTGCGCTTGAGAGCTCCGAACCTGCCATGCCTATGATTGGAATACCTCGCATGTTGAAAGGCAGCGTAATGCCCAACAGACGGCACGTCACTGGAATAATAAAGAAGAATGAGATCACACCAAAGACCCAATAGTAGGCTGTGTCATACTTTTTAATCGACTTGGCAAGGATCACCGCTAGTGGAGTGTAGACAGCCAGTGTTAACAGTAGTGGGAAGTTTGAGTTGAAAAACTCAATCAAATCAAGAAATGTTTTTATCATAGTCTTTAATATTTGTTAGTAACTAATGTGGTGTAAGATGGTGTCGAATCAACGAACTATCGCTCATTAAGATAACCAACTCCAACTACGACATCAGCCTCGATAGCAAGACCCTCTTGCGCAGTGTATGATGACGAAGTGGCACTAATCTCGGCGTAGTAGACAACCGATTTTGTCTCAAGTGAGTATGGGATATACACCACGTTGTCTTTGAAACAAGGCTCGCCAATGGCTGTGTTGTCATCGCGAATATCGGCATAGGTTGGAAGTCCGCTGATATTTGAGATCGATGCGGTAGATGCATCAAAAATAACAAAGCGACAATCAACAGGTTTTGATTTGTGGAAACCATAGAAGTAACCATCTGTAGTTTTATTCTCAGTCATCACACGAATTAGGAATTTACTCCCTGCAAGGTGCCACACACGTGTGAAGGTGTACTCGCCGCCTAATTTAGACTCTAAATCCACCAGGCCATCCACTCCGAACGATGTATCGAACTGTGTCTCGCCCGCCTTGATACGCATCACACCAGCTTTGTTGTCGCTCACAACCTTACGTAGCTTGGTTGGAAGCTCTGTTGCCGAGCTCCAATCCGCCTCGGTTGAAGTGGTGTGCTGACTTAGCTCCTCAACTTTATTGTTCATGATATTCGGAGTCTCCATATCATCGTAGCGACGTTGTGCCCCTGGCGAGAATACATAGATGTAGTCACCACTAGAGATAACAGTATTGAAAGGATTTCCGTAGTAACGACCAAACGCTTGACCAATTTTGTCGGTTGTGATAAACGCATCAGGAGTTGCATCAAAAGCAAAATCAGATGGCGAGGTTATCTCCGCTGGCAGGTTGTAAACCAAGATACGAGCCTTGTCGGGAGTGAGCGAAAATGGCACACCGCTAGACGCTGTAAACGTTGCTGTATAACCCGACGTAGAGGATGCAGTCTTAGAGATTGCGTACTGCTTACCCGCTCCATCGGCGACATAGTCTTGAGGTTCGCCACCAATACCCTCATTTGCAATAAGAGTGCGCATTGCCTCATCGAAATTGGGTTGCAGAGTAGCGTACTTACTAACACCACCCGTAGCAACTGCGACGTAGAGCTTACCCCCTGCCATGGCAAATGATGGCGTGCGAATACTCTCAGGCGATGGATTCACTGGGTCGTTCAACAGAACGCCCTCTGCGCTAAATCCGCCTGCTGCGTACATCACAGTTGGCTCACCTCCTGCAATGGTAAATGCGACATCAAGGCTATTGTAGGTAGTCTCTCCCTCTGTGGCAGTCACTGTTGTGTTAGATGCAGCTGCCATATATCCGAAGTACGAGCCCAACACGCCCCAGCTCTCATACTTGGTTGATGTGAAGTCGGCAGTCTGCTTAAATTTGCCATCACTGCCAAACTCGTACACATCGACTGGTTTGCCATCGCCACCGCCTCCATCGTTGATAGCCCAGAGTCTATTATCCTCGATATACTGCCATACAGATGCCGTTTCAACTGTATAACCCGAACCTACAGAGGTGATACTTCCCGATTTAAGATCCTCAGCGGTGAGGATATACCCTGCGCCATCTTTTTCGGTTGCAACAACAAACGTACCGCTGCCCGTTGGCTCTGGGTTGGGTGTAGGGTCTGGTGTTGTGTTATCGTCTGAACACGCAGCAAGAGATGCTGCAATCGCCATAAACGTAATGGACTTAAATAATGCTTTCATTGTTTTTAATTGTGTATTTAGTATTTGATTCTTAACTTCACATAGAATGCACGCCCCGCCTTTTGGAGACTATAATTGTCGTATAGTCTTGCATCTGTGATATTTTTCGCATCTAAAGAGATGTTATATTTTCCGTTTTTAAGGCTATAATTTAGAGATACATTGTGTGCTAACTGCGTTGGTACCATTGGCTTGGACTCATCGCCCAAGTTTTCCCAGTATAGAGAGAACTCATATTGATAGAACATCGAGTAGCTGAGTGTCAGAACATCGCTCTGCTCAAAGACGTCGTATAGATTAAACGCTGCGTCGGCATTTGCGTAGCGATATGGTGTGTTTGGCAGGCGAACACCATAAGTCACCGTCTCGTACTCAGTACCTTCGTGCAGCGCCTTCTCTGCATTTCGAGGGCTAATGTCGCTAAAGGTAGCTCCCAAATTAAATAGTCTATCATAGTTGTAGCGCAGTGACAGAGTATAACCCTCAGTTTTCACACGACCAAAGTTAGTGTAGCCAGCCGAAGACGATACGTTACCCCCACTGACCGAGCGTATGATATAGTCTCTGGTGTCACGATAGATCAATGTTCCATCGATGGTGATGTGGTGTTTTTTTGCCAGCTCAAGACCATAGATTAAGTTGAGATTATAATTATCACTCGATTCGGGTTTAAGGGTAAATGTTCCAACCTCCAGATCCTCGTCACCAAATATCTCTGTGACAGTAGGCAGGCGATACGCCTTCTCGTAGGATAGTTTCGTCTGTAGTCCATCAATAAAGAAGTAGCTCAACGCTGCACCATATCCCAGCGATGAGGCGCTGTTGGTCATAATCTCAATATCACCTGCACTATTCAGCGCCTCGCCACGATTGAGTTGGGTGTAGTACTTAGCGAATGCTGTCGCATCAAATTTGCTCGCAATAGCATAGCGATACGATAGACCTGCAATATTTTTCATATTGCGCTTAGGGGTTTGCCACTCGGTGTACTTTGATGATTCGGTCTCCATCGAGCGTGAGATGCGCGATGATGCAGTGAGCGTGTTTGAGAGGGTGAATGCGCTTCTCTCGGAGAGGATATATTTCGACACTAAGTTTGCCGTGTAGCTCTCGCTCTTTTGTTCACTATCCTGACTACTCACATTTCGGTTCTCGATACTCTCTCCACGCCAGTTGTATGACAAGCCCCCTGGATCGAAGTTGTGGGTGTAACCCCAAGTGTAGTTTGCAGAGATCTTGAGACTCAACCCCTCGGTGAGAAGATCGTTCTTTGAGTAGTCTAACGTTGGTGTGAATGAGTGCCCCGAGCGCTCCTTTTGACCATAAACATACTCCTGTATCGTACCTGTCTGAATCTCCTTATCGTACTGAGAGTAGTTAAACTTTAGGGATAGCACATCAGCCCACGATTTATCAACTAAACCCAGTGAGGCGATAGCTGTTTCGTTGTGATAGGCATCGTTGAATCGACGTACTCTATACTCCGTTTTATCAGAGTTGTCGATGATCGGATAGCCGCCATACCCCTCATTGAGTGTCGCCACAGGGGTGTCGATCCAATAATCATTATCGGAGTAGTTTTGGTAGAGGTTGATGTTGTATATGAACCCACTCTTGCGGGTCTGTCCAAAGTTGATGTAGGTGGAGTGGGTATTAAACGACCCATACGAGTATGAGGCATCGAGATTTGTTGTGTTTATTCTAGGGGTCTTATTTGACACAATATTGATAACTCCCCCGATAGCATCCGTACCAAACTCGATGGGTACAACTCCGCTATAGACATCTATTCGCTCGGCGAAACTGGCTGGCATATTGCTCAATGAGAACGAGCTATTGTTGTTATCGAGTGCAATACCATCGATGAAGATTTTGACGTGATTACCGCTAAAACCATTCAGTGAGATGTTGGCATCGCTACCTACTCCTCCTGTCTCACGAATCTTCACACCGCCCATCTTTTTGAGTGCATCGGTCATACTCGCCGACGAATTTTTAATCCCCTCCAACGACAAGGACTGCACGTTATACGCCGTCTTGTTTAGTCGCGCACTGCTGCTCTCGCCTCGCACCAGCACCTGATCTATCTCTAATTGAGATGGTGTTAGTTTAATTTGGATATGTTCGCTGTCGTGGTGCTTTGTCACAACCTCCAGCAAGTAGTTTTCGTAGCCAACACACGAAACGCCTAGTTTGTGTTTGCCAACGGGTGTTTTTATAATAAATCGCCCTTTTTCATCTGTTGTTGTTCCGATATTTGTATCCTCAATAAATACTGTAGCGTATGGAATTGGGCTATTGTCGTCGCTAGATGTAATCCTCCCTTTAATAATTGAACCACCTTTACTGTCATGATGCCTCTGCTGGTATTGGTCTGTCGCAAATATCGATTGTGCGCATGCAATGACGAAAAGCAAAAAAAGTGTAAATCTCTTCAAATTCATATAATGTCTTTTAGTGTAAGTATATTTTCCGACTGCAAAGGTAGGTGACTAATAAAGGGTAATCAATACCTAAAATGGGGTAAAAATTGCCCTTGCAATACAAAACACACAATAAACCAACATCACATCTATTTGACAATTAAATTTTTACCGCCCTCACATTTACTAACCATACACCATACTCTGCAGTAAGCACTTTAACTAACAATAGGTATTGCATAGAGTGTTCTCTTGCGCTATCTTTGCATAAAAAATTAGATATTAAGTATTTTATGAGTTATACTCAAAAGATAGTGCATGGATAATAAAAAATTCTGGAATGTTGTAGCACCTCTATATAGCCGCTTTATGCGCAATAACGAGGCTCTTTACAGGGAGAGTTGCATGCAAATCGCCACACACCTCCATCCTAAAATGAGAGTATTGGAGATAGCTTGTGGCACAGGTGAGTTTACAGATATGTTAGCCAACTGCGTAGGTGAGTATATAGCAACCGACTTCTCAGAGGCAATGGTACGCAAAGGTCGTGAGAAGCTACAAAACAGAGGTGTGAAATTTATGACACAAGACGCAACTAATCTCAGCTTCGAATCAAACTCTTTTGACGCTGTTCTGATTGCAAACGCACTACACGTAATGCCCAACCCACAAGATGCACTACAAGAGATACATAGAGTTCTAAACAGCGGTGGATTTCTCTTTGCCCCTACGTTCATATTCGACGAGAAC
>CAYJIY010000060.1:0-5592 GCA_964370415.1 uncultured Alistipes sp.
TTATGAAGATCAGAAGTAAAGATATTGTTATCGGCATAGCGCTGGCGGTGATAATCGCAACATTTATTAACTATACAGCCATAGAGAGGATTATCGATGCCGACAAGGCTCCAAATGCGATGATCGTGAATCATCTCATATTCTCGGTGTTGTGGTATGTTATCATATCGATGCTGTACTACCTGCTATTTGTCGTGTCGATGAATCAAGAGTCGAAGAGAGGACATAGCCTACGAGTGGGTGTGTTGGTTCTTCTGGGCGCAGTAGCCGTTACTTATGCCTTTGTGGAGCTGTATCCATGGATGCGAGATCTGGATATGCCACATAGGCGTGGAGGTGTTGCTAGGCGCATTGTGGAGTATCGGGGGATTAGTCCTGTGCTCTTCAAGCACGTTTTGGTTTGTATCCTTAACTTGCTCTTTGTCTATATTCAGAAGTTGTTGTATCGCAATCAGCAGATCGAGCGCCACAACGAACAGTTGCAGATGGAGAGCTTAAAGAGTCAGCACACGGCTCTAATTCAGCAGATAAACCCTCACTTTTTCTTTAACTCGCTCAACTCGTTGCGCTATATCATAGCGAAGAGTGAGACCGAAAGGGCGCTGGATTTTCTGGATAATTTGACCACAATTTTCCGTAAAACACTAAAACTCAGCAATAGTAATCAGCACTCGCTCTCTGAGGAGATGGAGATAACGACCTCGTACCTCCACATCATAAATAGGCGCTTCGAGGGGAAGATCAAGATCGATATTCAGATCTCGGAGGAGTATGTGTCGTATATGATTCCACCTCTTTCGCTACTCACGCTCATTGAGAATGTCGCCAAGCACAATAAGATCAGCGCAACGACCCCTCTCGAACTAAAGATATACACCACCGAGCAAGCTGAGATAGCTGTGGAGAATGCGATACACCCCAAATTCGAGAGTGTCGAGAGCAATGGGCTGGGGTTGAAGAACCTTAACTCGCAATATGAGCTTATCACAGGCAAGGGGATACTCATCGAGAATGACGGAGTGATATTTAGAGTTACAATGCCACTAATAAAAGTATGAAAGTAGTATTAATTGAGGACGAGATCGCTGCCCTTGAGCAGTTGGAGCAGCTGTTGACAACGGACTGCGAGGTAGATATTGAGGTTGTCGAGAGGATCGATAGCGTGGAGGATAGTATAGAGTTCTTTCGCTCTGAGAGGTGCGAGGGGGTAGACCTTGTCTTTATGGATATCCACCTCTCGGATGGCTACTCGTTCTCTATCTTCGACCATGTCGAGGTGGCGGCACCCGTGATCTTCACAACGGCGTATGATGAGTACGCCCTAAAGGCATTTGAGGTGAACTGTATCGACTATATCCTCAAACCAATTCAAGTGAAGGATATAGAGCGTATCTTCTCAAAAATTAGATTCATCGCCGAGCGTAGCGGGCCACTCATGGACAATCGCAAGAGCATCGAAACACTACTCGTGGTGGATAGTTGGCGCACAGTGCCGCTAAACATTAGCGATATAGCATACTTCTACAAGGAGAACAATAAGGTCAGGGCGTATAACCATGAGGGTAAGCGCTTTTTGGTGAATATGACCCTCGAAAAACTAGAGGAGCAGCTCGACCCTACGCTCTTCAATAGAGCCAATAGACAGTTCATAATTGCGCGCTCCAGTGTGAAGGATATTGAGAGCTATGAGGGGTCTCGTGCCTTGCTCAATCTTGTGCTCTCAACACCTGAGAGTGTAATCATTAGTCGTACAAAAGTGACCGCCTTTAAGCGCTGGTTGAGGGGTGATTAGCATTTCGGATGCAGATATTAGCAATTCACAAAGAATATTCTTTTTATAAGATTTTTGATTGTTTCTTTGTTGTGTAAAAACAAAATCACAGCTTATGAAAAAGTACATATTATTGTTCTCGTTGCTATTGAGCACATCCATCGCAATGGCGGCTGCCAAAGGCGAGGTGAAATTCAAATTGATCGATGATGAGTCAGGCGAATCGATGGTGGGCGCACTAGTGACGCTTACTGATAGCGATGACGAGACGCTCTACAAAACTGTCGGCATGGATGGTACGTGTAGCTTCTCTGATCTAAAATCTGGTGAATACGTCCTCTCTGCGTCTTTTATAGGTTATAGCGATCTAAATGCAAAGGTGACAGTCGGAGATGCTTCGCTAGATCTCGGTTCTGTTGGAATGAGTATCAAGGCGACAAAGATCGATCAGGTGAGTGTGATGGCAACAGCAATACGTACAACCCAAAGCGGTGATACGGTGGTCTACAACGCTGATGCCTTCAAGGTGGCGCAAGATGCTGCTGCGGAGGGTCTCCTAGCGAAGATGCCTGGTATCAAAGTCAATGACGGTGAGGTTGAGGCGCAAGGCGAAGAGGTCAAGAAGGTCTACCTCGATGGTAAGGAGTTCTTCGGCGAGGACGTGGCGCTTGCGGTGAAGAATATCCCAGCTGACATCATCGATAAGATCGAGGTGTTCAATAAGCTAAGCGATGAGGCGGAGTTCACAGGCTTCGACGATGGCGATGGCTACAAGGCGATCAATATCGTCACCAAAAATGGAATGAATAAGGGACATTTTGGTAAATTCACGGCTGGGTACGCCTTCGATGATCTATATCAATACACTGGTAACTACAACTACTTCACGGGGAGTCAGCGATTCTCGATAGTGAGTATGGCAAATAACATGAACCTCAAGGGCTTCGGATCCATGGACCTTGTTGGCGGTGGCAGCGGTGGTCGATCTATGAGTGGTGGCGGAGGTAGCTTCGTTGGTGCTTCGTCGGGTATCTCAACACTCGGAGGGATAGGTTTCAACTACGGAGGTGAGTTCCTCGAAAGCAAACTAAAGCTAACGGCTAGTTACTTCTACAACACATCGAGCAATGAGTCTAATCAGACGGTTGATCGTGAGTATGTTATCGATGAGAATGATGCTGTACGCTACTATGACGCTGTGAACGAATCGTCGACGAGCAACTATAACCACCGCTTCAACTCGATGATTGAGTATAAGCCAAACGCTCGCCACATGTTTATGTTGCGTCCTGAGTTTGCCTACCAAGATAATGGATCTAACACCTACTCTCTGGTTAGCAATACACAGAGCGTGGATGGGCTGAACTTTACTCTTCTGAACGACACTCAAAATAGTCTGGACAACGCACGTGATGCATTCAACATCTCGAATGTGCTGGTATATCGTACCCTGATTGGTAATAAAGGTCGCAATATCATGTTCTCGTCGAGAGTGAACTACTCGCAGAATGATAGCGATGCATTGAACCACAACCTTATAACGTATGCTGCTCAAACCGACAAACTAACGCGTCAAAATATTCTCAACGAGACGACTAGTTATGGTATTAACGGGCGACTCACATATAGCGAACCTATCCTCGATAGTAGAGCCATGCTCTCGATGGGTTATAATGTCAACTACAACTATTCGGATGCCGACTACCTAGTCTATGAGTGGGAGCAGCAGCAGAATATGTTTAATCCCGATTACGATCCAACGGCATCGAACATCTATAATAGTGGCTACCTTACGCAGAAAGTAGGTCCAGGTTTCATGTACTCGGTTAAGAACTCCTTGCAGCTTAACGCTAGCGTGGAGTATCAATACTCAACACTCGCAAATGATCAGATCATGCCCGTGACGGCGACAGGTCAGCAGGATTTCTCGTTCAACAACATTGTCTACGCAATGATGATGCGCAAGACCTTCACTCCGACTAAGACCCTACGTGTGAGACTTCGCTCAAACAGTCAAAATCCTTCGGTTTCAAACCTTCAAGAGGTGGTTAAGGACTCAAACCCTCAGAGCGTATCGTCGGGTAATAGCGATCTTGTGCCATCGTACAACAACTCGCTGCGTGCTACATACGTAAGTTCGGATACCTACAACGGTCGAACATTCATGGCCTCTGTTGGTGGTGATCTTGTGAAGAACTACATAGGTCAATCGACAATCATGCTCTTATCGCCAGATGATACGTATATCCTCCCTAACGGAAATGCGCTGGATCAATTCGGTCAGTACACTACGCCAGTCAACTTGGATGGAAAGTGGAGCGTGACATCGAGTGTGAGCTACGGAACGCCATTCTACCCAATACGCAGTAACCTCAACTTTGATCTAGGGGTGAACTATAGCGAGGCGCCTACGATATTCAATAGCGTGGAGAATCTCAGTCGAACAACAACCTACAAAGCAGGTTTGTCGATCGGTAGTAACATCAGCCAAAATGTCGACTTCACGCTCTCTTACAACGGAAACTATAACACGGCAAACTATAAGTATCTCACTGCAAATATGAGTTCGACGAACAATGACTATCTAACTCATAGTGCGAGCGCAAACTTCAAGTTTGTATTCTGGGGAGGAATTACGCTCTCGGGTAATACAACCTACACACAATACACTGGTATCACGAACGATTTCAATGAGGAGTATGTGCTGTGTAATGTCTATGTCGGAAAGAAACTATTTAAGAACCAGCGTGGTGAGATAACATTTGGTGTGAACGACTTGTTCAACCAAAGCGAGAGCTTCGTGCGAAACATCACGGAGAGCTATGTGGAGAACGTTTTAAGCAATACTATTGGTAGATATTGGGGCTTGAAATTCAGCTTCGACCTACGTAGCTTTAGTGGTGCAGCGCCATCCTTTGACCAGGGACGTGGCAGCAGAGGTGGCCGTGGTGGAATGCCAATGATGTAAATTCTGAAACTTTAAAAATACAAAACTATGAACACTAAAAGAATTCTAGCCCTAATTGCTCTATTGGTTGCAGTTGCAACAACGCCTACACTATTTGCACAGCGTGGCGGTGGCGGCGGTGGAATGGGCGGCGGCAGAGGCATGGGCGGACCTCAACAAGGAGGTGGTCAGCAGCAGCAGATGTCGGCCGAAGATCTAGTTGGCTCGATGGGTCTATTCCTAATTGAACTCGACCCGATAGTCAAGCAGTGCAAGCTGGAAGATGGAGCTACTATCGCTGGCATCTCAGCTTTGTTGGGCGACTACTACCGTGAGAACGATGCTATTGGACTTGAGTATAGCCTTCAGATAGACTCTATGACAACTCTCTACAAGCAGATGGCGGAGATGAGATCTCAAGGACAGATGCAGGGTGGTCAAGGAGATATGCGCTCTCAGATGCGCAGACAGATGGAGACTATGCAGGAGATTAGATCTAAGACTCTGCCGATGCACAAGAAGTTGAGCGAAGGTATCGTAGCTCTTCTCGCGGAGAATGAGAAGGCAAAAAAGCGCTGGGAGTCTTACTATAAGCGTATCTGTCAGGAGAACTTCTTCTCTACACGAGAGCGTGCGCAAAGAGGTGCGCAAGAGGGCGAAGAGGATGGCGAAAGACAGAGACCAGAAGGTGGTCAAGGGCGTAGAGGCTCTATGTAGTCTGAGTGTCTATATATAAAACATCTCTACTATTGGATTGGTTTTTAGTAGTGTTTGATCGATACTATTAGTAGATTTTGGAGAGGATTCTCGTTTGAGGATCCTCTCCTTTCTATTTAACGTGAGTTCGATAATTAAAATCGAACTCACACACCTC
>CAYJIY010000061.1:0-4682 GCA_964370415.1 uncultured Alistipes sp.
TGAGGTTGAACTCACTTTTTTTTACCTTTTATGTTCGCCATTTTGCGAATTACGTATTAATTAAATAAAAATTAAAAGAGTTATGAAAAAACAGCTATTTCTACTGCTAGCACTAGCATTTTCGATGATCTCATGCGGATCGACAACAGGCAAAAAGAGTGAGACTGCAAAGACTCAGCAAACGGAGCAAACTCAAGCGACTGAGGTTAAATCAACAGCAGAGTCTGGTTTGAAGGTTGTAGTTTTGCACACCAACAAAAGATGCATAACATGTAGAGCGATCGAGGAGCTAACACGCCAAGCGGTGGCTGAGTTGAATGACGAGAATCTTGACTTGGAGGTTGTGAATATCTCTGAGAGCGAGAATGAGCACATCGCCGACAAGTACGAGGCTACATGGTCGTCGTTGATCTTGGATAATGGCGCATCGGTAAACAATCTAACGAAGATGGCGTTCGCCAATGCTAGAACAAATCCAGATCAGTTCAAAGCTACATTGAAGAGTGAAATCGCAAAAATGGTGAAGTAATGGAGTTCATTCAGCAACTACTCGACAGTGGCACTACGCCAATCGTCACTGCCTTTCTGCTGGGGCTTCTTACGGCGATAAGTCCTTGTCCCCTAGCGACAAATATCACAGCGATAGGCTATATAAGTAAAGATATTGAGAGCAAGCATCGCATCTTCCTAAATGGAATCCTCTACACCCTTGGGCGTGTGGTGACCTATGTGGGAATTGCCATGGTTCTGATTCCTCTCCTGCGTGAGGGTGCGAGTGTCTACTCAATCCAAAAGGCGATCAGCTCCTATGGTGAGATTGTGATCGCTCCAGCGCTAATCCTCATCGGATTGTTCATGCTCCTGAAGGATAAGATCAACCTGCCGTCATTCGGGTTTAAGGGTAGTGGTCAGAGTGTTAAGAGAAGAGGTGGCGTTGGTGCCGTACTTCTTGGAGTGCTCTTTGCATTTGCATTTTGTCCTACGAGCGGGGTCTTCTACTTCGGTATGTTGATGCCTCTTTCGGCTGCGCAGAGCGCAAGTTACCTCCTGCCGTTGGTCTTCGCTATCTCGACAGGTCTGCCAGTGCTCATCGTAGCGTGGATCCTAGCTTATAGTGTTGCTGGACTGGGTAAGTTCTACAAAAGTATGCAGACCTTCCAGAAGTGGATGAACATCATAATTGCGTGCGTGTTTATCATCGTAGGTATCTACTATGCAGCAATACTTTGGCTCTAATGCTCGATATACGAGTTTTGGGTTTGGGGTGTCGCAAATGCGCAAAAACTTACGCAGTGTTGGAGCAGGTGATCGCTCAAAAGGGTATTCAGGCGAGCCTCTCCAAGGTTGAGGATATAGAGCAGATGACCCAATATAACTGCTGTTTTACACCTGCGGTCGTGGTTAATGGCGTGGTGGTTTTTAAAGGTGTAGTTCCCTCACGGAGCGATGTAGAGCGAATTTTGAGTGATTTTTTTTAAATGAATTTATGAGTAATAATAAAGGTATAGGATTTTTTGAGCGTTATCTCACGATTTGGGTCGCTCTATGTATTGCGGCGGGTATTCTCGTGGGGCGATTCCTACCTGGGGTGCCTGAGTTTTTGGGGCAGTTCGAGTATGCGAATGTCTCGATTCCTGTGGCAATCCTCATCTGGTTGATGATCTATCCGATGATGCTGAAGGTCGATTTTCAGAGCGTGAAGAGCGTGGGGCAACGTCCTCAAGGGGTTCTGATCACCTGCATCACGAACTGGCTGATTAAGCCATTTACAATGTTCGGTATTGCGTGGTTGTTCTTCTATGTTGTATTTAAGTCGATAATCCCTGCCGATTTGGCTGGTGAGTACCTCGCAGGAGCGGTGCTTTTGGGCGCTGCACCATGTACGGCGATGGTCTTCGTGTGGAGCTATCTCACTAAGGGCGATGCATCATATACGCTGGTTCAGGTGGCAGTAAACGATCTGATTATCCTCGTGGCGTTTGTGCCGATCGTGGCGCTACTACTGGGTGTTGGAGGAGTTCAGATTCCGTGGGCTACACTTCTGCTGTCGGTGCTGTTGTTTGTGGTTATTCCTTTGGTTGCAGGGGTGCTGACACGTGTGAGTGTTGTGCGACGCAAGGGGCTCGAATATTTTAATAATGTGTTTGTTAAGAAATTCGATAATACAACAATTTTAGGACTACTTCTAACGTTGATTATACTGTTCTCATTCCAGGGTGAGAAGATCATGTCGAATCCTCTGCACATTGTCCTGATTGCGATTCCACTGATCTTGCAGACTGTTTTGATCTTCTTCGTAGCGTATCTTTGGGCTAAGCGTGCGCGCCTGCCACACAACATTGCAGCGCCAGCGGGAATGATCGGGGCGAGCAACTTTTTTGAGCTGGCGGTGGCTGTTGCAATCTCGCTCTTCGGACTTCAATCGGGGGCGGCTCTAGCTACGGTGGTTGGAGTTTTGGTAGAGGTGCCAGTGATGCTCATGTTGGTGAAAATAGCCAACGATACACGTAAATATTTTAAAAACTAGGTAGAGTTATGAAGATCAAATTTAGTGTGCTCCTCGCAGCACTCATGATGATAGGGGCTACGGCAGTAGCATCGCAGGGAGTGAAGGAGCAGATAGCTGCTGCAAAAGAGCAGAGCAAGAGTGTCCTACTCGTAGTTCACGACAAGGATACATCGCCACAGAAGCTAACGACAGTGGCAAAATCTGCTCAAAGTGAACTCAGCGATGTTGTGGTACTGGAGCTCAACCGTGACGATGCTTCGGCACAGGCGGTGGTGGAGCAGTACAGACTCAGTGGCGCACCGATGCCTATCATGCTAGTATTCTCAGATAATGGACTCTTGGTGGGCGGAATTGCTGAGCAATACGCCACAAAGCAGATCGTTGTCGAATCTGTGCCAACTCCAAAGTATAGCGACATAACATACGCCTTGAGCCAAGCGAAACCAGTGGTGGTACTCATCTCTAACAGCTCATTGAAGAGCGATAAGGCAGCTCGTGAGGTTGCGAAATCAGCCACTAATCAGGTTCAGGGTGCAGAGGTCGTTGTGATAGATCCTCGTGATGCGGCTGAGGCTCGATTACTTGAGATGTTCAATGTGAAGCCAAATCTGAAGGATTCATACATCATCGCTGTGAACTCTCAAGGTGCTATGACGGGGCGATTTAGCTCACTGCCATCGACCGAGGAGTTGGTGAAAGCAGCCACGGAGCAGGTTCAAAATACGCAGTGCGGCTCGGGCTGTGGCTCGGGCTGTGGACACTAGTCTATTTTTTAACATAACACACAAACTATAATAATGAGATATTTAGTAACGCTTCTAGCGTCTGCCATGCTCCTCGTGGGGTGCGGTCAGAGCGTCACGGGTCAGCAAAAGAGCCTGGGTGACGATAAAATAAAGCTGACAACAGACCTTGTGTCGCTCGGTGGTAGCTACTTTGAGAAGAGCACACAGATCGAGAACGTAAGCTCAGAGGATGTGGCATTTACCATCGATTTTGTTGAGGGTAAGTCGGATGAGTTTATTAGCTTCAACCCAGAGAATGGGGTGATCAAAGCTGGTGAATCGTTAGATCTAACAATTGAGCTTGATCGCCGTGAGATCAAGGGCGATTCAGAGCCTATTGAGCTACAAATCAAGACTTCGGTTGGTGATTATACGATGAATGTGTCGTATGTCAAGGGTGATTACATCCAGCTCTTTGCCGACTGGGCGATCTATGACGTTGTAGGGCTCTCGCCTGTGAGCCACCTTGGGGCATCGGTGAACTTCTTTGTTTATGACACGATCAAGATCCTGATTCTTTTGTTCCTGATTAGTGCGATTATGGGAGTTGTCAACGCATACTTCCCAATCGATAGATTGAAGCACTATCTCACGTCGAGAAATCTGTATGGTTTCCAGTACCTCTTCGCTTCGATATTTGGTGCAATAACGCCATTTTGTAGCTGTTCGTCAATTCCGCTATTCATCGGTTTTGTCAAGGGGGGTATCCCCTTAGGTGTGACGCTCGCATTTTTGATCACATCGCCACTAGTAAACGAGGTGGCAATCGCAATGTTCCTCGGAGCGTTCGGACTAAAGCCAACACTCATCTACGCCGTTTCGGGTATCCTTTTGGGTGCTGTGGGTGGTATGATCCTAGAGCGTTTCAAGCTGGAGCGCTACCTGAGCCCTTGGGTTCAGCAGATCCAAGCACAAGCGGAGATCGAGCGAGGTGAGTGGGAGGCCGAAAAGCTTTCGTTTGCTCAGCGAGTACCTTCGATTCTGCGTGAGGCGTGGGGAATTGTTCGCTCGGTGGTTATCTACGTGATTATAGGTATTGGAATTGGTGCTGTGATTCATGGCTATGTGCCTGAGAACTTCTTTGCTGAATACCTATCTGCCGATAAGTGGTATAGCGTGCCTTTGGCTGTTGTGCTTGCTGTTCCTATGTATGCTAACGCGGCGAGTATCGTTCCCGTTATTCAGGTCTTTGTTGCAAAGGGAGTACCACTAGGTACAGCTATCGCCTTCATGATGGCGGTTGTGGGTCTCTCACTACCTGAGGCGACACTACTTAAGAAGGTGATGACGTGGCGACTGATTGCGATATTCTTCGGAACAGTCACAGTCTCGATCATAGCGCTGGGCTACCTATTCAATTGGTTGCTCTAAGTAGCGGTTAACATATA
>CAYJIY010000062.1:0-4582 GCA_964370415.1 uncultured Alistipes sp.
AAGCACTATCTTTTCGCTCGACTCACCGATCATGATATCGAACTCGCCTGGCTCGACCTCACGCTGCATCTCCATATTCACTAGAGATAGCAATTCAGGCGTTAGAGTCATCGTCACGCGTGTAGCCTCACCAGCCCCCAATTCGACACGTGAGAAGCCTTTTAGAGCCATTATAGGCGTTGTTACACTACTCACCCTATCTCGCACATAGAGTTGAACCACATCGGCTCCTGAGCGCTCGCCTACGTTCTTTACAGTCACAGAGACCTCGACACTCTCACCCACCGCAATTTCACGGCTCGAAAGCTCCAAGTCGCTATACTCAAACTCTGTGTAGCTGAGTCCATGCCCAAATGCAAACAGAGGCTTCCCGTCATTATCGACGTGCGTTCTCTTCGACGCAGGGGCGTGTGAGTAGTACATAGGTAGCTGCCCTTGGCTCTTCGGGAAGGTGATTGTGAGGTGTCCCGATGGGTTGTTATCCCCAAAGAGCGTCTCCACGATTGCGTCACCTGCTCTCTCACCTGCGAACCACACCTGCAAAATAGCCGAACAACTCTGCTCAACTGGCGTAAGCACCAATGGACGACCCGAAAGGTTGACCACCGCCACTGGCTTGTTGAACTTTGCGGCCTGCTCAATAATTGTGCGATCAATCGCCGTAAGGTTCAGATTCGAGCGATCCTTACCCTCGCCCACCTCTTCGGAACTCTCGCCAATTACGACAATCGCAATATCAGATTTTGCAATCGCCTCACGGGCACTCTGAGCTATCGAGTTTGCTGAGTTTGCCGAGCGCCACTTGACCTTCATTCCCGCAAAGTTATCCTTCTTGGCAAATTCGACACAAATCTTCTGCTTGCCTGCACGCAACTGCGCTGGGCTCGCTGTGGTTTGGTTGCTGAGCTCTAAATTCCAGTTATCAACCACTAGTTTGTCATCGATGTACATGCGCCCAAGATCGTCCGCTACGAAGCTAAACTCATACATCCCCGAAACTGGAATGTCGATATAACCACTCCAGCGAATCGAGAATCCATCGGGATTAACCCCTGGCGCTGGACTCACATTGTGCCAATATGGCGATAGATTAGAGCTGATTTCGGTGTAGATTGGCTCGCCGTCGAGCTCCATATTGTTGAAATACTCCATCTTTAGCCCCAACTCGCCCGACTCAGTGCTGAGAACCTCAGGGTGTATATCATCAAAGCTCGATGAGATGCCTCGATTAGCAAAGTTTATCTTCACATCATCGCCAAACATATTCTTTAGTCCCTCGTAGATGGTAACTCCCTTAGCACCAGCTGGTGAGTAACCACCAACGCACGATACATTCGCGAGGTTACCCACAAGAGCGATGCTCTTCACACCCTTATCGAATGGGAGGGTGTTGTCATCATTTTTGAGTAGAATTAGCGACTCTCTGGACGCTTGCATCGCAATATCCTGATGCTCCTGAGAGTGGAAACGCTCACCCACAAGGCTAGTGTCGGTGTATGGATTCTCGAAGAGTCCCAACTCGAATTTCACCCTAAGAATAGAGCCCACAGCACGATCTAGAGCCTCTTCTGAAAGCAAACCCTCGTTGACTGAGTTCACTACACTCTGCTGAAACTGCTCGTATGGATAGTCGTAGAACTGCATGTCGAGTCCTGCGTTCACCGCCTTATATATCGCCTCATCGGCATTGGCTGCGGTCTTGTGGTCACGCACCTGCTTCGAGATCGCCCCAAGATCGGATAGCACAAAACCCGTAAAGCCCCACTCATCACGCAAAATGTCCGTTAGTAGCCACTTATTAGCCGCCACTGGCACCCCATCCACCTCGTGATAGGCAGCCATGATACCTCGTGCGTTAGCCTCCGTGACAGCCTTTTCAAAGACGTAGAGGTGCGTCGAGCGAGCCTCTCTCTCGCCTATATATACAGTTGCGGTGTTGTGCCCGCTCTCAGGGATACCGTGTATTCCATAGTGCTTAGGCTCGGCAGCAACGGCATCATCATCGCTGAGCGATTCGCCCTGCATTCCCTTTATGATATTTACCCCCATGCGTGACGAGAGATAGACATCCTCACCGAAGGTCTCCTCCACACGTCCCCAACGGAGCTCACGTGCAAGATCCAAGTTTGGCGAGAGGACAAAGTGAACACCATGTGCTCGTGCTTCGGTTGCGATTACTCGCCCAATTTTGTGCACAAGGGTTGTGTCCCATGTCGAGGCGCTACCTAGCGCAACGGGGAAGTTCGTAGCACCTCGCCCTTGATAGCCGTGTAGAGCCTCCTCAATAAATAGAAGAGGTATCCCAAGGCGTGTGTGCTCGACAGAGCGGCGTTGAACAGCATTTGAGAGCTCAGCACTCACGGGATAGAAGTCGTGTATAGCGCCTATCGACATCGAATCGATGTAGTGGGCCATCTGCGCCGAATCGAAGCCCACAGAGGGGCTTAAAATAGCGTGCGCGGCGAGCATATCCATCTGTGCCGCCTTCTCTTCGAGGGTCATACGCCCCAAAAGGTCCTCGATTCGCTCCTCGATGGGTAGCGAAGCATCCTTATAGGGGAGCTCTTGGTTTGAGCCGCACCCCACAAGCAGAATCGCAAGGGGGAGCATCGTAAGTAGTTTGTGTAGCATTACTTTGTGTTTCAAGATAGCAACCATGTGCGCCTGCTATCTTTAGGTTAAAAATTATAGATCTATAACAAAGGTAGCAAAAAAATAGTCAATTTGTTGTGGTAAATTATTGTTATACGAAATTTACTTGCTACCTTTGTTATAGAACTTATAGTAACTACAACCTAAATAAAGTATTAAAATGAAGAAAAACACACTATTTATCTTCGCAGCATCCATCGCTCTAAGTGTTGGTATCAGCGATTCGTCATTTGCTGCGAGTGTTGACTCACAAGAGTTCCTCATGGCGCAAGACAACACACGCCTTGCGGACTACACAAAGACCAATCGTCCAGCTGCTGGCGATCGTCTATTTGTATCGAAAACTGTCGACAATAAGATCGAAGAGGTGAAAAATCTCCTCACAAATGCCAAACTTCGCTGGATGTTTGAGAACTGCTTCCCAAACACTATCGACACTACGGTGCACTACACAAAGGATAGCCAAGGTAACGACGACACATATGTTGTGACGGGCGATATCGACGCTATGTGGCTTCGTGACTCAGCAGCGCAGGTGTGGCCATACGTGCAGTTCGCAAACGAAGACCCAGAGCTAAAAGCGATGATTCGTGGCGTTATTCGTCGTCAGCTAAACTCAATTATCATCGACCCATACGCAAATGCGTTCTACAACACCCACAAGGAGAGCCCATACAGCGAGACAGACATGACTCAGATGCAACCAGGCACACACGAGCGTAAGTGGGAGATCGACTCTCTGTGCTACCCTGTTCGTCTAGCATACCAATACTGGCAGGTTACGGGCGACAGCTCGATCTTCGATGAAAACTGGCTCAAGGCGGTGGATCTAATCCTCCAGACATTCCGTGAGCAGCAGCGCAAGGATGGCGTTGGACCATACACATTTATGCGTGTTACGGAGCGTCAGCTCGACACTATCGCCAACAACGGTATGGGTAACCCAGTGAACCCTGTTGGACTTATCGTCTCGTCGTTCCGCCCATCGGATGACGCAACAACATTCCAATTCCTCATCCCTTCTAACTTCTTTGCAGTTAGCTCTATGCGCAAAATGGCAGACATCCTAAAGGAGGTTAACCACGATAAAGCACGCGCTAAGAAGTGTACTGAGTTTGCAAAAGAGGTGGAGGATGCTCTGAAGAAATACGCAACTACTGAGCACCCAAAATATGGCGAGATCTACGCATTCGAGACTGACGGATTCGGCAACTACTTCCTAATGGATGACGCAAACGTTCCTAGCCTTTTGGCGATGCCTTACCTAGGTGATGTTGACGTTAACGACCCAATCTACAAGAATACACGTGCATTCGTATGGAGCGAGGACAACCCTTACTTCTTCCGTGGCTCGAAGGGCGAAGGTATCGGTGGACCACACGTAGGCTACGACATGGCATGGCCAATGAGTATCATGATGCGTGCCTTCACTTCGCAAGATGATGCCGAGATCAAAGAGTGCATCGAGATGCTCCTTGCGACAGATGCAGAGACTGGATTCATGCACGAGTCATTCAACGTGAACGACCCAGCGAACTTCTCTCGCTCATGGTTCGCATGGCAAAACACCCTATTCGGTGAGCTAATCCTAAAGCTAATCGACGAGGGCAAGCTCGACCTACTAAACTCAATCAAGTAGGGCGATAACAGCCAAGCTAGATAAAATAATCCCCCAAGAGTCTTATGACTTTTGGGGGATTTTAATTTAAAAGCTTAAATATCTCAACTACTTTTCAATAGAGTTCTATATTTGATTAAAAAATAGACACGCTACATCTTCGCATCATATCTCTATCTTTTCAATAGCGATTTCAACAGCTGCACCAACTCCTTGTACTCCTCTATCTTGAACACTTTACAGAGCGTAAGCACTACAATGACTCCGCACACTATTTGGAGTATTAATTGGATCAATGGCATTACATTGATA
>CAYJIY010000063.1:0-4487 GCA_964370415.1 uncultured Alistipes sp.
TTCGAGGGTGAGGATCCATAGGTTCTACAAAAATATTGTCGCAGAGTAGATTGATCGGCAAAGTTGAGCAGATCGGCGATTTGCCCTATCGAGAGCGTAGTTGTGAGCAGGAGTTTTTTGATGCTTCCCACCACAAAACCATCGATTACCTGCTTTGGGGATTGTTGCATAACTCCTTGCGTGATGTTGAATAGGTGACGTGGGGTTATGTGGAGCCTGCCAGCGTAGTAGCTCACGCTTCGCTCACGTGTATGGTGTTCGTTGCAGAGGTTCAAAAATCGATCAATGATTGCAACGTTTAGCTGTGTGAGTTGCTCTTCGTTGGACTCTTGGCTCTCCACAATGTGAATAGACAGCATGTTGTAGAGCACGTAGAGATAGTTCACGATGGTGTGCAGGGAGATCTGCTTTCGGTAGTGCAGTGATTCGAGTTTATAGAATATCTCAAGCTGACTAAATATCGTATCGAGCATCATGAGCTCCTCACGCTGCATGCTCTCGGGGGTGCTCGTCTCTAGTATGTTCCACATCTTACTATCGAGATATGAGTACACATCGCTCGCAAACGCTGGATCAAGAGTGCAAATGCGACACCCGAAATCATCGCTCCACTCCAAGAAGTGGAGGTGCGAGAGCTCATACAGAGCAAAGTGCACCCCCTTTGTGATGGTGTACTCCCTGCCACTAATATCGACCCTAGCCCACCCACACGAGCAGTTGTAGATGGTCGTTTGATTTGCAAAAATTGTCTCCCCTTGCAACGATGTGGTGTCGATGTACTCTATTGTATAGTCGGCTTTCATGAGCACAAATATAATCACATTTCCTATAATACACAAAAATACTCCAATTTTGATATTATATCAGAACAAACAGTGCTCTATCTTTGCACCATAAAAATTAAACTTACAAACTGATGAATCAAAGAGACAAGATCGACTGGGGCAAAACAAGCGTAAACAAACTATATCTAAAGGTGCTAATTCCTACCCTTTTGGGCATGGTCTCAGCAATCATCGTAACCATCACCGACGGCTACTTTGTGGGGCAGTACGCAGGGAGCGATGCGCTGGCAGCTGTCAATATTGCAGCTCCCGTATTCCTGATCTCCACAGCTTTTGCGTTGATGTTTGGGGTGGGGAGCTCCGTTGTTGCCTCGATACACCTCTCGCTGGGGCGCATAAAGGCCGCCAATATAAACATCACGCAGGCGATAGTGGTGAGTGAGATAATTTTTGTGGCGCTCTCTATTCTGCTATTTTTCAATAGCGAGGTTGTCTCGCAATGGCTTGGCGCAACAGATAGGCTACTGCCTCTGGTCGATACCTACCTTCAGATTTTGTCGCTATCGCTGATCTTCTACATGCTACAACACCTTGGGCTCTTTATCATTCGTTTAGATGGTTCGCCAAACATGGCGATGATGTGTAGCGTTGTGCCTGCTCTGATAAATGTTGTGGCCGACTATGTGCTCGTTGCCCACCTCGATATGGGGATCAAAGGTGCTATCATAGCTACTGCAGGAAGCTTCACAATAGGTGGTTTGATGGTGCTGGGCTACCTGCTATTCGCATCTAAGACGCTCAAACTCTACAGAGTAAAACTAACACTAAAAAGCCTTATACTCACCGCTCGCAACATAGGCTACATGTGCCGTTTGGGCTTTTCGGCACTGCTCAGCGAGATGGCTATTGCGGTGATGATGTTTGTGGGTAATTACGTCTTTCTAAAGCACTTCCACGAAGATGGCGTTGCTGCCTATAGTGTTGTATGCTACTATTTCCCCATAATTTTTATGGTGCTCAACGCCATGTCGCAGTCGGCACAACCCATCATCAGCTACAACAGCGGTGCGGGCTCACCTCAGCGAGTTAAGCAGGCGTTTAAGCTAACGATAATCTACGCCACAATTTTTGCGGTGTGCGTGAGTATCGGGGTTGCGATATTTGCCCCTGCGATGGTGTCGCTATTTCTGAAGAGCAGCAGCCCCGCCTTTTCGATTGCAACAGAGGGACTCCCCCTATTTGCATCGGGATATATCTTCTTCGCAATCAATATGATGTATATGGGCTACTACCAATCCATCGAGAGGTATAATCTCGCCAATGCCATCTCGCTTCTGAGGGGATACATCCTTCTGCCTATGAGTTTTCTACTCATGCCACAGCTTTGTGGCGAGACTGGAGTGTGGCTGGCAGTGCCACTCGTTGAGCTACTTACGGCGATGGTGGTCTTAGCCCTCGCAATTCGAGAGAGAAGTAGAACTCAAATACCTTACACTCAAAAAAAGGGCATAATTTTATAAATTTATCGTATCTTTGCAACCGAACAAACACACGGACAATGAAAATTACAAATGTTGCACTAGCAGAGTACGCCTCGCAAAACAGGTATGAGAGCTTCGCCCTTCACAGCATAGATCCTCAGATGGCGCAGAGGCTCACAAAGCCCCATCGCAATGCCTTTTTTCAAATCGCAATAATCGAGAGTGGCACGGGACGAGTGACCGTAGATTTTGAAGAGTATGAGATAAAGTCACCGACTATATGCTTCATATTCCCTCAGCAGATATGCTCCTTTAATTTCGACTCCGAGATAAAGGGAGAGTTGGTGATGTTCGACCACACGATCTTCTGCTCCGAGATATTGGCAACGGAGCTAAAGGAGTATAATGTCGATCTGCACAAGCGAGTGAATCTCATTAATTATCAGAGAGAAAACATCTCACAATTCGAGGAGATTACGAGCATCAAAGAGCACATCAAGCGCATTGAGGAGCCCTACAACAATATTCGCAAAATAGAGATTAAGTTCCTCACCAAGATCATCATTCTCAAGACCATCGACTCCACAGCATCAAATAATTTCAAGGGAGTCAAGGACAAGGAGCTGGAGCTATTCATGGAGTTTCGTCGCATTGTGGATAGCGATTTTAGGCACGAGAGAAAGGTTCAAACCTACTGCGAGAGGTTGGGTGTCTCGGCAAAGCGACTCAACCTACTATGCAAGAGATACGGCAACAACACAGCCCTAGAGCTCATCCACGAGCGCTTGTCGTTGGAGATCAAAAAACTACTTATATACGAGGAGCTACCCCTCAAGGAGATAGCCTATTCGTTGGGTTTCGACTCTCAATCGGCACTAAATAAGTATGTAGGTCAGAAGTATGGTTGCACCCCGACTCAACTCAAAGCCAAGATAAACATATAATTATACATTTGCGCCATTTTATAATCGTATGGCGCAAATTTACAACTCCACAAACATATAACGCCTTACCTTTGTACCATAATCAATCAAGCAATTTAAATTATGGCAAAGTTATTTCAAACACAAGACCTATATCACGGTCTTGGCTCACTCTCGGAGCTAAAAAACATTTCAGGTAAGAAGGCGGTCATCGTAATCGGTGGCAAATCTGTTCGCGAAAATGGCTACCTAGCAAAGGTAGAGGCTATTCTCGACGAGATAAATATCGCACACTCCGTTTTTGATGGTGTAGAGCCAGACCCATCGATCGACACTGTGCGTCGTGGTGCAGCGTTCTTCACAGAGGAGCAACCAGATTGGATCATTGGTCTTGGTGGCTGTTCGGCTATCGATGCGGCGAAGGCGATGTGGGCGATCTACGAGCACCCAGAGCTTACGTTTGAGCAGATGATTCAGGTTTGTGGTATCCCAGCACTTCGCCAAAAGGCTCGCTTTGTAGCGATCCCTGCAACTAGCGGAACGGGAACTGAGATCACGGCCCTCGCTGTTATTACAGATCGTGAAAAGGGTGTGAAGTATCCACTCGTATCTCACGAGTTGCTTCCTGATCTATCGATCGTTGATGGTGAACTTTGCAAGAGCATGCCAAAGAGCGTGACTGCAAACACAGGACTCGATGCCCTTACGCACTGCGTTGAGGCTTACACATCAAATGTTGACGACAACTACGCCGACGCACTAGCAAAGGGTGGTATTGAGCTAATCTTCGCCAACCTTGAGACAGCATATAACGAGCCTGAGAATGGCACAGCACGCCAAAACATGCACGACGCATCGTGCCTTGGTGGCTACGCCTTCACTAACGTATGGTTGGGTATCGCACACTCTATGGCTCACCAAATCGGTGGTCAGTTTGGTGTACCTCACGGTTGCGCTAACGCTATTGTACTCGCTAACGTGATTCGCTTCAACTCAAAGGCAACAAACCGCTACGAGGCTCTAGCTAAGCTAGTTGACACTCAAGGCGCTGAGGGTTTTGCTCAAGCAGTGGAGGCTCTTCGCTCGAAGGTTGGCATCGTAGGCTCGGTTAAGGAGTATGGCGTATCTGAGGCTGAGTGGAACGCAGTAGTTAAGGATATGGCAGCTCACGCAATGGCGGATCCATGTACAAGTTTCAACCCACGTGTTCCAACTCAAGAGGAGATGGAGAAGGTATTCATGTGTTGCTACAATGGCGAGAAAGTAGACTTCTAGTCCAAACCTTTTCAATAAAAAAA
>CAYJIY010000064.1:0-3888 GCA_964370415.1 uncultured Alistipes sp.
ATCATTATCTCATCAAAATAGATCCATGTAGGCTGTCCTGCACGAGTTCTTCCTTGTGGTATTTGACCAGGGTTCTCAAACTCTATTTTGATATATCGAGCATCGAAGTCTAGTCCCTCAAATTTAGCCTCTCTCATAGCAGTCGTCTGCTCGAATATCTGTGCATCGTTAAAACTCTTAGTGGCAAATGGTGTGAAGTTTTCGCCATCGGTCGAGTGTGATAGCTTTAGTGTGCGCACCAACCCTGAGGATAGCACCTCGTCGACCATCATACCTATGCTAATGTTGTTTATGTCAGTTGTCTTATTAAGGTCGATTTGGATCCAACCATCCCTATTGTACCATCCGCACCACTCAAAATCAGAGGGTCTGTCCTCGCTGCCACGAAGACCATTGACGAGTAGTCCCACATCAAGGTTTGATCCCCCAGATGACTTTACCATCGATGCAGTTGCTTTATTGAAGTTAATAGGCAGAGTGAGCGTCTGCCCCATCTTCTCGCCCCCCTTAAAGGTCGCAGCCTTGATCGTTGTGCTCTCCTTAACCTCAATTTTATCACTGAAGAGATCATCACTCGTTGCTGGCTCTTCGTTATTTGTGGTGTAGCGAATCTCTAGATCAGGACGTATAGAGCTAATCTCGACACTTAGACCCTCGCCCTGTTTTGTAGGTAGGATTTTGTGATCTAGGTTGAACATCGAGCGAGCGTAGTTTATGTTGAGCTGCTCAAAGTGCGTTAGTTGCCTGTCTAGTCGAGGGAGGAATTGCGCCCAATCCCGATACTCATTCTCTGTCCAAGCGCTCTCAGCGAAGGCGCATAGACGTGGGAATATAAGATACTGCGCGTCACGATGATCTTCAGTGAACTCAGACCATAAGCACGCCTGTGTTCCGAGCATAAGATCGACTATCTTTTGATCTGTCCCCTCGGGTAGTGGCTCAAAATTGTAGACATCAAGCAGCGTGTTGTTGCCAAAGTATGTGCGTGGCTCAAACCACTGAGGTCCTTGATAGCGAATTAGATATACGCTCTTAGCTGGTGCCATAATGAAGTTGTGCCCCTGCTCTGCCGCCTTGAGAGCGATGAGACCATCTCCACGCCACCCAACAACTACGGCATCTTCGGGGATCTGAGTCTCTGCGATCTCGTCCCATCCGACCATTACCTTTCCTTTCGATTGAATGTGGGTATTAACTCGCATCAGAAGATCGGATTGTAGGTCATGCAGCTTTTTGTAGCCCTTCTGCTTCATCAATTTTTGGCATCGAGGGCACTCAGCCCAGTAGCGAGGGTCTGCCTCATCACCTCCGATGTGGATATACTGGCTAGGGAACAGCTCCGCAACTTCATCTATCACATCGGTCAAGAACTCATAGACAAACTCCTTGCTTGTGCACATCGTTGGGGTGTAGTTGTCGGTGCCCGTGAAGCCAGGTAGCACACCAACAAAGCGCCCCTTTGTGTCGCACGCCAGCTCAGGGTATGATGCGATAGCAGCCATCGAGTGCCCTGGCATCTCTATTTCGGGTATTATCTCAACCGCACGCTGCGTGGCATAGGCGATTATCTCTCGCATATCCTCCTTCGTGTAGTATCCTCCTATTGGAGTTGGCTCGCCAGGTTGCGCAGCCTCACGTGCCGAGTAGAATTTGTCACGCTCAACACGCCATGCGCCAACCTCCGTAAGTAGAGGATACTTGTCGATTTGGAGTCTCCATCCATTATCGTCAATGAAGTGAAACTGCAGCTTGTTTAGCTTCAATAGCCCCATCACATCGATAATCTCCATCACACGCTCCTTTTCAAGGAATGTACGAGAGACATCGAGCATGAAACCTCGGTAGGCGTACTTTGGCGTATCGTCAATCATCACGGCAGGAACTCTCCAACCCATATCGGGTGCTAGAGTCTGCCCTTCGATCTGCTCAGGGAGCATTTGGCGAATGCTCTGCAGAGCGTAGAAGACACCATTAGCTGTTGATGCCGAGATCGAGATGCCATCACTCCCAACTGCGAGCTTGTACTGTTCGGGTGCAAGCTCCGTGTCGATGTCTATTACCACTGCAGCCGACGTCTCATCACGCTCAGAGCATAGCTCATACTCAAATCCTGCAACACGCTCAAAGGCATCGAGGAGTGGTTGGCACACCAAGGCAATATCGTCATTGGAAGGTGCCACCCATCGAGTCTGTGAGGTGAACTCAAAGGGCTTGTCGCTCTGCACAACCTCAATGCTGTTGGGCTGAGGAACGATTAGTGGAGGGTGCACTATCATGCTATTTGTTTGGCAGGCAGCAACAAGGAGTGTTGCGCCCAGCAGAACAATATTCTGAAATCTCATACTTAATTTAGGTTTAAGGCCAATGGCTCTATTAGTTCTCGTAAATTGTTCTGAGCAACGACATATTGCTATTAAACGGCAGGTCTGTGGCAAGATCCCAGCTCATTATACCTGCAAGCTCCTGCTCTCTTATGTGCTCGACCTTCTGCTTCATCAGGTCTTGACCGTCGAATAGATAGGTGATACCGTTGTATGTAACCTCATTCTGATCAGGGGATGTGATCTGCCCTGCTAAAACCTTATATGCCTGAGTGGCACCAGAGTTTGTGACATCAACTCCGTAGAATGGTACGCCCATAACGAGCTTCTCGCGTGGCACACCAAAGTTAAGGAACGTCTGCACATCTGCCATGAAGTTGTCCAGCCCGAAGAGGTGGGTTCTAGGGCCATAAGTCTGAACAGTGATGAAGTCCGCTGCATCGATTGCCTCTTGGGTAATTCCAGAGTATGATGATCTGATCAGCGATACAGAGAACACATAATCCGAATTTGCAGCCTTGAGAGCAGTGCCTGTCTTCACAATAAGATCGCTATAGCCAGCGAAGAGAGTTGTAGCATTGGCATCAACACCATGCTCAATCCACTCTAAGTCGAAATCCACACCCTCGAAGCCATTATCCTTAACGACATCCACTAGATTATCCACAAAATTATCTTGCGAAGCTGAGTTTAGTAGCATCAACTTATAATCGCCCGAAATGACCCCGAACTTATAGCCCTTTGTTGGAGCTTTTGCTCTGATCTGAGCTACTGCTTGCTTCCAAGTACGGCTATCAAGACCAAGGTTCGAGCTGTTGTCAAACTTCCAGTACGCCAATACTCCTGTCGTGTTGTAGTCCAGCATGACGTAATCATCAGAGAATGGGTAGCCACTATCACTCATACCTGTGTTGATGCTCGAATCGGTGCGTCCAAGGCGTGATGCAAATAGATTATCAACCTTAGCATTGAGGTCGGTACCGATGATTATCTCGCTCTTGATGTTAGGTATCGTAGTGTATGAATCGAGGGCTGTCGATGATGTCACGATGGCTTGTGTGTTGTAGTTCATTCCGGGTTCAGCCACTGCGACGCTGAGTTTGTTGCTAGTCGATGAAGCACGACCATCAAAACCTATCGAGAGGTGCTTCCACGCCTTAGTTGTAAATGTCGATGCGTTTAGCTCAACGCTCTTATCCACATCACCTCCCTTTACTCGGAACACTAGGCTGCCTTCTGATGCACCTAGCTTAAGCGAAATCTCGTCACCGTTGAGTACCTTCGAGAAGATCGTTGCACCTGCGGTCCACTCCTCAAGGTAGAACCAACCACCAAAGGCAAATGTGCGTGATGGTTCAGATGATTTCTCGCTCTGAATCAAACCGTGTCCACCATTCATTGTAGCACCTGTGCCATTAAATGACGCGATACCTCCCGTGCGCCCAGCATAGCCATCGAGATAGCTCACATTTGTCGTGCTAGCTTGGTTGTCAGGAATCACAAAGCCGATTGAACCATCCTCGTTGGGGCTACCAAGAAGGATAATTAGATCATTGCAAGCGTTAAT
>CAYJIY010000065.1:0-1787 GCA_964370415.1 uncultured Alistipes sp.
GAGTAAATCTAAAAAGTATAAAAAAGAAAAATATGAAAACAAGAATCTTTACAATGGCAGCGGCGCTCTTCGCGCTCATATCGTGTCAGAAAGATGAGGTGGTGGTGACCAACTCAAATTTCCCTGCGGATGGTGTTATCCGCATCAACACAAATGTTAATCAGACTCGTGCAGGTATGGCGACGAGCAACCTCACGGACTTCTGGATCCACATCGACAACCCAAACAACAGCACCTATGACTATGTTGCCTACATGAAGAAGGAGGGCGATGTGTGGAGTAGCTACACGGACCAGAGCGCAACGACACCACTAGTTATGAAGTGGCAGAATAGCACCACTCCAATTACTGTTTATGCAGCCAAAAGGGGCGATATGGTCTTCGCCTTCGATAGTTCGAACTCAGCATCGCACACGATGCAGGCTGATCAGAGCTTAGAGTCAAGTCTTGAGGCGGAGGATCTGCTTTACGCTAAGATTACTGTTAATCCAACGACGGATCTCAACGAAGATGGAGCTTTTGACTTGGCACTTGGTCACATGCTCTCGAAGATGGTGTTGACGATCAACATCAGCGAGGAGTTGGCGACTCAGACTATCTCATCGGTTGAGATTGCGAATCTAGCCGATACGTATATTTTCAATCAATTCTCTGGCGATCTCTCAAGAGCTACAACAGCACAAGAGGCACCGATCAAGCCTTTCAACACGGAGTTTGTGGCGTCGAGTGTCACTGCTGATGGAGTTGCGACTTATGAGATGTTGTTGCCTCCAGGTCTCTATGAGTACGCCGAAGGCAACAACCTTATGATCACTATTGTTACATCAAAGGCCCAGTACGAGTGGATCGCAAATAAGGATGTTAGATTGGAGTCGGGTAGCTCTCATAGCCTTACACTGCAACTGGGTAAGGATGTTGTTCAGACTGGAAGCATGACAAACACTCCATGGGAAGATGGATTGGGTGGAAGCCTTGAAACGGAGTAGTTATAGGAAAACTAAGCAGTAAAAAAAGATGAAAAAGATAATATATTCAATATTGGGACTTGCGCTGTTTGCAAGTTGCCAAAAGTCGGAGGTCGAGACTCTGGAGCAGGATCCTAACGCGGTGGTTATCACTGCCGAGGTTGGAGGTAATAGCATATTCTCGAGAAGTAATCCATTGGGCGATGAAACGACAAATGGTGAGTTCAACCAGGGCGATCAGATCGCTGTTCAGAATGGTAGCCTATCGAATGCTTGGGCGACATATACTAAAGGTGCAGATGGTAGCTGGACTAGCGACCTCGTGGGTGGCGACTACCTACGTTGGGAGGCAGAAGAGATGTCATTCTCGGCATACTATCCAGTTGGAGTAAACGACGCATCGCTCACTACGTTCACCCTGCCTACGGACCAGAGCTCGGAGTCGAAGCTCGCATCGGCGGACTATATGACTGTCTCGGGTGTTAAGAAGAGCAAGGCAGACGGTGCTGTTTCACTGGAGTTGGAGCGTGAGATGACCCTTGTGAATATCAACATCACGGAGTATGGAAGCGAGTATGGCGGTGTTGCGCCAACGATTAGTGATGTGGTGATTTTTTCTGCAGGATCAGCCGTTGGTGATCAAACGCCATTAGCTGTATCACCATACGTTAGCGGCAGCTCATACTACGCTATTGTTTTCCCGAATGCCACAGCGGTTTCAGACCAATTATTTGTAGGTCTTGAAGCAAATGGCGTACAGCTAGCTGTGACAGGTATCCCAGTATTGGAGAAGGGCAAGCGCTACGACTTCGATTTGAAAGT